>JAMOVG010000319.1 GCA_027061725.1 Desulfobacteraceae bacterium
GTGAATGGGAATTCCATCGAATTCTTCCCGGGCCGGCAGCGCCGGAATACCGTGGAACATCAATGAGATCCAATTCATCCTACACAAGCGGAGAGTGCCATGAGTGAAGCCACTTACGAGTATCGCGGACTGGAGAGGGACATCGCCCCGGCCGAGGGGCGGCTGGGCGTGCTGCTGCCGGGAATGGGCGCCGTCAGTTCCACCCTGATCGCCGGTGTCCTGCTGGTCAATGCCGGAAGATCCAAGCCCTTCGGCTCGGTGACCCAGATGTCGCGCATCCGGCTGGGGAAGCGAGACGCCCCCCGTTACCCGCTGATCCGCGAGTTCGTGCCCCTTGCAAACCTCGCGGACCTGGTCTTCGGCGGCTGGGACATCTACGAAGACAACTGCTACCAGGCGGCCCTGACCAGCGGGGTCATCCCGGAAACGGAGCTGGCCGCCGTGCGCGCCGACCTGGAGACCATCCAGCCGTGGCCGGCCGTGTTCGACCACGCCTTTGTGAAAAAGCTTGACGGCCCCAACGTCAAGAAGGCGGCCACCAAGATGGACCTGGCCGAGATGGTGATGCGCGACATCGAAAACTTTCGTGAAAAGCACGGGCTGCAGCGCCTGGTGATGTGCTGGTGCGGGTCCACCGAGAGCTACCAGGAGGTCATGGACCACGAGGCCTTCCAGACCATCGAGGGGCTGGAGGCCGCGCTGAAGGAGAACCTCTCCATCGTACCGCCCTCCATGATCTACGCTTACGCCGCCATACGCATGGGCGTACCGTATGCCAACGGGTCGCCCAATTTGTCGGCGGACATCCCGGCGCTGACCGAACTGGCCGCCCGCAAAAACGTGCCCATCGCCGGCAAGGACTTCAAGACCGGCCAGACGCTCATCAAGACCATCATCGCACCGGGTCTCAAGGCGCGCATGCTGGGCCTGGATGGCTGGTTTTCCAGCAACATCCTGGGAAACCGCGACGGCGAGGTGCTGGACGACCCGGATTCCTTCCGCTCCAAGGAGGTCACCAAGGGGTCGGTGCTGACCAGCATCCTGCAGGACGACCTCTACCCGGACCTTTACGGCGACTATTACCACAAGATCCGTATCGAGTACTACCCGCCAAGAGGGGACGCCAAGGAGGGCTGGGACAACATCGACATCCGCGGCTGGCTGGGGCAGCCCATGCAGCTCAAGATCAACTTCCTGTGCCGCGACTCCATCCTGGCGGCGCCGGTGGCGCTGGACATCGTGCTCTTTCTGGACCTTGCCGCACGCGCCGGCATGGGCGGCATCCAGGAATGGCTCTCGTTCTACTTCAAGGCCCCCATGTGCCGGCCGGACTTGACACCGGTCAACGACCTCTTCGCCCAGGACAAGAAACTGCGCAACACCCTGCGCATCATCCGAGGTGAGGAAGTCATCGACCACTCGGGGCTGGACTACTACGAGTCGGCGTAATCGGTAAAGACCGGAAGGCCATGAAAAGAAAGGCCCCGCCGGGCAGATCGATCGCCCTGCGGGGCCTTTGTGGTTTGAGAGATTCGCTTTTTCGGAGCAGTACAGACGGCTATCAGCCCTTCAGTGCCCCGATAATGGCCCGCAGAAAGGCGGGCAGGTCGTCGGGGGTGCGGCTGGTGATCAGGTTGCCGTCGACCACGACTTCCTCGTCCACCCATTCGGCCCCGGCGTTGACCACGTCGTCCTTGATGGCGAAAAACGAGGTCATTTTTCTGCCCCTTAGCACATCGGCCGAGGCCAGCATCCAGCCGGCATGGCAGATGGCGGCCACCACCTTACCGGCGTTGAACATCTCGCGCACCAGCTTCACCATGGCCGGATGGCGGCGCATCATGTCCGGAGCGTAGCCGCCGGGGATGACGATGCCGTCGTAGTCCGCGGCGGAAAGCTTGTCGGCCTCGGTGTCCGGTTTGACCGTGGTGCCGTCCTTGCCGTTGTAAATCATGGCGCTGCCCGATCCCACCACCGTAACCTGGGCCCCGGCTTCCTGCAGCCGAAAGTAAGGGTACCAGAACTCGTGAATATTGAACATCTCTTCGACCAGTATGAGCACGTTTTTCCCTTGCAGTTCCATGGCAGGCTCCTTTTCTATCGTTTGTCCAGCATTTTTTGGCGGTAATCCTCGCGTGCCGCCCGCTGCTCCAGGGTGCGCAGGCGCTGTTCGATTTCCGAGAGTTTAGCCGTGATCAGGTCCAGGCTTTTGACCACGGGGTCCCCGGATGCTGTTCCGGCAGCCTTCAGTGTCTTGACCTCGCGGCGAAGTTCGACAAGGGGGTCTTCGGCGCTGGTTCCTGTAACCTGGCTCACCGAAGCGGCATGGGCGCTGGCGGGCGACAGGGCACTCTGCAGCGCCGCGGCCCGGCGGCTCCTGGATTTTTCCCGGATGTGAAGGCCGATGAAAACGGCCAAGACAATGACAAACAGTATAAGCACCGGACGAGTCATGGCAACCTCCTTGCGTTGTAAATGGGCGGCACGCCGGTACGAGCGGGCTGTCAGGACAGCTCGGCTTCGGCCCAACGGACCAGTTTCTCGCGGAATATCTTCGAGTTGTGGCGGATGTCAACCGGAAAATCCCGGTGAAACAGCACCACCTGGATAGGCGCCGTCAAGGGGTGTTCGGCGGCCAGGGACAGCAGTTCGTCGCGCAGTTCGTTTTTGTCAACCGTTTGCTCGGTGCGGGCGATCTCGATGCAGATCACGGGCTTCTGGCGGCCGCGGGGCCCTACGCCCACCAGGGCGCTGCGGAAAACCGCGGGATGGGCGTTGAAGATCGACTCGCAGGGAATCGTGTAGAGGGTCTCCGAGGCTGTTACGACCCGATGGGACTTGCGGCCGCAGAACCAGATGCGGCCCTTCTTGTCCTGCCAGCCCAGGTCTCCCATGCGGTGCCAGAAGCCGTCGTCGTCCGCGATCTTGGCAAGGGCGTCGGCCTTGGCATTGCGGAAGTAGTGGCGCGTGACCAGATCGCCGCGCACGGCAATTTCGCCGATCTCGCCGGGAGGCAGCGTGAGTTCTTCCGACCAATGCTCGATGGGGGTGTCGGTGATGGTGATGATGCGCACGTCGAGGCCCTCCAGGGGCCGCCCCACGCACATACCGTAGCCCTGCCGGCTCAGGCGGCGGGTTTCGCCCAGGATCTCGTCGCTGCCGATGGAGGTCACCGGTACGGCCTCGGTGGCGCCGTAAGGTGTGTGAATCTCGGCGCCCTCGGTCAGCATTCCGGCGAAACGTTCGATATTGTCCGGGTACACCGGCGCCCCGGCCGAGACCACCCGTTTGAGGGGCGGCAGGCGGATGCCCTGGGCCCGGCCGTAGCGTCCCACGCGGTTTAACAGGGCCGGGGAGGCGAACATGTTGGTAACCCCCTGGTTTTCAATGGCCTCGATGATCTTGCGGGCGTCGACTTTGGCGGGGCGCGTGAAGTCCATGTCCGGGATAACGGCGGTCATGCCCAGGGCCGGGTCAAAGAGCGCAAAGAGCGGGAAGGTGGGCAGGTCGATCTCGCCGGGGCGGATGTCGAAGGCGCGGCGGATCTCTTCGATCTGGGCGCGGAAGTTTGCGTGCGTGTAAATAACGCCTTTGGCCGGGCCCGTGCTGCCGGTGGTAAAGAGGATGGCGGCCGTGTCCCTGGCGCGCGTCTCGGCCATGGGGAACGGTTTGTCCGCCGGACGGTAGAGCGCATCCAGGGTATGCCCGCCCCAGAACCAGCGGCGGCCGGCGGTGATCCAGATGGAGATGCCGGCGAAGAACCGGGGGTAGCGTTTGCGCAGCAGGTGGGCTTTGGGGATGCCGATGAAGGCGCCGGCGCGGCTGGACTGCAGGCAGTTGAGCATGCCCTCAACGCCCATGCCCGGGTCGACGACCACCGGCACGGCCCCGGCCTTGAAAAGGGCGAACGTCAGGATGAAAAAGTCGGTTCCCGGGGTCACCATCAGGATGGTGCGCTTGCCGGGGGTGATGCCGACGGCTTTCAGGCCGCGGGCCAGATCGTCGGACTCGCGGTCGAGCTGCGCAAAGGTCAGCTGGCCGTAGATCACGCGGCCCAGGGCATCCCGGCCGCAGGGGGTGACCACGGCGCGGGTGTAGGGGTGTTCGGCGGCGCGCTGGCGCAGCAGTTGGGCGATGTTGAAATGATCCGTCATGGAAACCTGCCATATGCTATAGCGAGGGTCTGAAAAAAGAAGATTATTCAGATCCGTTGGTTAAAAGAAAGTCGTCGATGCGTGCGGCCACCCGGCTGCCGGCGTCTTCCAGCAGGTAGTGGCCGGCGTTTTCGAAGCGGTGCACCTCGGCGTGCGGCAGGCGCCTGCGCCACTCGGCCAGGTAGTCGCGGTCGAAGACGAAGTCGCGCATGCCCCAGCAGATCAGGGCCGGCAGCGAGGAAAAGCGCCTTATGCGCCGTTCCACGCTGCGCACCAGTTCGAAACTGGGGTCCCCGGGCGCCAGCGGTATGTCGCGCACAAACCACAGTGTTGCCAACCGGTGGCGCGGGCAACCGTAAGGCGCGATCATCCCGCGCCTGACATCCCGCGGCAGGGGACGGGCCGGCGCCATGTAAAGCGCCGGCCGCGCGAACAGATTGAGGCCCAGCACCATAGCAGCCCCCAGGGGGCCGCCGCGGCGGATGACCTGCAGCCGCAGGGGCAGTTTTTTCCCGGCCGGCGGCAAAAAGGCCGCGGTGTTGGTGACCACCAGCCCGGCGACGCGCTCGGGGTTCGCAACCGCCCAGGCCATGCCGATCATGCCTCCCCAGTCGTGCAGCACCAGGAAAACTTTTTCGTCCATATTCAGGTGCGCCATCAGCGCCGCGAAGTCGTCCACCCGTCTTCGCAGCCGGAAGGGGTAGCGTCCGGCCGGGGGCTTGGCCGACAGGCCGCAGCCGATATGGTCCGGCACGATGGTGCGGAAGCGGCCCCGCAGGCGCAGCACCAGGTTGCGGTAGTAAAAAGACCAGGTCGGATTGCCGTGCAGCATGACCACCGGCGGGCCCTGGCCCTCGTCGAGGTAGTGCATGCGCCAGCCGTTGACCGTGGCAAAACGGGGTTGGAACGGGTACAGGTGCCGGAAGGGCGCCGTATCGATGCCGTGGACGGTGCTCATGGCGTCGCCGGCCCCCACTCGATGCCCAGCATGAGGCAGTTGAGGCCGCTGCCGATCCCCAGGAAGCCGACCCGGTCCCCGGGCGCCAGGAAGCCGCGCTCGTGGGCGATGGCGGCCGTGATGGGCAGCGAGACCGTGCCGATGTTCCCCAGGAAAGTGAACGTGGTGAAGTCCCGGTCGGACGGGATGCCCAGCTCTTGCAGGATGGTGCGCTGGTGGGTGGCGCCCACCTGGTGGCAGATGACCTTGTCGGGGCCTCCGTGCCAGCCCAACTCATGCGTGAAGGCCTGGTAGGTTTGCTTGCCCAGGGCCACGCCGTGGGTCAGCACGGCCACCGAGTCGGTTTCCATGACCGGATTTCCGGATTCCGAGAGCGGCGGTCCCGAACCCCAGCGGCACAGGCCGTACCAGGCCGGGTCGCTGCGCACCGCGCCGCCGGCCAGCCGGTGGCCGCGGCCCGCCGCTTCCCTGGCGGCCAGGATGACGGCCACGGCCCCTGAACCGCCGGTCAGGGTGGCGACGGTTTTTTTAAAGAGCGGCATGTCCGGGTTTTCCAGCAGGCGCTGAACCGAACGGTCGATGATGTCGCGCGACGACTCGCAGGAGACCACCAACCCCGCGCGGATGTGGCCCAGTTCGATGGCCGCGGCCACCTGCAGCAGGCCGTTTAACACCCCCAGGCAGGCGTTGGACAGGTCGAAGATCTGGTTTTCGGGCGGCAGCCCCAGCCGGTGGGCGATCTCGCAGGCCGTGGCCGGTTCCAGCCAGTCGCGGCAAACCCCGCCGTAAACCAGCATGCCGATGTCCTCCGGCGCCAGGCTGGAGGCGGCCAGGGCCTTGCGGCCGGCGCGCACGGCGCCCTCGGTCATGGTGAAGCCGGGGTCCCACAGGCGGCGCTCCTGAACCCCGGTGAGGGCCTCGAGCTGGCCCTTCTGCAAGTGCAGCCTGCGGTAGAGCGGTTCCAGGCGGTCCTCGAGATCCTCGCTGAGCAGAACGTTGGGCGGAAGTTCGTAGCCGAAACTATCGATGGCGACTCGGGTGAATAGCATGGTCTTTTGTCATCTCTTTATCGATCGGGTTGAGAAGGCGGCAGCAGGGCGACGCCGAAATCCTGCATCTCGTAGATGTACAGGCCGTCGACCTTGAGAAACCCGGAGGCCAGCAGCACCGGAACCGGCTTTTCGGTCGCATGCGTAATGACGGTCTCCACCGTCACGCGGCGGGCCTGCGGTGTGACCTGTCCGCGGTAGACCCACTGGTGTTGGCGGCCGGTGACCAGCGAAAAGCGGCCCGTTGCGGCCCGTTGCGGCCAGCGCTCCAGGGCGGCGGCTTTTACCAGCAGCAGAAAGGCCTCGATGCCCAGGGAACCCGGCCACACCGGGTCCTGGTAAAAGTGGGCCCGAAAAAACCACTCGTCGGGGTCGACGTCCTTCACCCCGCGGATAAACCCCAGTCCGTAGGGGCCGCCGTCGGGAAGAAAGCAGTCGATGCGGTCGAGCATGCGCAGCGCCCGCGCAGGCAGCCGTGCGCCGGCGGCGCCCGCTTCCACGGTGGTGCTGTCGTCCGGCGTAAGAGGCGGCTCGTCGGGCAGTTCCGGGGTGGTCTTCCGGCGGCAGGCGCCTTTTTCCGGCTGCCAGGCGCGGTCCGGGGCGTCCGCGATGCCCTTCTGGCGCGAGAGCGCCTCGGGCGTAAAGAAGCCGAAGTAGGTCGTGCCGCTGTAGACCGGGTCGTCTTCCAGGAGCACCTCGAAGTCGAAGTGCTCGATGATCATGGCGGCGGCCTCGGAAACATTGGTCAGGCGCGCGCGCATGCGCAGCAGGCCGTCGCCGGCCGGCACGTCGCGATGGATGGTGGCCGTGCCGCCCAGGTTGCGGAACTGCAGCTTGTGCCGGCTGCGCAGCGCCGAGCCCAGGTAGGCCGCCAGCCAGCCGCAGGGCTGCAGTGCGCATTCCAGCAGTACGCTGTAAGGCATGACGCCGGTGCGTTCGGCGGCGAAGTACCAGTTGGCGGCGGAGAGGTCATGCCGGGCCTCGATCCAGCCCCCGGGCGCAAGCGCCAGGGGCGGCGGTTCGGCCGAGGTGACGCGGTCGACAAACAGAAAGGGCGGCGACGGCAGGCGGGCCAGGAAGCGCTCCTGGTCGAACACCCGGTAGGCCTCGCCGAAGCACTGCGAGGGCTTCCCGCAGGCGTATGCCTCGATTTGGCGGCGGTCGCAGACCAGCTGCAGCGCGGATGCGGACCAGAGGGCTTCGATGTCGGCGCGGCGGACTCCCGTCATCTTGATGGACATGTCTTCGAAGCGCACGATGTAGCGCCCGTCGGCATACATGTGGGCGTCGGCCACGGCGAAGGGCTCAGGGTCCCAGCCCAGTTCCTTGATCTCCACCTCGTAGCGCACCTTGCGGGTTTCGGGTGTGACCGGCCCGCGGCACTTGAGCCGGCTGCGGAGGCCGCAGACCGGCTCGTAGCAGGCCTCCGCCTTGTCGCTGATCCATCCCATGCGCTGCAGCAGGACGCGCAGGGTGTGCGCACAGCACTCGTACATCAAGGTGCCGGGCATAACGCGGTCGTCGACGAAATGGCACGTCAGGAACCAGTCGTCGGGGTGGATGTCGGCCTCGGCGCGGATGCGGCCCAGCCCGTAGCGGCCGCCGCGGGGGGCCATCTCCAGCACGCGGTCGATGAGCTTCATGCGACCGCCCGGGAGGCGCAGACCCGGTGCGATGCCGCGGCCGGAAAAGGCGCTTCCGAAGGCCGCCGCGAGGTCGCCCCGCCGCAGGGCGTCCAGCTGATCGTCACTGCAGGCCTCGGGCTGTTCAAAAGGCACCGGCGGCCGCCACCCGGGCGGGCAGCGTCCGGGCAGGGGCTGCTTTTCCTCCTCGGTGAGCACGATGCCGCCCGAGGCTTCGATCTCCTCGGCGGTGAAAAACCCGGCGCAGCCGTTTCGCATGGTGATCAGGGGGCGGCCGTCAATGGTGCCGTCGAAGCGGAAGAAGAACAGCCAGGTGTCGCCCTGTTTGACGAAACGATCGATGTGGATCTCGTAGCGGATGGTTTCGCCCGGCCGCGGAAGGCCCCGGTGGAACGTGACCTCGGCGTCCAGCAGGCGATAGGCACGCTGCCCCCGGACGGCCAGGTCGATGCCCAGGTAGGCACACAGAAAGAGGTCGGCCTGCCCGGCCTCCACCGAGATGCACACCGGCGCGCGGCCGCCGTCCAGGTACCAGGCGTCGGGGTGCACGTCGTGTTCGGTGACCACCCTGCCCGAAGTGAGCGAGCCCTTCTCGCCCGCCACCGTGAGGATGCGGTCCACCAGCATGAGGGGTTCGTCGGGCAGGCGCACACGCACGCGGTAGCCGTCCACCGGGGCGAACGCGGGCCCCAGCACCCGCGCTACGCTGCCCACGGCGAACTCCATGCACATCTCCCGGGAAAAGGCCGGCGCAGGCCGGGATGCCGCCGGAGCGTCGCCGGAAGGTGTCTGCTGCAGCAGGCGCTGGTAGAGTCGCGCCTCAAGCGCCTGGTTTTCGGTGTAGGCCCTGAGGTTCTCGCGGGAGAGATCCAGGAACCGCCGGTGGGCCTCGGCGGTGGCGCGGCTGGCCGCCACCAGGTTTTCCACCAGGGGGTCGCCGGGGGCCGGGGGCGGTTCCGGCTCGCCGGGTGGGTCGACTGCGGGTTGCGGCGGGGCCGGGGCCTCTGGGCCGGCGCAATGGTCCTGTTTTTCCAGGGGGCGGCGCAGCTCGTCGGAAACCGTGATGCGGCGGCCCACGGTCACCGTCACGCCGGGCGCCTGTGTTGGCGTGCTGCTGGCCGGTTCCCCATTGCCGTAAAGGGCCTCCACGCGCACCGGCAAACGCCAGGCCGCCAGCTGCGCCGCCAGGTGCAGCACGGACTCGGACTCTTCGCGGCCGGCGGTGCTGGCCGCCACCGCCAGGTGCGGGCGATCCGCCAGGATGGCGTCGATCATGCGGGTGCAGGAATTCTGGGGCCCCATCTCCACGAACAGGCGCACACCGTCATCGTGGGCGCGGCGGATCAGGCGGGGGAAGTTGAAACCGTGCAGTGCCTGGGACAGGATGGCGTCGGCGGCGGACTCCCGCGAGGGCGTATAGACGCCCGCC
This sequence comes from Desulfobacteraceae bacterium, assembly GCA_027061725.1. GTDB lineage: Bacteria > Desulfobacterota > Desulfobacteria > Desulfobacterales > JALSRD01 > JALSRD01. The sequence goes on from JAMOVG010000319.1 coordinate 9,234, forward strand.
CGGGCGCAGCCGTAAAAATCGATGGCCGGAACCGCGTAGGTCTCCAGCAGGTGCAGCCGCCGGTAAGCATCGCGCACCGGCTCAACCGCGTCGCAGTGCACGCTGGTAACGCCCCTGAGATCGATGGCGTCGCAGTTTAAGGCGTCGATCAGGCGGCGCACCTGGGCGCGCTCTCCGCCGACAACGCACTGGCGGTCGGTGTTGACAATCAGCCGGCGCACACGGGGGAAAGCGGACAGTCGCGCCTCGACCTGCGGTGCCGGACAGTTGACCAGCACCGTGGCCCACCTGAAATCGGCCTGGTCGGAAATGCCCCACGCCCGGCGGACGGCGAGGCAGGGCCCGGCCAGCTGGCGGGTGAAGAGATCGCTGGAAAGGGCGCGCGCCATCATCTCGTCGCGACCGCGCCAGAAGCCCAGGGCGAAAAGGGCCGCGGTTTCCCCCAGGCTGTAGCCGATGGCAGCCCGCGGTTCAATGCCCAGCCGACGCACGATGTCGGTCATGGCCATGCCAAAGATGATCTGCGTGCAGATCACGTTAAGCGGGTCGTCTAGCGCATCGGCGGCCGCTTTCTCCCAGCCTGCCGTCCAGTCACGGCGGCGAGGAAAGGCCTGGTTTGGCCGCAGCTGGTGCGAAAAATCACGGCTTTCGCGCTCCAGTCGGCGGAAAACGTCCGGCCAGCAGGCGCCCAGGCCGCGCATCATGCCCAGATACTGGTTGCCGGAGCCCGGGTAGACGAAGGCGATGCGGCCGTCGGGCAGCGGTTCCCGGGGGGTGACATAGAGGCCGGGCACCGGGCGGGCGTCGGAAAGCGCTTCGGGAGCCTCCAGGCGCACCTGCAGCTGTTGGGGATCCGCGGCCACCACGGCGGCGGCCACGGGATGGTTCGGGTCGGGCGGAAATTCGGAATGCCAGCGCAGCGCGGTCTGTACCGGCGGGAGCCCGTCAGATGCCCAGGTGCGCGCCCGTTCTCTGAGCCGCTGCACGGCCCGCGACAGGGCCTCGCGGTCGGCCGCATCCACCACGAAAAGAGCCGCCCTGCAGACGCCGGGGGGGCTTTCGAGGGCGGCATGCGCCCGCGGTGTTTTTTTGCCGTGGCCGGGCGCCTTTTGGTCGGATGACGGGGGCGCTTCCAGCAGCACGTGTCCGCAGTGGCCGTCGACGGTGATGGCGGCGCAAAGCGCCCGGCGGGGGAGGCCGCCCTGCGCGGCAGGCCAGAACTGGGCCGTGCGCGGCACGTGAAAGGCCTCCGATGTCCAGGTGCCGTCGGCCGCGCTGCGGTAGCCGGGAAGCGGCGGCAGCAGGCCGCGGTGCAAGCACAGGCACGCCTTGGCCACCGATACCAGGGCGCTGGCGGCCCCGGTGTGGCCGACGAGGGCTTTTGCGGCGCCCAGGGCCACCGAACAGGGCGCCGCAACCGGTGCCAGGAAGCGCTGCAGCGCCTCGGCTTCCGAACGGTCTTGGGCGGGGTCGCCGCTGCCGTGGGCTTCCACAAGCCCGATCCCCTCGGGCCCGCCGTCGACGTCCTGAAAAGTGCGCTCCAGAGCGCGTGTGTAGGTCTGTGCGAGGGTTTCCGATGGCAGCCTGGCGGCCGAAGCCGTTGCGCGCACCACGGCGTAAATGCGGTCGCCGTCGGCACGCGCGTCGGACAGGCGTTTGAGCACCAGCGCCACGGCACCTTCGCCGGGCAGGGCGCCGTCGGCGAGCGCGTCGAAGGGGCGCACACGGTCTCCGCCCGCAAGGCGCAGGAGGGCGTTTTGCAGCAGCACGTTGCGGATGTCTCCGGCCATGTCCACGGCGCCCACCAGGGCCGCCGCCAGTTCGCCGCGTTGAAGGGCGTCGACGGCGATCTCAAACGCCGCCAGGCCCGACGACTCCTCGGCCGAGACCACGTAGCTGGGTCCCCCTAGGCCCAGGTGCTTGGCCACGCGGCTGGCCGCCACCGAGCCCAGGGCGCCCAGGGTGCGGGTGGCGTTGAGCGGCGGCGAAAGATGCGCCTGCAGCGTGCGCAGCCAGCGGGTTTGGGCATCTTCGGAAAGATCCAGCCCATTTTCCCGAATCCACTGCCGGATGCGATGGTGCAGGCGCCAGCGAAGGTGAAAATCCGTGGCCTGCATGTCGAAGGAAATGCCGATCAGGCATCCCATGTCGGGCCGGCGGCCGCGCAGCGCCAGGCCCGCATCGCGCATGGCCGCCGCGCAGACACGGGTCGCCAGCAACTGCTGTGGCAGGATTTCCGGGATTTCCCGCGGTGGAGTGCCGAAACCGGTGAGGTCCAGTTCGAAACGATCCACCCAGGCGCCGCGGCGGGCGCTTCCGTCGAGCATTGCACCAGCAGCCTCTTCAAAACCGAGCCAGCGGTCCCGCGGCCGGGAAACGAAGGCTGGACGGCCGGAAAACAGCGACCTTTCGAAAGCCTCCAGCGAGTCAAGGGGGCCGACGTGGATTCCCATGCCCACTATGGCCACCGGTTCGACGGGGGGGCGCGTGGCCCGGCGGGGTGAAGCGTGCCGGGAAGCCGCGATGCGCGACTTTGACAGAGACCCGGCCGGGCGGCCGGGGCCCTCTTCCAGCAGCAGGTGGGCGTTGATGCCGCCGAAACCGAAGGCGCTGACGGCCGCGCGGCGGGGCGCGCCGCCGGACCGGCGTTGCCAGGGCTGCGGTTCGGTCTGAACCCGGAAGGGGCTTTGGGGAAGCGGGCTGTCCGCCGGCGGCTGCCGAAAGTGCAGCGAAGGCGGCAGTTTCTCGTGTTCCAGGGCCAGCAGGGTCTTGATCAGTCCGGCGGCGCCGGCGGCGGTGAGCAGGTGGCCGATCATGGTCTTGACCGATCCGATGGCGCACTGGCCCTTTTGCCAGGGCAGGTCACGCCACAACTGGACGTAGCTCTGGATTTCCACGGCGTCGCCCACTGGCGTGCCGGCGCCGTGGCACTCGATGAGGTCCACATCGTCTGGCGACCAGCCCGCCAGGCGATAGGCCTGCTGCATGGCGCGCAGCTGCCCCTCGCCGGCCGGGGCCAGCAGGCTTCCCTGCATGTCGTTGGAAAGCCCGATGCCGCGGATGACGCCGTAAATCCTGTCGCCCTGCCGCAGGGCGTCGTCCAGGCGCTTGAGCACCACCAGGCCGCAGCCTTCGCCCACCACCAGCCCGTCGGCGCGGGCATCGAAGGCCGCGCAGCGGCCGGAGCACGAGAGCGCCTGCAGCTGGCTGAAGCCCACCTGGGTGTACAGGCAGTCGGGCCGCGACACGCCGCCGGCCACCATAGCGTCGGCACGGCCTTCGGCCAGCGCGTCGCAGGCCAGCTTGACGGCGTACAGCGAGGAGGCGCAGGCGGCGTCCAGGGTCAGGTTCTGGCCCCCCAGTCCCAAGAGCCGGGACACCAGCACCCCGGGGTAGGCGGTCACGCGCGCCGCAGCGCAGCGCTTGCGCACCCTGGCGGCATCGAGGGTGGCGGGGCGTTTGAAGAGCAGGCCCTCGAAGGCGTCGCCGATCACGGCGTCGGCCAGCCGGGCAGCTCCCTCGGTGGGCAGGGCGATGGCGGCCAGCACCAGTCCGGTGCGCTGGCCTGAAAAGTCGGGGGCGCTTTCCTTCAGCGCGGCGGCGGTGTGCAGCACCAGCTTGTGCAGGGGATCTAAGCGGTCGTAGTCCGAAAGTAGCACCCCGTTGGGGGGGCGGTCGAGATCCGGCTGGCGGACAAGACAGCAGCGGTCTGCATAGGCGTGGTCCGGCACTGGGCCGGACTGCACCATGATGTCCGGCGAGGCCGGCCAGCGTCCAGGCTCCACCGGGGCGGTGGCGTCGACACCGGCCACGATGTTTTTCCAGAAACGGCGCACATCGGGCGCGCCGGGGAAGATACCGGCCATCGCGGTGACGGCAATGGGGATGAAATCGGGCATTTGATGGTTTCTGCTGTGACGGCAGCCTCGCGCGGGGCGCATTACGGCCGGCCTTTGGAAGATGGCTTCTCGATTTCTGCTCGGTGGTTTCCGGCTGGCGACGGTCTGTTTGCAGGCCAAGTGTGTAAACAGGATGATTCTGAGAATCATGCGATAATAAAGCTTTTCTATATACAAAACCCGGCCGGCGATGGCAAGTATATCCCGCATGGAGAACTTTTTTTCAGTATTCTTTTCAAGGTAAGGCAATGCCCAGTAAGGCCTCCTATTCAGCAGGAAGGCTTTCTTCCAGGCTGCTCCACCGGGACGAACAGACGTCGTCTGCGCTCCGTGAGCCCCGGCGGGGATGCGCAGGCCACCGGCGCTGAAAGGCGAGAACGCGCTGCGCTCAGACAGCTCGCCTTTCTTCACGCGCCGCCATCCTGCGCCTCGTTTTCCCGCCGGTTCGCCAACTGCGCACAGCCGACGCCGGCCCGCCCCTTCCATTTCGGAAGGACGCGAAAAGCCAAGGCCATTTGCAGTCAATAGGCTGACACTACGGGCGATTAACCCGATCGCCAAGGCGCTTTCCCTTTTCGAAGGTGCGTAGAGATGGTATAATTTTATCCAATTGTAGGGTTCCGGTGTTCATCACGCCGGTGACGGCAACGTTGCGGCACTGCGCCGCTGCGCACAAGGGCCAGGAAAAGGCAGATTCGGTATGAACAGGTACAACCGTGAACAGTTCGAGGCCCTGGTGGCCGTGAGGCGACACTTGGCCGCACTACCTGAAAAAGCCATCGCACAACTACGTAAAGACATTCACTCTTACCTGGAATTCCGGGAAGATGTAGATGTTTACCTGAAGAAATACTTCAGTCTTGTATGCGCTCGCCAGTGTTACCGCAACGCCCGCAGCGCGTGCTGCTCCCGGGAGGGGATCATCACCTTTTTCGCCGATGTAGTGGTCAATGCGCTGGTATCCGGAGACACGCGGCTGGAAGAACTGCGCAAGACCCTGCAGGAGGACCGGGGCGGGCCCAAGTGCGTCTACCTGGGACCCGAAGGCTGCCGCTGGCGGGTGCGGCCCATCGTGTGCGCCATGTTCCTGTGCGATGCGGCGCAGGAGCAAGTTTTTGCGAGCCATCCGGAGGCGGCCGGGGCATGGCGCGAGCTGGAGGGGCGGCGCAAAGGCTTCACCTGGCCGGATCGCCCCGTGCTCTTTGACCGTCTGGAGGCGTTTTTTCTGGCGCGGGGCCTGTCGTCTCCCCTGATGTACCTGCACAACAGCCCCGGTATGCTGATGCTCAAGCGCAAGTGGCGGGAGCACCCATGAGCGTTTGCGCAGACGGAAAATCCCGCCGGGGCGTAAAGATCACCCTCTCCAGCAGCCTGCGTGTGCAGGGCCTGTCGCCGGAACTGCGCGCTGAGCTGGAGAAGCGCCTCTGCTTCACCAATCCCAAGTGGCTGGAAAACCACCGCATGGGGCGCTGGAACCGCGGCGTTGCGCGGCGACTGAAATTTTACCGCCGGCTTTCCGGCGGCGGCCTGCAGATGCCCCGCGGCTACATACGCCAGCTGCTGCTGCTCTGCCGGGAAAGGGAGATCCCCTGGCGCATCGACGACCGACGCCGCAGCCTGGCGCCGGTGGATTTCACCTTCCAGGGGCAGCTCAAAGCCTTCCAGCAGGAAGCGGTGGAAATCATGGCGGCGCGGGATTTCGGCACCCTGTGTGCGCCCACCGGAAGCGGCAAGACGGTCATGGCGCTGCACCTGGTGGCACAGCGGCGTCAGCCGACCCTCATCGTGGTGCACACCAGCGACCTGGCGCGCCAGTGGGTGGCGCGCATTCAGCATTTCCTGGGGCTTACGGCCGAAGAGGTGGGGCGCATCGGCGGGGGCCGCCGCCGGCTGGGCGAACGCATCACGGTGGCCATGGTGCAGACCCTGTACAAGTGCGCTGACGAGGTCGCTCCCAAAACCGGCTTCCTGGTGGTGGACGAGTGCCACCGCTGTCCCAGCCGGACGTTCACCGAGGCGGTCACCGCCTTCGACAGCCGCTACATGCTGGGCCTGACCGCCACCCCCTGGCGTCGCGACAATCTGGCCGACCTCATCTTCTGGCACCTGGGCAGCCTGCACCACCGGGTGCCCCGGAAAGAACTGGTCGCCAGCGGCGATGTGCTGCCGGCTACTGTCATCTACCGTCCCACAACTTTCGAACCCTTCCACGACCCGGTCCAGGAGTACAGCAAGATGCTGGTGGAACTGACCTGCGACGATCGACGCAACCGCATGATCGCCGAAGACGTGGCCCGCGAGGCCCGCCGGGGGCAGGGCGTCTGCCTGGTGCTGTCGGACCGCAAGAGCCACTGCGAGACCCTGCGGGCGTTGCTGGCTTTCGGCCACAAGATCGACGCCGAGCTGCTCACCGGAGACCTGCCGCGGGAAGAGCGAAAGCAGGTGCTGGAAAAGGTGCGCGACGGGCGCTGCCGCGTGCTGGTGGCCACCGGGCAGCTCATGGGGGAGGGCATCGACTGCGGGGAACTGACGACGCTCTTTCTGACCACCCCCATCCGGTTCAGCGGCCGCCTGGTGCAGTACCTCGGTAGGGTGCTGCGGCCGCTGCCGGGCAAAGAACGCGCCGTGGTCTACGACTACGTGGATGAGCACGTGCCCGCCCTGGCCGCCGCGGCCCGTGCGCGGCGGCAGGTGTATGGCCAATGATCACGCGGCCGTGTTGGCGCGGAAGGCGTTGAAGAGCGTCGGGCTCATGACGGCCTCGTAGCCCTGCATGCGGGCCACAACGGCGCCCTCGGCGTCGACGAAGGTAATGTCCCCGGTGAAGCGGCGACCGGAGGTGGAGACTCCGTGCAGCACGGCGGTGACCCCGTCCGCCGGGAAGCGGCGGCGGTACTGGCGGTAGCTCCGGATGTAAGCCGGCAGGGAGACCATGCCCTCGTGGTCGTAGCACCACAGGATAGCCAGCTGGAAGGCGCAGTCCAGCACCAGGGGGTCCATAATCCAGCGGCTGCGCAGGGGGTTGCTCACCCAGTGGGCAGGCGGCGGTGCGGTCGCGATGCGTGCGGTCATGAACTTGCGGGTACCGGCCGTCACGCGCTGAATGCCCTGCAGCGGTTCGCCGTGAAAAAGGATCTGCCCGTAGATCTCGCGGGTGCCGCGGCCGTAAGGTTCGGCGGAAAGATAGGGCTGCAGATCAAAGCTTTCCGGCGCCGGCGGCAGGCTTTCGGTCAGCAGCACACTGCCGCGGGCGTGGATGGCCTCGCGGCCGTCCACGATGCCGTCGCGCACTTCCACCGGCACCTCGTAGCGTGCGTCTTTTCGGCGGGCCTTGCCGGCCATCAGGCGCACCACTTTTTCCTCCCCGCCCTCAAGCCGGATTCCCTTGAGCAGGCGCACGTCCTGCAGACCACACAGCAGCAGGCCAGGGTTTTCGTGCAGGGCGCCGTGGCCCATCCACTCGGCCATCAGCGCCAGCGGCACCACCGGCGACCCGTCAATGACGTGGGCGTCGAGAATGCCGGTATTGCGGATGGAGACCTCCTGTTTGAAGGCCAGTGAAAGCGGTTGTGCGGCTGTCGCTCCAGGGGCCGGTTTTCGCTTTTCATCGGAAACCAGCCGCGCGCCGACCACGACTTCAACGTCCCCGCCCGGCGGGCGGCTCATCTCCAGCAGCAGGCAGCGCACCCCGTCTTCCACGGAGATCAGGTCGATGCCCCGATCGGCAAAAGCGCGTTTGAGAGAGGGCGTTACCATGCCGCCGTCCCAGGGGCCCCAGTTGATGGACAGGCAACGGCAGTCGGGCAGACGCCGGGCGGTCTGCTGGGCGATTTTGTTGAGCACCTCGTTGGCGGCGGCGTAGTCGACCTGGCCGGGATTGCCCATGCGGGCCGCCACCGACGAGAAGAGCACCAGGTAGCGCAATTGCCGGGGGTCTACGGCCTGCAGCAGGGAACCGAGACCGGCGACCTTGGTCTCAAAAACGCTGCGGAACTGCTCGGGCGTCTTGTCGGCGATGAAGCGGTCCGCCAGCACGCCGGCGGCGTGGATGACGGCCCGCACGGGGCCGTGGTCCTGCCGAACGCGGTTGAGAATCCGGGCCACGGCCAGACGGTCGCGGATGTCCACGCTGTGATAGAAAACGGAGGCTCCGGCTTCTTCGACAGCCTTCAGGGCGGCCGCCAGTTCGCGGTTGGCGCGGTATCGCCGGTAGGCGGACTCCACGTCGGCGGGCGCGGCACGTCCCCCAAACTCGTTTTCGAAGACGGCCTTTTTGATTTCGGCCGGTTCGACGGCGTTTTTCAGCCAGGCGGGCTCTTCGAAAACGGCCGGGCTGCGGCCGAAGAGGACCAGGCAGGGCCGAACAGCGGCCGCCAGGGCGCGGGTGGCGGCCGCCGTGATGCCGCGGGCGCCGCCGCTGACGACCACCACATCGCCGGGGGACAGCGCCAGGCGCACCTCTTCCTCTCCCGGAAATGGCTCGTCGGTCAGCACGGGGACCATGCGGCGAATGGTGTCGCCGGACGGAAGCAGCCCAATTTCGACGCTGTCGGCGGCCATGGGCGTCAGCAGTTCGGCCACCACGGCATCGGCCGCGGCGGCGTCGCCGCCGCCTGCGGGAACATCGAAGGCGCGGCAGGTGACCGTCGGCCACTCATGGGACGCGGTCTTGGCCATGCCGGCAAGGGCCGCCCCCAGTGGAGACCCCTCCACCTCGCCGCCGCCAAACCCGTAACGGCCGTCCAGGCGCGAGACGGTGGCGAACAGGGCGGCGCCCTCACGTGCGGCGTCCACCAGCTGCGGCGCAAAGCGATGCAGGGCGGCAAACGCTTCGGCGGCGAAGCTGCTCTGGTAGAGGGCTTCTCCCTCAAGGGGAAGATCATCGGGGGCGACCAGGATCAGGCCGGCGGCCGGCCGCGGGTCAAAGCCCTCATCGGCAGCGTGCTCGAGTGAAAGAACCTCGCTCTCAACACCGCGGTTCCGGAAACGGCCTTTCAGCGCCAGTACAAGCGGGTCATTTTCCGCCCCCGCGATGAAGACCCGCCGCCCGGCTTCGAGGCAAAGGGGTTCGCCCGGGTGAAAAGAGGTCTCCCGGAACCGCACACAGCGGCGCTGGATCCCGGCCGGCCAGCCGCCGGACAGAAGCGGCTCGGCAACATCCGGTTTGGGCCCCGGAAAAACCACCAGCTTGCTGTCGGGTTCCGGGCTTTGCCCAGCGGGGGCTTTTTCGGCGTTTTCGGGGGCGATCACGTCCACGATTTGTCCCAGGGTTTTGAGGGTGGCGACCTTGTCCGGGCGGATGGGCGGCAGGTCGGGCAGCTTCTCTTCGAAGGCCGAAAGAATTTCGACGCGCTTGATGGAGTCGATGCCCAGGTCGGCCTCGATATCCATGTCCAGGCGCAGCATTTCGGCCGGGTATCCCGTCAGCTCCGCCACCACCTCCAAGAGCGCCTTCTCGATGGCGGACGCGGCGGTCGAGGGGGGAGATGCCGGCTGTTCCACGATAGCGGTTTGCGCAGGCGCAGGCGGCGGGGCGGACGTCGGCACTTCGCCGCCGGTATCGGTGAGCAGATCCACGATCTGTCCCAGGGTTTTGAGGGTAGCGACCTTGTCCGGGCGGATGGGCGGCAGGTCGGGCAGTTTCTCCTCGAAGGACGAGAGGATCTCGACACGCTTGATGGAGTCGATGCCCAGGTCGGCCTCGATATCCATGTCCAGGCGCAGCATTTCGGCCGGGTATCCCGTCAGCTCCGCCACCACCTCCAGGAGAACTTTTTCCATGGGCTGCGCGGCGCGCGGTGCCGTCCGTGCCGGCGGTTCGGGTGTCTCGGCAGGTACATCCAGAGCAGACGTCTCGTCAGCCCGCGCAGGGGCCGGCCGGCTTTCGGCGACCGGCGGTGCGGCAGGCGCCCGATCGGCTTCCACCGGGGGCGAAGCGGGCGATGGCACCGCGGCCGGGGCGGGTTCGGAAATGGCGGAAAGCGGGAGCTCTGGCGCAGGAGGCGCCTGGTCCCCCGGGAGATCCAGGGCCGCCTGGGCCACGTTGCGTGTCTGGGCCATCATGCGCTGCAGGGCCACGGTGGCTTCGCGCTGGCTTTCCAGGAAAAGCTGGTGGGTGCGGGCCGTTTCCTGCTGCAGGCGTTCGATGGCGGAAAGGCCCTGCTGGACTGCCTGCAGCGCGTTGGCGGCAAGGGATGCGTCGGCCGGCGGCTGGGGTTTTGCTGCCTTGTCGCCGAGCGGCCGGTCGCTCGGCGGGGGCGTCGGCGCCTTCGGGGCTGCGGGCGGCACCGGGCTTTTGCCGTCCGCCGGGCCGGAAACGGCCGGTTCGGGGGGGCGGTCCGCGAAAGCGGGTTTGGGGTCTGCAACCGCCCGGCTGCCGGTGTCGGTGGCGCCGCGGGCGGCGGCTTTGCGGTAGTTGGCTCCGGAAATGGGGATGTTCATAACGGGTTTCTTTCGCGGCGCCGGGGGCGGGGGGCCTCCCCAGCGGTTGAGATTGACGCGATGGCCCAGGGCGGCCAGCTCCCCCAAACAGCGGGCCAGGTCGGCCAGGCCCGATTTTTTGCCCGAGGAAGCGTCGACGCCGAAACAGTGGATATCCTCGCCCTTTAAAATGGCTTTCACCAGACCGGTGAGCACGGCGCGCGGGCCGACTTCGACGAAGGTGGTGCCGCCGCTTTGGAAGATGTTGCGGATTTCGTTGACGAAATCCACCGGCTGCAGGATCTGTCCGGCCAGGATTTTGCGCGCCTCGGCGGCATCTGCGGGGTAGGCCCGGGCCGTGGTGTTGGAGTACACACCGATTTCGCCGGGCGTGAAGCGCACGTTATCAAGTTCGCTGGCGAAAGGGCGCTGGGCGTCTTCCACCAGACGGCTGTGAAAAGCGGCCGCCACGGGCAGTTTGATGGCCCGAAAACCCTGCTGCTTGCACAGGGCGGCGGCGCGGTCGATGGCTTCCAGCGTGCCCGACAACACGCCCTGGGAAGGACTGTTGCGGTTGGCCAGGATGACGTCCAGGCCGCTGGCCTCCACCAGTTTCTGGAGATCGTCCAGGGGCGCCTTGACCGCCAGCATGCCGCCGGCCTCGCCGCCGCTCTTGCCGGCCGCGGCCATGTACCGGCCACGCATGACCGAGAGGTGAAACAGGGACTGCAGATCGATCCAGCCGGCGGAGAAATGGGCGCACAGTTCGCCGTAGCTGTGCCCGCAGGTGACCTCGGGGTGAACCCCGAAGGCCGCCAGCACCCGGGCCATCATGAGGCTGACGGCCCCGATGGCCGGCTGGGCGATGTCGGTGCTGCGAAGGGCGGCCTCCTGCTGCTGGAGCGTCTTCTTGTCCACAGCCGGCGGCGGGTAGACGTAGTCGCTCAGGCGCCGGGGCAAATCACAGCGGTGATTGGCTTCCTCGAACAGGGAAAGGGCCTCGGGAAAGGTGCAGGCCAGGTCACCGCCCATGCCAACGTACTGGCTGCCCTGTCCGGGAAACAGGAACACCAGGCGGCCCTTCTGCGGGCCGCTGCCGAAAAAGACGTTGGTAAAACGCCAGTGCCGCTCACCGGCGCGCTCCTCCAGCGTGTCGGCCGCTTTGGCGAAGAGGGCCGCGCTTTTCTGCGGATCCTGGAGGCCGTCTTCGACGACCAGCAGCAGGCGCTGGTTGTCTGAGGTGGAGAAATCGTCCCGGCTAGCCGCTGCCCGGCGGGCGAGTTCATCGGCGGACGGGGTGTTCTCGAAAAAAGACCGCCAGGCGTTCAGCGCCTCGTGCAGGGATTCACGCGAGTCCCCCGAAAGGGCCACGATTTCCACCGCACGGTCCCAGGAGGTGTGGTCTTTGGCGGGCCGGTACTCTTCGAGCACGGCGTGGAAGTTGCTTCCGCCGAAACCGAAGGCGCTTACCGCGGCGCGGCGGGGGTGATCCGGGCGGGCGAACCAGGGCCGCGAGCGGTGGTTGAGATAGAAGGGGCTGTCGTCGAGTTTCAGGCCCGGGTCGGGGTCTTCGGCCTTGATGGTGGCGGGCAGCACCTTGTGGTGCAGGGCCAGCACGGCCTTGATGAGGCCGGCCGATCCGGCCGCGGCCTTGGTGTGGCCGATCATAGACTTTACCGAACCCAGGGCGCAGAAGGGGCGCTGCGGGCCGTCGTCGCCGAAAACCTCGCGCAGGGCCTCGACTTCGGTGCGGTCTCCCACGCGTGTTCCGGTGCCGTGGGCCTCGACGAGTTCCACCGTGGCGGGCGCCACGCCGGCCGAGCGGTAGGCCTGGCGCAGGGCCTTGGCCTGCCCCGCGGCGCGCGGGGCGTAGATGCTCTGGCTGCGCCCGTCGCTGGAGGTGCCCAGGCCGCGGATGACGGCGTAGATGCGGTTGCCGTCCCTTTCGGCGTCGGCCAGCCGCTTGAGCACCAGCATGCCGATACCCTCGCCCAGCAGGGTGCCGTCGGCCTTTTGGGAAAAGGGGCGCACGTCGCCGGTGGGCGAGAGGATCTGCGTGCTGGCGAAGCACATGTGCATGAAGATGTCGTTGAGGGTGTCCACCCCGCCGGTGACCACCATGTCGCTGCGGCCGCTGAGCAGCTCCAGCAGCGCCAGGTGCAGGGCGCTCATGGAACTGGCGCAGGCGGCGTCCACCACGCAGTTGGTGCCGCCCAGGTCCAGGCGGTTGCAGATGCGCCCGGCCACAACGTTGCCCAGCAGGCCGGGAAAAGAACCCTCCTGCCACGAAACATAGCTGTCGGCGATGCGGTCCATGATCTCGCGGGCCTTGTCGCCCTCGATGCCGGCGGACGCCAGTGCACGGCGCCAGTGGGGGTGGCCCAGCCGGGCACCCAGCGGGATGACCAGTTCCTGGGTGCCGGTGACGCCCAGGATTACGCTGACCCGGTCGCGGTCGAAGTCTTCGCGCTCCGCCGGGTAGCCGGCGTCCTGCAGGCACTGGCGGGCGACCACCAGGCCCAGCAGCTGGGAGGTGTCGGTGGCCTCCATGAGGTTGGGCGGAATCCCGAATTCCATGGGGTCGAAATCCACGGGCGAAAGGAACCCGCCGCGCTTGACGTAGACGTGGTCCTTTTCCGAGGGGTTCTCGCTGAAATAGTCTTCGATGGACCAGTGGCTGTCGGGCACCTCGCCGATGCCGTCCAGTCCCTGGTAAAGCAAGCGCCAGTAGGCTTCCAGTCCCGGTGAACGCGGAAAGAGGCAGCTCATGCCGATGACGGCTACGGCATCGTGCCGCGGGCCGGATGATTCTGAAACGGGTTTCAAGGCACGTTCCTTTGGTGTCGATGATGGGTCAAGTCTTCAAATACGCCCGGATTTCTTCCGGTCTCAAGGGGCGAAAGCGGTCGCTGCCCGGGGGGAGCGCGACGCCCTGGAGCCGCACCCAATTGGCGCGCGTGCGCACGGCGGCGCCGAACAGCAGGTTCATGGCCACCGTGACGGAGTCGCGTTCGTCGGGGGCTTGCAGAAAACTGCCGCGGACCCACTGATTGAAAGCGCCCATGGCCGGGCCGCACCAGATCTGGTAGTCGATGCGCCGGTCCGCGTCGCCGCCCACAGCCCAGCCCGAGGCGCGACCCAGGTAGGAGCGGAACACCAGGGCCATCTTGTGCCGCGGCTGTTGTTCGGCCCTGGCGATCTGGGACGGTTCGCGGGCTTCGAAAAAGGTGCGCGTTTCCCGCCAGGCCGTCTCGAAATCGCTGCGCAGGATCTCTTTTTCCACCATGGCACGCTGATCGGCCGGAATGTCCTCCCAGCGTTCGTGGGTGCTGTAGAGCTCGTAGAGGCGGGCGGCGCGCAGCGGAAACATGGTGCCGCGCTTGAGGACCTGCACCTTTACGCCCATCTCGAACATGTCGGCCGAAGGGCACATGGCGATGTCGGCCTGTCGGGTCTCGGCCAGCATACGGCGTACGGCGGCGGATGTGCCGGCTTCGCAGCAGGCCTGGTGGATGCTGCCGGCCAGGACATAGGCGGCGCCCATGGCGAAAGCCGCGGCGGTCGACTCGGGGGTGGCGATCCCGCCGGCCAGGCCGACTTCGACCCGCCGGGGGTAGCCGAATCGTTCCTGCAGTTCGTCGCGCAGGGCCACCATTGTGGGCAGCAGGGTCAATGCCGGCCGGTTGTCGGTGTGGCCGCCGGAGTCAGCTTCGGCCGTGATGCCGTCGGCCATGGGCATGGCGGCGGCCAGCTGCGCCTCTTCGGCACTGACGAGATTCGCATTCCGCAATTCCCGCAGCAGTTTCTCGGGCGGCGGCGACAGGAACTTGCGTGCCACCTCGACCCGCGAGACTTTGGCGATCAGTCGCCGGCCGGGAAGCAGGTTGCCGTCGGCATCGCGATGGAATCCCTTTACCCGCAGGTAGACCAGTGGAAGCGTCAGGCCCAGGAACGCCGAAGCGCTGACCAGCGGGACGTGCCGCCGCAGGAAAAGATCTACGGTGGCTTTTTCCAGATCCGGATTGGCGGGGCTATGGATCAGGTTGATGCCCCAGGGGATGGGGCCGGCCGCTTCGAGCCGGTCGATGGCGTCTTCGATGCGCTCCAGGGGCAGCCCGCCGGCACCGAAGATGCCCAGCATGCCGGCAGCGCCCATGGCGGACACCAATTCCACCGACGTGATGCCGTTGGCCATGGCGCCGACAATGTAGGCGTAACGCAGCCCCAGCAAGCGGCGGGCATCGGGGCTTCCGAGGTTCTCCAGCGGCAGCGGCGGCACCCATGCCGCCAATGGGAATACGCCGTTTTCATCGACCGCGTCCGTCGGTGCAACACGTCCGCCGGGAGCCACGGCGCTCTCTCCCTTATGACGCACTGCGCAAAACGGCTGGTTTAGCGACATGAGTGCGTCCCGAAAAGCCTTCTCACCGCCTCGCGGTTCATACTCTCCGACAACACAACACATTGTTTCGTATAAAGAATTTAGATTTTGAGATGCGTATGACAAGCAGTTGCTTCCCTGCGGCGCAGCAAGTGGGAGGCGTCCACAACCTCCTTTCGATGCACCGATATTGTCCGTTTTTCGAACTGTAAGCCGTTCCTATATATTCAAGCTGCAAAAGCGTGTCAAGAAACAAGCTTTATTTTTTTTATATCAAAGACTTTCGCGTTGTAAAGGGAGCAACACGGAGCGTTGGCGGATCAACGGGGCACAGCGGGACCGGCAGAAGCGAATGCCGTTGTTGCCGGAATGCATGCGGCGGTGCGTGGGTATCAAAGCAATAAATCAGGAACATGTAGAAATAACAACAGAAAAAATATGTACCTCAGATTATGACGCAATCGTGAGGCGCGTCATATTACCCCCTGGGATGGTA
This sequence comes from Desulfobacteraceae bacterium, assembly GCA_027061725.1. Classification (GTDB taxonomy): domain Bacteria; phylum Desulfobacterota; class Desulfobacteria; order Desulfobacterales; family JALSRD01; genus JALSRD01. The sequence goes on from JAMOVG010000319.1 coordinate 24,430, forward strand.
TTTTTCGTGTAGCCGCTTGAGGCGATCGCGGGCCACGTGGGTGTAAATCTGGGTGGTGGAGATGTCGGCGTGGCCTAACATGATCTGAACGGCTCGCAGGTCGGCACCGCCCTCCAGGAGGTGGCTGGCAAAGGAGTGGCGCAGGCTGTGGGGGGTCACTTTCTTGACCAGACCTGCACGGCGGGCGCAGGTTTTAAGCATCTTCCAGAATCCCTGGCGCGTCATGGGGCGTCCGGCACGGGCCACGAAGAGGACATCTGAAGTATGGGCCTTCAACAGGCGCGGCCGGGCCTCGGAGAGGTATTCGGAGATGCTGCGGCGGGCCGACTGCCCGAAGGGCACGATGCGCTCCTTGCTGCCTTTGCCCATGACGCGCACGAAGCCGGCTTCCAGGTTGACGTCCGTCACCTTGAGATTCACCAGTTCCGATACCCGCAGTCCGGCGGCGTAGAGCAGTTCCAGCATGGCCAGGTTGCGCAGATCTACAGGGCGTTCGGATTCGACAGCGGACAGCAGACGGGCGATCTCTTCGCTGGAGAGTACATCGGGGAGCTTGAGGCCGCTCTTGGGAAGATCGATGAGCCGGGCCGGATCTCTGGGCAGAATCCCCTCCCTTGCGAGGTAACGGTAAAAGCCGCGCAGGGTCACCAGGTGGCGTGCCCGCGAGCGGCTGCCCAGTCCGTCCTTACGCAGGTTGATCAGGTATTTGAGTAGGAGGGGCGTGTCCCGGCCGGATACCGTGCCTTTCCCATGGTCAGCGAGAAAATCGAGGTAACGCAACAGGTCCCGGCTGTAGGCGGCCAGTGTGTTCGGCGACAGGCCCTTTTCCACGAGCAGGTAGTTCAGGTACTCGTCCGCCAAAGCGTCGAGGGACGCGTTGCGTGCAGGACTGCGCCGGTCGTCCGTGAGGGAGGATTTTGTCTTCATGCCGGTCTGTTGTGTAGCAGAAGCAGCAGGCCCAGATCAACCGCCGAATCGCGCCAGGCTTCGGCATCGCTTGCGCTGTGCGCCGTGCCGCAGCAAGTGCCGGCTTGCCCCTATATCCCGGTGCAGGCAGCCATTCAAAGCCCCCTGCGTTACGCCGGTCAATCGTTCGTGCGATTGCCCCCGGGCGTGCCGCAATGCGGTTGACAATCCCACCGTCCTGATGTTTAATCGAATTCACCTTGGCGCATCCGACCTGTCAAGCTTTCCCCAAATAAGACACCGCACTGGCCCGACGTTAGGCGAGAAGAGACATGATCTGCCCGCAATGCAGCGCCGACAACCTGCCCGAGCGCAGATTCTGCCGCGAGTGCGGCACGCCCCTGGCGCCCCGCTGCAGCCGGTGCGGTGCCGAGAACCAACCCGGCGACAAGTTCTGCGGCCAGTGCGGCCAGCGCCTGGGCGCCGTTGCCGCACCCCGTAGTGAAACCGTTGCCATGGAAAACCGCCTTAAGCGGATTCGCCAGCAGCTTCCCACCGGACTGGTGGACCGCATCCTGGCCCAGCGGGGCAAAATAGAGGGCGAGCACCGCACGGTGACCGTCGTGTTCTGCGACCTGGCGGGATATACGGGCATCGCCGAAAAGACCGGCGCCGAAGAAGCCTACCATCTGATGGAGCGCGTCTACGGGGTTCTAATCGAAAAAATCAGCCAGTACGGCGGCACCATCAACGAGATGACCGGCGACGGGGTCATGGCGCTATTCGGCGCGCCCATTTCACTGGAAGACGCCCCCCAGCGCGCCATTCGTGCATCGCTGGCCATTCACCAGGAGATCGCCCGCCTGGGAAACCGTCCCGAATGGAGCAACCTGCCGCTCAAGATGCGCATCGGCATCCACACCGGGCCGGTGGTGGTGGGTGTGCTGGGCAACGATCTGCGACTGGAGTTCAAGGCCGTGGGAGACACGGTCAACCTGGCTTCGCGCGTGGAGGGGCTCGCGGACCCGGGAACGACCCTGGTCTCCGAGGAAACCTTCAAGATGACCGAAGGGCTCTTCCGCTTCGAGGCCCTGGGAGAGAAAAAGGTTCACCGCCGGGAGAAGCCCGTGCGGGTGTTCCAGGTGATCGCCGCCAGTACCCACCGCACGCGCTTTGACGTGGGCGCCGAGCGGGGGTTGACGCCCCTGGTGGGGCGCGAGCGGGAGCTAGAACTGCTGCTCGACGGCTTCGAACGCGCGCGACAGGGCAGGGGACAGGCCTTTTCCATCGTTTCCGAGGCGGGCGTCGGAAAATCCCGGCTGCTCTATGAGTTTCGCAAGGCCGTGGCCAACGAGGCGGCCGCTTTCCTGGAGGGGCGCTGCTTTTCCTACAGCGCCGCTTTTCCCTACTTCCCTTTGGCAGACCTGTTGGGGGCATACTTCGACGTCCATCGCGAAGACCCGCCGCAGCAGAACATTCGTCGTGTTCGCCAGGGGCTCAAACAGCTGGGCAGCGACGAGCAGGCCAACCTGCCGGTCCTGCTGGAGCTTTTCGGCATCGCCGCCAACGGCAGCGTCCGCATGGAACTGCGGCCCGACGACCGCCGCGCCCGCATCATCGAGACCCTCAAACGCATAGCGCTGAACCAGGCCGAGAAAGGGGTCACGGTGATCGCCATCGAGGACCTGCACTGGGCCGACCGCTATTCCGAGGACATTCTCAAGGAGTTGCTGCAGGCCATTTCCCTGTCGCCGGTGCTGCTGATCTTCACTTACCGCCCCGAGTTCATCCACACCTGGGGCGCCCGGACCTACCACAACCAGGTGATTCTCAACCGGCTGTGCAACCGTGAGAGCCTGCAGATGGCCTCCTACCTGCTGGGCGGTGAACGCATCGGCGTCGAACTGGAACAGCTGATCCTGGAAAAGACCGAGGGCGTACCTTTTTTCATCGAGGAGTTCATCAAGTCCCTGGTGGATCTGAAAATCATCGAGCGGCACGAGGGCTGCTGGAACCTATACCGCCGCGTCGACCAACTCACCATACCGGCCACCATTTACGACGTCATCATGGCCCGGGTGGACGGACTGGCTGAGGGCGCGCGCGAGATTCTGCAGGCCGGCGCCGTCATCGGGCGTGAGTTCAGCTATCGACTGATCGCGGCGCTCATGGACTGCGGCGAAAAGGACCTGATGACGCGCCTGACGACCCTCAAGGAAGCCGAACTGCTCTACGAGCGCGGCATCTACCCGCAGTCGACTTACGTTTTCAAGCACAACCTGACCCGTGACGTGGTGCTGGCGTCCATCCTCAACGGACACCGAAGGGAACTGCACAACCGCATCGGGTTGGCACTGGAGGAACTCCACGCGCCGCAGATCCAGGAGATGGTGGAGGTGGTGGCGGACCACTTCATTCGCGGCCGGAACTACGACAAAGGGGCGCTGTATGCCAAGATGGCCGGCAAGAAAGCCCAGAAGGCCGGGCTCTTCAAAGAGGCCATCAAGTGGGCCCAGGCCCTCATCGACTGTTACGAGAAGATGCCCGAGCGCCCGGAGATCCAGAAGAAGATCATCGATGCACGCACCGTGCTGTCCGGGTACTTCACCAGCCTGGGGCGGCTGGTGGAGGCCCGCCAGGCGGTGCTGCCGGTGGAGGAAACGGCCCGGCGATTGGACTACCGCCGCCGCATGCCGGCTATCTACACGGCCATCGGCCTCTACACGCTATGGGTCAAGGAAGATTTCCCGGAAACCACCGACTACCTCAACCGCGCGCTGCAGATCGGAAAAGAGGTGGGCAACTACGTCTCGGTATTCCTGACCAGCTACTATCTCGGCTGCCACTACTCCTGGAACGCGCAATTCGATCGCGCCGAGCAGTGTTTCCAGCGCTGCCTGAAGCTGGCCGAGGCCGGCGGCAACCGCATCGGGCAGGCCTTTACCAAGGGCACGGAGAGCGCCTTCCGGCATCTCTTCCAGGGGAAAGTTGAACGCGCACTGCGAACCAGCCTGCAGGCCATGGAGATCGCCAGCGAGTGCGGCGACAGCTACGTCAAAGGCATGGCCTGCTCCAGCTACGGTGCGGCCTGCTTTTTCGCCGGCGATTACCGTACCGCCGAGGACCACCTG
>JAMOVG010000320.1 GCA_027061725.1 Desulfobacteraceae bacterium
TGCGCCCCATCATGCCGCCCATGCCCTGGAGGTAGATCAGCTGGTTGTCGCTGTCGAAGGTGCGGTCCTGGAGCACCAGGGGTACATCAAATTCGCCGTCGGGCAGGCCGGCGGCGGCCTCTTCGTTGTCGCTGACCAGGATGAGGCCGGCCATACCGCCGTACGCCTGGGGGCCGGTTCGGCCGTGGGGGTGCGGATGGTACCAGTAGGTGCCCGCGCGGTTGGTGACCTCGAATTCGTAGAGATAGGTTTTGCCCTGGCCGATGACGTAGCGCGGGTGGCCGTCCATGACGGCGGGCACGTGCAGTCCGTGCCAGTGAACGATGCTTTCGTCGGGAATCCGGTTGGTGAACCGGATGCGCACCTTCTGTCCTGTTTTGAGGCGCAGGGTGGGGCCCAGGTGGCTGTCGCCCACCGGTACCAGGCGGTTGCTGTCGCCCCGGGTCACCCTGCCCCGGTACACCCAGGATCGCGTGGGGGTTCCCGGCATGATGGGGATGTCGGCCGGAGTGGCGGTCAGGTCGATTTCCAGGTCGGGTGTGAAGCCGCTTTTCTGTGCGGCGAAGGCCTGCCGGGGAGCGGCCGCCAGCAGCGGCGTCAGCCCTCCGGTGAGGGCGCCGGCGGCGCCCAGACCGGTCATGCGCAGAAAAGTGCGGCGATCCATTGCCTGGCGGCGGTGCGTTTTTCGGCGGGTCATTGGAGAATATCCCGTTTTTTGGCTTCGAATTCATCCCGGCTGATTTCTCCCCGGGCATAGCGGTTTTCCAGGATGGCCAGCGCGTTGGTGCCCGGCCGCCACGCAGTGGTGTCCGTGCCGCCGGCGCCCCTGGCGATCCATCGGATCAGGGCGACGGCGCCTGCGGCGATCAGTATCCAGAAAAGTATCATGATAATCATGCCGAACCATCCTCCTCCCCAGCCCCCGGTCATCCAGGAGCCGGACAGGCAGCTTCCCCCTCCGCCCCAGCCCCAGGGCTGGGCGAAGGCCCGGCCGGCGGGGTACAGGCCGAGAATGGCTGCCGTTGTGGTTATTGTGGTGATCGATCTGAGTGATTTCATATAGACCTCACATCAGGTAATCCGTTTTGAAGTCAGGGCCACGGGCGGCCGTCTGGCGGACCGCCCGTGGCCGAATCCCGGCTGCGGCGAAGATTCGGGGCTCACCAGCTGCAGTTGCGGCCACCGCCGTCCGGGTTCATCGTGCGGCCCCTGTTCATCCGGGTGCCGTCGTAGCCGGGACGGGTTGTATTCATCATGGGCCCGTGGTTGCGGTACATCGGAGCGTTCGGATCTCCGTAGGCCGGCACGTGGCGGTCGTCCGTTGCCGTCGTGCCGCGGTAAACGCCGTGGCCGGCGGAGGGGCCGTCACCGTCGTTTCGCCATCCCCGGCTGTCCGGGCCGGAGAGGGGGTAGCCGCCGTCGGCCAGGGCATAGGCGCCCAGGCCCAGCAGTGTGATCAGTACGGCGGCGATCAGGGTTGGGACCGTAGTTTGCGTTTTCATATCTCCTCCGGTTGCTTGGGATGGTTGGTTCTCGCGGCGCGCTGAAAGTTGCCGTCGCCGGTCGACAAGATATAAAAGCAATGTGTATGCCACATTGTGTTTGTTTCGCCGACAAGCGGCGCAACAGTTGGAAATCAGG
>JAMOVG010000321.1 GCA_027061725.1 Desulfobacteraceae bacterium
CCCGTGATGACGGCCACTGCGGCCAGCGCCAGCCAGAACAGCGCGCTGCGATTCAGACGGCCGGCGGCGGCCTTTGGATGCGTTTCCCCGTCGCCCGCGGCGCTGCGGGTCGCGGCGCCGGTTTTGTCCGCCGCCGATATGGCTTGCTGCAGGGCCCGGCGCAGATCCGCCGCTGAGGCGAAGCGCGCACCGGCGTCTTTGGCCGTGGCCTGGCGGACGATGCCGTCCAGGGCCCTGGAAAAGGGCGTCGACGGGTCCAAGAGCTGCACGCTGTTGAAGGGCTTCATGCGCGGCGTTATCTTGCCGTCCACGGCTTCGTAGAGAATCTTTCCCAGGGAGTAGATGTCCGCCCGCTGATCCACCCTACCGAAATCGAAGAACTGCTCCGGGGACATGTAGGGCGGGGTGCCCTTGACGTCCAGGGTCTGGGTGACGGACGTCAGCCGGCAGGAGCGCACCAGGCCGAAGTCGACGATCTTGGGGACTTCGCCGTCCATGAGCACGTTTTCCGGCTTGAGATCGCGGTGGATCATACCGGCCGCGTGCATGGCCTCGACACCGTCGAGCAGGGGCAGAAAGTAGCGCCGCAGCCACTGCCGGGTTTCGGCCTCTTCCGGGGAAAAGCCTTCCTCGCGCATGGTGGCACGCAGGGTCCGTCCCGGAATGTACTCCATGACGATGTACTCCAGGGACGTGTTGCGGGGGCTCTCTTCGGCGGCCAGGGACCCGTGATCGTAGACCTGGACGATGTTGGGGTTGCGGATCTGGGCCATGGCCTGGACTTCGTTGCGGAAACGCTGCAGGCCGCTGGCCAGTTCCTCGCTGTCGTCCTCGCAGGAGGCCAGCCACTCCGAGGAGATCACCTTGATGACCACGTCGCGCTTGAGGTTGAGCTGGTGGGCCCGGTAGACTTCCCCCATGCCGCCCCTGGCGATGAATTCCAGGATGACCCATTTTTCGTTGATCACCGCTCCCGGCTGAAAGCTCGTTGAATTGGATTCGGTCGTCATTGTGCGCCTCTCTTACCCGACAACCCGGATGGCCACCACGGTGACATTGTCCCGGCCGCCGTGGCGCAGCGCGCTTTCCACCAACCGACGGCAGATGCGACCGTGTTCGCCTTCATCCAGGAGGATTTCGCGAATCTCCTCCGGCGGCACCCTGTCGTGCAGCCCGTCGCTGCACAAGAGAAACATGTCGCCACGCCGCAGCTTCTCGACGCGGGTGAAGACCTCGTCGACGCCGTGGCCCACGGCCTGCATCATCACGTGGCGCAGGGGGTGCCTGCGGGCCTCCTCATCGGTCATGACGCCGGATTCGACGAAATACCCCACCAGGGTGTGGTCGCTGGTCATCTGCTCGAGCCGGCCCTGCCGCAGGCGGTAAATGCGGCTGTCGCCCACGTGGGCCATCAGGGCCCTGCCGCCGGCCAGCGCCAGCACGGACAGGGTGGTTCCCAAGCCCTCCATTTCGGGATGGTGCCGGCCGTAGGCCGCGATGTGGTCGTGAATGGCGTAAATCGTTTTTTCCAGATGGTCCAGCAGGCGCCTGCAGTCGCCGTCGATGTCACCTTCCTCGATGTGGTAGTACTCCTCCAGATCCTGAACCGCCATCCGGCTGGCGACGTCC
>JAMOVG010000322.1 GCA_027061725.1 Desulfobacteraceae bacterium
GACCGGCATCGCCCAGCCGCCTGAGCGGCGACGGGGCGTGCCGGCAAGTGCAAACCCCCGTTTCAGCTTCCTTGCGGAAAGCGGCTATTGCTCCAGGACGAACTGCGCCCGACGGTTTTTGGCCCAGGCGGCTTCGTCGTGGCCCGGGTCGGCCGGACGCTCTTCGCCGTAACTGATGGTGGTGATGCGGTCCGGGGATATCCCCAGTTCCACCAGGAAAGCTTTGGCGGCCTCGGCGCGTCGATCGCCCAGGGCCAAGTTGTACTCCACCGTGCCGCGCTCGTCGGTGTGTCCCTCGATGATGACCCTGGCGCCGGGATGCGCCCGCAGCCATTCGGCCTTGCGCTTGAGAATCTCCTGGGCCTTGGGAAGCAGCTGGGCGCTGTCGAAGTCGAAGTAGATGTCCTCGCTGATGAACGCGTTGAGGGCCTGATCTTCGGCGGCCCCCATGCTCTCCTGGCTCCCCTCTTTCTGGAGCTGGTTGACTTCGCCCCCGGCCAGGCCTTCCTCCTGGATGCCGCTCTGTCCGCCTGCGGTCTGGCTGCCCTGCTGGCCGGCGCCACCCTGTACGCTGGTGCCGGTCCCGTAGGCCGGCGGCTTTGGCCCGCCACAGCTCGTTGTCAGCATTAGAAGCGCGCCGATCAATCCGCTCAACAGCAAGATGCGAAAGCGGACTCCCCGTGCATGACGCTGCGAATCCATCATGGCTCCCCCCTGTTTTCGATTTGGGTTTCAAATACGTGCGCGGCTACCGGCGGCTCCCGCCCTCGGCTCCGCGGTCCCGTCCCGCCGGTTTTCGCACTGCTTCATACCACCAACAGGCCGGGAAATAAACCTTTAAAACCGACGACCACCGATTGCCGCTTGGCGGGCGAGTCCCTGGGTATGGGGGTCCTGACCTCCGGCGTCTGATCGTCATATTTTTGACTTCAACTGACAATTTTTGTCAAATTTTTGACACTTTTAATTATGAGATATTTCCTGGCGTTTTTTAACATACTGATATATTTATTGATAATAATTTTCGAAAAAGTGGCACGCAGGTTGCAGTAATCCCATAGACAGTTCAACCTTTTTTCATTACCTCCTCCTTTTTTCCGGGGCGGCTCATAGGGAGCCGCCTTCAACTTTTTGGGCCTTCGTTGCTTACTTCCCCGCCGGCTCGCCTTTCCGTGCAGCCCTTCTCCCCGAGGTGGTCCGCTTCAGCCATCGCGCCGTTTGCGATATCTTTCCGCAGGAGAGGATCTCCGGCGGAGACCCTGCAGCCACGATGCGCCCGCCGTTTTCTCCCCCGCCGGGGCCCATGTCGACGATGTAGTCCGCCGCTCGGATCAGGTCCAGGTTGTGCTCGATGACGGCCACCGTGTTGCCGGCGTCCACCAGGGACTGCAGCACCGCCAGCAGTCGGTTCACGTCCTCCCGGTGCAGTCCGGTGGTGGGCTCGTCCAGGATGTAGAATGTGTGGCCGCGACCGGACCGCGCCAGTTGCCGGGCAAGCTTCATGCGCTGGGCTTCCCCGCCCGACAGTGTGGGGCTGGGCTGGCCGAGCCTCAGGTAACCCAGGCCGATGCGGCAAACGAAGGCGATGGGTTTCTTGAGGATCGGGACGGCATCAAAAAAGTCTAGCGCCTCGTCGAAGGTCATCTGCAGCACCTCGTGGATGTTTCGGCCCTTGTAATGCACCTGCAGCGTCTGGGCGTTGAAACGACGCGCGCCGCAGGACTCGCAGGCCACGAAGGCGTCCGGCAGGAAATTCATGCGCACCCGCGGCCGCCCCTGTCCCTTGCACTGCTCGCAACGCCCCCCGGGCAGGTTGAAGGAAAAGCGCTCGGCGCCGTATCCCCTTACCCGCGCCTCGGGCGTACCGGCGAACAGCCGCCGGATGGCGCCCAGAATGTCAATGTAGGAGGCCGGGATGGACCGCGGCGTGCGGCCGATGGGACTGTGGTCGACTTCCAGCACGCGGGTGACCGTCTGCCATCCCGTCATGCGCCGGCAGCGCCCTGGCGGTTTGCGCCCCTGCAGGCGGGCCTGCAGTTCGCAAAAAACCGTTTCCTTGAGCAGGCTGGACTTTCCCGAACCGGACACGCCGGTGACACAGATCAGGGTTCCCAGAGGCAGGGACACGTCGACACTTTTGAGGTTGTTGGCAGCCGCCCCCTGAACGTGCAGCCGTTCGACCGCATTGTCGGCCCGCTGGCGGGAGGTCACCGGCCGCCGGGGGGATTTGAGCAACCTGCGCATAGAGGCGCTGCCGCCCCCCGCGGCGACCTCGGCCGGGCTGCCGCAAAAGACGATGGACCCGCCTCTTTGTCCGGCGCCGGGGCCGATTTCCACGATGGTGTCGGCCGCCTGAATGGTCTGCTCGTCGTGCTCGACCACCAGGATGGTGTTGCCCCGGTCGCGCAGCTCCGCCAGGGCGTCCAGCAGCGCCCGGCAGTCACGGGGGTGCAGCCCGATGGACGGTTCGTCCAGGATGTAGCACACCCCGCTCAGGTTGGAACCCAGCTGGGCCGCCAGCCGCAGGCGCTGGGCCTCACCGCCCGACAGGGTGTCCCCCCCCCGGGAAAGCGCCAGGTAGGAGAGTCCCAGCCGATTCAGCATGGCCAGCCGCGTCCGGATTTCGGCCAGCACCGGGGCGACCACCGATCGTTGCCGCGCCGCGAAGCGCAGGCCGTCGAGGACCTCGCCCAGCCGGCCGGCCGGCATGTTCACCATGTCCCAGATGCTGTAACCGCCCAGGGTGACGGCCAGGGCCTGCGCATTGAGCCGGCTTCCGCCGCAGCGGCTGCAGGTCCGCGGCGTCTGGCTTCCATCGCCTTCGTCGCCGACGGTTCCCATCCCATGGCAGTCCGGGCAGGCCCCGTAGGTGCTGTTGAAAGAGAAGAGCCTAGGGTCCGGCGTGGTCAGGCCGATACCGCAGGTGGGGCAGACGCCGCCGAGGGACAGGAATATCTCCTTCCCGCGGGCGCCGACCAGCAGGAGGCTGCCGTCCCCCTCGGCCAGTGCGGTGTCCACCATCTGCTGCAACCGCCTCCGGCTGCGCTCCGGCAGCCGCCCGACCACGATTTCGACGGTGTGCGTGTGATAGCGCGCCAGTGCCATGCCGGGCGACAGGGGCACCACCTCCCCGTCGATGCGCGCCTCGCAAAAGCCCTTGCGCACGGCGTCGGCCAGCAACTGCCGGTGCAACCCCTTTCGCCCGTATACCTTGGGCGCCAGCACGAGTGCCTTGCGCCGCGCAAAGTGGCGCCGCACATCGTCGGTCACGGCCTGGCGCGACACGGACTGCAGCCGTTTGCCGCATCCCGGGCAGTGCCGCTCGCCCACCTTGCTGAAAAGCAGCCGCAGGAAGTGATAGATTTCGGTCAGGGTGGCCACGGTGGAACGCCGCCCCCCCTGGCTGATGCGCTGTTCGATGGCTACGGTGGGGGGGATGCCGCTGACGCGGTCCACCTCCGGGCGCTCCAGCACCTTGACGAACTGGCGCGCATAGGGCGTCAGGGTTTCCAGGTAGCGGCGCTGGCCTTCGGCAAAGAGCACGTCAAAGGCCAGGGTGGATTTGCCGGAGCCGGAGACTCCGGTAAAGACCACCATCTGGTTGCGCGCCAGCGACAGGTCGACGTTTTTCAGGTTGTGCTCCCGCGCACCCTGCACGCACAGGCGGCCGGGGACGGGCGCCGCGCCGCCGGCGTTTGGCACGCGTGCGGGGGAGGTGCGCCTCCGGCGTGGCCCGCGCAGGTGACGCCGGAGGTACTTCGCGGTGTGGGAGGTCCGGCATGCCGCCAGCTGGGCCACCGTGCCGCTGGCGACCACCCGGCCGCCCGCATCGCCGCCCTCGGGCCCCAGGTCGATGATCCAGTCGGCGTTGCCGATGAGGTCCAGGTGGTGTTCGACCACCAACACGCTGTTGCCGGCATCCACCAGCCGGTGGAGCACCGCCACCAGTCGCTGGATGTCGTGGAAATGAAGCCCCGTGGTGGGTTCGTCGAAAATGAACAGCCGCCCGCCGCCGCGGGCGCCCAGGTGCCGGGACAGTTTCAGCCGCTGGGCCTCCCCGCCGGAAAGTGTGCTCAGCGGCTGTCCCAGGCGCAGGTACCCCAGCCCCACCGCCTCCAGCGGCGCCAGTGGCCGGCGGATGTCGGCGGCATCCCCGAAGAATTCCAGCGCCTGCCGGACCGTCATCTCCAGGATCTGGTAAATGTTGCGCCCGCGGTAGTGCACCTCCAGCACCTCCGGTTTGAAGCGCCGCCCGTTGCAGTCCGGGCAGGACACCAGCACGTCGGAGAGGAACTGCATCTCCACGCGTTCGAAGCCCTCCCCCTTGCAGGTTTCGCACCGCCCCCCGGTGACGTTGAAGGAGAAGTGCGACGGCCCGAAACCCAGGCGTCGGGCCTCTTCGGTTTCGGCCAGCAGGCGCCGCACGCCGGCCAGCGCCCGCGTATAGGTCAGCGCGTTGGCGCGCGGGGTGCGGCCGACGGGCTTCTGGTCCACCAGCACTACGTCACGGATCTTCTCGGCCCCACGAATGGCGCTGTGCTTTCCCGGACGCCCCTCGACGCTTCCCAGGGCGCGTTTTAACCCCCGGTAGAGGATGTCTTCGGCCAGCGTCGACTTGCCGGATCCGGAGACGCCTGTCAGGCACACCAGGCAGCCCAGTGGAATGTCGACATCAATGTCCTGGAGGTTATGCGCGGCACAGCCCTCGATTCGGAGCCATCCCCCGCGGCCGGCCGGACGATACTTTTCCGGACGCGCAATGCCCCGCTCGCCATTGAGATACGCGGCGGTCAACGACCCGGCGGCCTCTGCCGTGGGCCCGTAGTACATCACCCGTCCCCCGTCTTCCCCGGCACCGGGCCCCAGGTCCAGCAGCATGTCCCCGGCCGCCATGATGCCGGCGTCGTGTTCCACCACCACCACCGTGTTGTCCAGGTCGCGAATGCCTTTCAGGATGCCCATGAGCCGCTCGGTGTCGCGTGGGTGCAGACCGACGCTGGGTTCGTCGAGCACGTAGAGCGTCTCGACCAGGCAGGACCCCAGGGCGGCGGCCAGCGCCACCCGCTGCACCTCGCCCCCGGAAAGCGTGCGTGACTGCCGGTCGAGGGTGAGATACCCCAGCCCGACATCCTGCAGATAGCGCAGCCGGTGGCGCACCTCGTCGAGCACCAGGCGGCCGGCCTCGTCACCCGCCGGCGGCCGGAGTTCTTCGAAGTAGGCCGCCGCCCGCACCACGTCCAGGGCATAGACCTGTGCGATGTCCAAACCCTTCAGCCGGTACAGCAGCGCCTCAGGCCGGAATCGCGTGCCCCCGCAGTCGGGGCAGCAATCGTAGCTGCGGTAGCGCGACAGAAAGACCCGCACGTGCATTTTGTAGGTCTTTTTCTCCAGGCGCCGGAAAAATCCGTAGACACCCGGAAATCGCCCGCTGCCGTTGAACAGCACCACCCTGTGTTCATCCTCGAGTTCGGAGAAGGGAATGTCGGTGGGAATGCCGTGCTGCCGGCAGAAGCGCAGCATGCGGTGGTGCGCCCGTCTTCCCCGCTCCCCCCTGGCCCAGGGGCGGATGGCCCCCTGTTCCAGGGACAGCCGCTCGTCCGGCACCACCAGCTGCGGGTCGACACCGATGACCCGCCCGAAACCGCGGCAGGTCGGGCAGGCGCCCAGCGGGTTGTTGAAGGAAAACAGGCTGGTGGGCGGCGGGTTATAGGCGATGCCGCAGTGGGCGCACGCCAGGCGCCGGCTGAAGGGCAGGCGCGCTTTTTTCGGCAGCCAGACGTCCAGGCGGCCGTCTCCCATGCGGTAGGCCTGTTCCAGCGAGTCCATCAGGCGCTCGCAATGCGCCGCGCTGATGACCAGCCGGTCGACCACCACGTCTAGTGAGCCGTCGGACCACTGCGCCGCACTTTCCGCAACGCCCAGGGTGCGGTCCTCCCGATAGCAGCGGTCATAGCCCCTACGCATGAGTTCGGATACGGCGTCTGCAGGTCCGCCTTCTGGCATGCGGTGCGGGAAAGTGATGACCGCCCGTTGACCTTCGGCGCGCTGCAGGAGCTGCCGGCAGACCGCGGCAGGGTCGTGGGCCGCAACCGGCCGGCCGCAGCTTCGGCAATGCAGCTGGGCCATGCGGGCAAAGAGCATTTTAACGTGCTCGGTGATCTCGATCATGGTTCCCACCGTAGAGCGCGAGGTGCGCACCTGATCGCCGCGACCGATGGCCACGGCCGGCGGAATGTTCTCGATGGCCTCCGCCGCCGGCCGGTCCATGCGGTCCATGAACTGGCGCGTGTAGGGTGAAAAGGTCTCCACGTAGCGGCGCTGCCCCTCTGCGTAAAGAACCTCGAAGGCCAGCGAACTTTTTCCGGAACCGCTGACGCCGGTGACCGTGGTGATGCGGTTCTTGAGAATCTTCAGGTTGAGGTGCTTCAGGTTGTTC
>JAMOVG010000323.1 GCA_027061725.1 Desulfobacteraceae bacterium
CCATGGAACGATCTCCTTTCGTGCAGGTGTGTCGGCTGCCGGGGCGGGCCGCCGGTATTCATCCGCGCCGTCCACGGCACGGGTAAATCCTCAAAACCGAATACATCTGCAAGAAATGAGCCAGCTGTGGAGGGGAGGGGCAGGCCGGGGCGTCCGCCCGCCGGCCGTGGCGATGCAGGCCGTCGGGCGGCAGGCGCTGCGGCACGAATCGACGAGAATTGACAATCTGTTGACGATTATTGTCACATGATTGCCGCTAGGGGGTCAGTCGGCCGGTGCGGGAGGGCTGGCGCCGTCCGTCACGGCGGCCAGGCGCTGCTGGATGTACCCGGCCAGCGCTTCGACCTCTTTGCGGCCGATGGTGGGGATGTCGACGGAGAGTTTTTCGATCTCCTCTTCCGGGATGCCGGTGGTTTTATTGATCATGAAGCTGTCAATTTCGCCATCTTCGAGCAGCATGCCGCAGCCGCCGAAGGCCCCCAGGAACCGGTCGCCGACAAAAATCGGCACGACCAGCTTGAGCAGGCCGGCGTCGCACTCCTCGATGACCGGCGCCCGGGTGTTGCGGGCGATGATGGCCAGGTTCATGTGGGCCACGGCGCAGATGAAGGCCTGGCCCTTGTCGGTGGCCTTGATGGCCGGGCACAGCCGGTTGGGCCAGTGCCGGCGTCCGGTGATGCGGATGCCGTCGACGTTGTAGATGGACGCCATCAGGCCCGATCGCCGCCGGATGTCGTCCTCGAGTTCGATCCACTTTTCGATGGGCAGCACGTCTGTCAGTTCCATGGGCTGTTGCGTACCTCGCAGCTGGGGTCGAAAGCGCGGCGCCGGGCCCCCGGCGCCGTCGGTGGGTCGCTTCTAAGCATTGACGGTGTATCCTTTATGAGCTATACAGGAAAAAAAGTTCGACTGCATGGAAAAGAGAGGGACTGCAGACACACCGCCCGGCTTTTCGGATCCGTGTGGTACGCCTGACAGGATTCGAACCTGTGACCTACGGATTAGAAGTCCGTTGCTCTATCCAACTGAGCTACAGGCGCACATTGTAAGCTCGGTCAGTTAGCACAGGAGCGCGCCAAAGTCCACCTCTAAATGGTGCCCGGAGCGGGGCGAGCGCCCGCCGGACCGCGCCGGAGAACCCGGCTGACCCCGTGCCGGCCTTGTGAATTGAAGAGAAGAATGAACGCTGCGGTCGTCGATGCCGGTTTTCAATCCCACCGCATCCGGATCGCCAACGCAGCAGAAAAGAACCGCGATGAGCACCAAGAAAAAAAGCGTTAAAGGAAAAAAGACCGCCAACGCCAGACGTGCGACCAGGGCCGCCGAGTCCCGCGCTGAAAAGAAGCCGGCCGCCGGTGCCCAGGAAAACGCGCTGGTCAAATACGATCCCCTTCAGCGCTACCTGACGGAGATCAGCAGGTACCCGCTGCTGACCCGTGAGCGTGAGCGTGAACTGGCCGTGCGCGTCCAGGAGGACGGGGACCCCGAGGCGGCCTACGAACTGGTGACCTCCAACCTGCGCCTGGTGGTCAAGATCGCCCTGGAGTTTCAGCGCGTCTGGATGCAGAACCTGCTGGACCTCATCCAGGAGGGCAACATCGGCCTGATGCAGGCCGTCAAGAAGTTTGACCCGTACAAGAACGTCAAGTTCTCCTACTACGCCTCTTTCTGGATCAAGGCCTACATCCTGAAGTTCATCATGGACAACTGGCGCCTGGTTAAAATCGGCACCACGCAGGGGCAGCGCAAGCTGTTTTTCAAGCTCAAGAAGGAAAAGCAGCTGCTCATCGACCAGGGCTTCGACCCCAAGCCCAAGCTGCTGTCCGAGCGCCTGGGCGTGTCCGAGCGCGAGATCATCGACATGGACCTCCGTCTGGACGGATGGGACGTTTCGCTGGACGCGCCGCTTAAGGAGGATTCGGACACCGAACGCATCGATTTCCTGAGCACCGAGGCCGAGTCGGCCGAGGACAAGATGGCCAAGAAGGAGATGGAGGCCCTGCTGCACTCCAAGATCGCGGAGTTTCGCAAGAAGATGACCCCCCGGGAACTGGAGATTTTCGACATGCGCATTTTCTCCGAGAACCCGGCCACGCTCCAGGAGATCGGGGACCGTTACGGCATTTCCCGCGAACGGGTGCGCCAGATCGAGAAAAACATCCTCAAGAAAATGAGGGAGTACCTCAAGCGCGAAATCCCTGATTTTGCTGCCTACACCGAGGAGGGGCAGTCCGACTAACCCCGCGCAGGACGGCGCGGGACGCGCAGCGGGGGTGCCACGGCTCTTGGGAGCACGCCGCCGCTTGCCGCAGTCCCCGGGGACGGCGTAGGCTCGTGCCCCAAGAGCTGCGTGCGCCGCGGCCTTCGTGAACGCCGCGACAAATTTTCTTGTACTCCGACGAGGTTGGACCGATATAGCATTTACAGCCGAAAAACGCCCGGCTGGAATTTTTCCCGATGACAGCCTGTGAACCATCGCAACCGGCTGCCGCAGTCCGGCGGTCGAAACAGGAAGATTTTCGTTCATGAGAACCGTATCCCTGATGATCCTGGCCTGCGCCCTGGCGGTGGCGGGCATGACCGGGTGCGCCGCCCGCAAGCCGGGGGCCGTGTCCGGGGCTTCCAAGAAGGCGGTCAAAGCCAAAAAGGCCGCGCCGGCCCCCAAGATACCACCCATTCCGGTCTTTGCGCCCAAGGAGAACAAGTTCTTTTACTACGCCGAGGCCCGGCGCTACAAGAAACAGGGCGACATGGCCAAGGCCTCCGAGTACCTCGAAAAGGCCCTGGCGCTGGATCCCGAGTCCCAGCTGCTCAAGGAGGAGCTGGCCCGGCTGATGATGAGCCGCCAGGAGAAAGACCGCGCGCTGGCGCTGACCCGCGAGATTCTGGCCGAAAACCCCAAAAACATCAATGCTCTGATCACCTACGCCCGCATCCAGGAGGATTCCGGCAACCTCGACGAGGCCCTCAAGACTTACGAGAAGGTCCTTTCGCTGGCCCCCAAGCGCCAGGACATCTACCTGCACCTGGGCAGCCTGTACCGCGAGGCCAAGCAACCCGACAAGGCCCTGGGGGTCTACCAGCGGCTGGTCCGGCAGTTCCCAGACTCCTACGTGGGCTACTTTTTTATCGGTAAGATCTACCTCGAAAAGGGCGAGCGGCGCAAGGCAGTGGCGGCCTTCAAAAAGAGCCTGGAGATCGAGCCCGACCTGGAGGAGCCGCGCTTCGAGCTGCTCAAGCTCTACCGCCGCGCCGGGGCGTCGAAGAAGATCATCGCCATGTACGAGGAGATCCTGCGGCGCAACCCCGAGAACGTACGCGCCGCCATGGGCCTGGGGCTCTACTACCACCGCATCGGACAGCGCAGCAAAGCCAATGCGCTCTTCGCCGACCTGGGCAAGCGCAGCCTGGAAGACCCCAAGGTGGTCTCGGTGCTGGTGCAGAACTACCTGGACGGCGGAAACTACAAGGACGGCCTGGTAATCGTCAGAGGCATGCTGGCGAGCGGCACTGACACTCCGGAGCTGCACTACGTGGCCGGCTTCCTTTACGAGCAAACGGGCCGTTTCGACAAGGCCATCGATCATTTCCGCAAGGTGACCGACACATCGCGCTTCTACCAAAGCGCCGTGCAGCACACGGCCTACCTCTACCAGAAGCAGAAGCGCCTCCGCCAGGCCGAAAAATACCTCCAGTCCGTGATCGCCAGGCACCCCGACAACCCCGAGTTCTACCTCTATTTGGGCACGCTGTACGAGGATATGAAGGCCTACGACAAGGCCGAGGCGATTCTCAAGAAGGGCATCGCCAAAGACCCCAAGAACGACCGGCTCTATTTCCGGCTGGGCGTGGTCTACGACAAGGCCGGGCGCAAGCAGATGTCCATCGAGGCCATGAAGACCGCCGTGCGGCTGGCCCCCCAGAACGCCAGCGCGCTGAATTACCTGGGGTACACCTATGCCGACATGGGGACCCACCTGGCGGAGGCCGAAAAGCTCATTCTGCAGGCGCTCAAGTACAAGCCCGACGACGGCTACATCACCGACAGCCTGGGCTGGGTGTACTACAAGATGGGGCGCTACGAGGAGGCCGTGCGGCACCTGCGCCGCGCCGCCGAGCTGGTCAAAGACGACCCCACCATACTGGAGCACCTGGGGGACGCCTACCGCAAGGTCGGCAAGCGCCAAAAGGCCTTGGAGTATTACCGCCGTTCGCTGAAGCACAAAAAGTCGGAAAAAGAAGCGATCCGGAAAAAGATCAGGGAACTAAGTGGCAAGTCGAAGTCGTGACAGGCTTCTGCGGTGCCTGCTGCCGGCGGCGCTGGCCCTGTGGCTGACCGCCT
Source organism: Desulfobacteraceae bacterium (assembly GCA_027061725.1). Lineage (GTDB taxonomy): Bacteria > Desulfobacterota > Desulfobacteria > Desulfobacterales > JALSRD01 > JALSRD01. The sequence goes on from JAMOVG010000323.1 coordinate 4,343, forward strand.
GCGCCCGTCCGGTCGTCAAGCCGTCGGCTTCGGTCGACGAGGGCCGGCGGATGCTGGCCCAATTGGCGCAGGTCAACGCGGGACTCGAAGCCGTAAAAGGCGTCGGGTCGTTCACCTTGTGGCTGCCGGAGGGGGCGCACAGCGCGCGGGTGGCTTGGATTGCGGCCGCCCCGGACCGCATCCGGCTGCATGTTTTCGGCCTGCTGGGCCAGGGCCAGCTCATCCTGGCCGCCGATGGCCGGTGCATCACCCTGCACGCCGCGGCCGACGGCCGCTTCTACAGCCGCTGCGCCGACGACCCCGACCTGGAGAAAGTGGTCGGCTTCCCCATCCTCGTCTCCGACCTGGTGAGCCTCCTCATGGGGCGCATCCCATTGCGCACGCACTCCCGCACGCGGGTGACGACCGATGATGCCGGGGCCGGCGGCCTGGTGCTGTCACTGGGCGGTTTCTGGGGCAGCCGCCAAAAAATCACCTTCGACGCCGAGGGGCGTGTGCGCGAGGTGGCCTACTTCGGCGCCGCGGGCAGGTTGCGCTACCGCGTCGTTTTGAAGGCCCGGTGCCGGGTGGACGGCTACGCGCTGCCCCGGGCGCTGCTGCTCACGGCGGGCAACGGGCGACGCCTGCGCCTGGAGGTCAGCCGCTGCTGGGTCAACCCCGTGCTTAAGCCGGGTATTTTCACCCTCGCGCCGCCCGGCGGCGCCTGATCATCGGCCGGGCCGCAAAAAGAGCTGTATGCGAGCGGCGCCATGCCGAACGCCTGTCCCCGGGAGAGGGGCCTTGAATCCACTTGCAACGGCCGGTGATTCCGAATTTCGCTTTGCTGCCGAGAACACCCTCGGCAAGCTGGTCCGCTGGCTGCGCCTGCTGGGCTTTGATACGCTGTACCTGGCGCGCCCGGACCCCGAGGGGCTCCTGCGCATGTGCGGAAACGGCCGCCTGGTGCTGACGCGTACGCGGCGTGTGGCCGCGCGCCTGCCCGCCGGACGGGCACTGCTGATCAAACCCGATGCGCCCCGGCAGCAGGTGCGCCAGGTGGTCCGGCAACTGGGCCTTTCGCGCGCGCGGGTGCGCCTGTTTTCGCGCTGCCTGCAGTGCAACACGCTCGTGGTGCCCATCGAACGCGGGTCCGTCCTCGGACGGGTCCCCGATTACGTATGGCATTCGCAGGCCGCGTTTGCCACCTGTCCGGACTGCGGCCGCATCTACTGGCCGGGCAGCCACCTGCGGCACTCGCAGGAGATCATGGAGACTTTTTTCGCACCATGAAGCCCGCACGCCGGGTCATCGCCCTGGAGGGGCGCCTGCGGCGCTGCCGCAACGTGCGCACGCTGGGGGTGCGCCCCAATTTCATGGACTACAGCCCCGAGGAGCGCCGGCTGATCCTGGCGTCTCCCTGCGTCTACTACCCCAGCAGCTTCTACGCCGGGCTGCTGGCGGCCGCCGGGCGGCGCACTTTCCCGGGGCACCACACCTACCGCTGCGTGCAGGACAAGATCCGCCAGACGGTGCTGTTCCAGATGACCAGCGTCGCGCATCCGCGCACGCGGGTCTTCTACGGCCGCCGTCAGCAGCGCCGCATCACGGAGTACTTCGAATATCCCTTCGTGGCCAAGGCCGCGCGGGGGTCGGCCATGGGCAGGGGCGTCTACCTGATCCGCAGCCCGCAGGACCTGGCGGCCTACTGCCGGGGGCGCCACGCGGCCTACATCCAGGAGTACCTGCCCGTGGACCGCGACATGCGGGTGGTGGTCATCGGCGGCCGCGTGGTGCACGCCTACTGGCGCCTGGCGCCCGAGGGCGGTTTCCTGACCAACCTGTCGGCCGGCGGGCGCATCGGCACCGACCCCGTACCGCAGGAGGCCCTGGAACTGGCCCGGCAAACCGCCCGGCGCTGCCGATGGGACGATGTGGGGGTCGACATCTGCTATAGCCGGGGGCGCTACTGGGTGCTGGAGGGCAACATGAAGTACGGCCGGCAGGGCTTCCGGCATTTCGGCATCGACTACGACCGGCTCATGGAGTCACTGATCGAAGATGGCAGAATCTGAACGACCCAGGCTGGCGGCCATCCACCGGCAGCTCAACCGCGCCGAGAAAGCGCGCTACGCGGCCGGGGCCACCCCCAGCGCCGCGGGCGTGCGGCGGCGCCCCGAGGCGCACCTGGAGACTGGCTACCGGCAGAGCTTCTCGGTGGACGTGGACCGCATCCTGCACTCGCTGGCCTACACGCGCTACGTGGACAAGACGCAGGTGTTCTACCTGATCGACAACGACCACATCACCCACCGCGTGCTGCATGTGCAGCTGGTCTCCAAGATCGGGCGCACCATCGGGCGCTTCCTGGGCCTCAACGAGGACCTCATCGAGGCCGTGGCCCTGGGCCACGACATCGGCCACGTGCCCTTCGGCCACGACGGCGAAAGCCTGCTCTCGGAGCTGTGCCGCGAGCACGGCATCGGCTGGTTCCACCACAACGTGCAGAGCGTCGAATTCCTCGAACGGGTGGAGAAAAAAGGGCGCGGGCTGAACCTGTGCCTGCAGACCCTGGACGGTATCCTGTGCCACGACGGCGAGGTGCACGACCGCTGGCTCAAACCCCGTTGCGGCAAGACCTTCGAGGAACTGGACCGGCAGGTGACCGCGGCCGCCGGGCGGCCGCGGCTTAATTTCACGCCCATGACCCTGGAGGGCTGCGTCATGCGCCTGGCCGACACCGTCAGCTACATCGGCCGTGACCTGGAGGACGCCATCCGCCTTGGGCTGGTGGCGCGCGACGACATTCCCCCGGCCTGCGCCCGGGTGCTGGGCCGCAGCAACGGCACCATTGTCTACAATCTGGTGACCGACATCATCGAAAACAGTTACGGCCGCGACGCCGTGGGGTTCAGCGAAGAAGTCTCGGCGGCCCTGCAGTCCCTGAAAAAGTTCAACTACGAGCGCATCTACCTGAGCCCCATGATCAAACGCCACTACGCCGCCATCGGGGCCCTTTTTAGAAAACTGTTTAACACCTATCTGGAAGACATCGAAAAAGAGCGGCGCGATTCGGTCATTTTTACCCGTTTTTTGAAGAACATGTCGCCCGGCTACACCCGGCGGCGCAGGCCGGCCGAGATCGTGCGCGACTTCATCGCCGGCATGACCGACCGCTACTTCCTGCGCCAGTGCGGACCCGAGGGCGAAGCGCTGCTACGGCGCGGGTGAGGAGACCATGGCCGGGCACCCCCAGCGCACCTACCGACGGCGGGTACATCACCCGCAGCTGACCGCTTTCCAGGTGGTGGTCCAGGAGACCGACCTGCACGTGCAGGCCGAGCGTTCCTTGGTCGACCGCACCCGTGACCTCGTCCTGCAATACCGCGGCCACATCGAGGGCTACATCCGGCGCTTCCCGGATTTTGCCGCCAGCCTGGTGCCCTGGACCCCCCCAGGTCCGGCGCCGGCCATCGTGCGCGACATGGCTGCCGCCGGGGCCGCCGCCGGCGTGGGGCCCATGGCGGCCGTGGCCGGGGCCATCGCCCAGCGGGTGGGCCGCGGGCTGATGGCCCACAGTTCGCAGGTGATCGTTGAAAACGGGGGAGACGTGTTCATCCGCAGCGCACAGCCCCTGACCGTGGCCCTGTACGCCGGGCGCTCACCCCTGAGCATGCGCCTCGCCCTTTCGGTCGACGGCCGCGGCGGGGATCTGTGCGTGTGCACCTCTTCGGGAACCGTGGGCCACTCCCTGAGCCTGGGCCGCGCCGATGCAGTGTGCGTGCTGTCGCCATCGGGCGCCCTGGCCGACGCCGCCGCCACGGCTATCGGCAACCGCGTGCAGAGTGCGGCGGAAATCCCGGAAGCCATCCGGCAGGGCCGTCGCATTCCCGGCCTGACGGGCCTGGTGATCGTCGTCGGCGACCGCATCGGCATGTGGGGCGACCTGCGCGTCGTGCCGCTGGCGGGAAAAAAAGGTTGAGTTTTGGCCCCTGACGAAGTAAACTTTCCGAATTGATACCGTTTGCCGCTGACGGAGACAGCAGCCGTGAAGACCATGTGGGCGCCCTGGCGCATCGAGTACATACTGGGGGAAAAGGAGCCGGGTTGCGTTTTCTGCAACGCCCTGGCCGATGACGCCGACTATACCCTCTACCGCGGCCGCCTGAGCATGGTGGTGATGAACAAGTTCCCGTACATCAACGGGCACCTGCTGGCGGCCCCGCGGCGCCACCTGTCGCAGCTCGAGGAACTGCGCGACGAGGAGATGACCGACCTGCTGGCCACCGTGCGGCACTGCGTGACTATCCTCAAGCGCGTCATGAAGCCCGACGGCTTCAACGTGGGGCTCAACCTGGGCCGCGTGGCGGGCGCCGGCATCGAGGAGCACCTGCACTTCCACGTGGTGCCGCGCTGGTTCGGCGACGTCAACGCGCTGACCGTTTTCGGCGACGTGCGGGTCATCCCTGAACACCTGCAGGCCACCCGAGACAACTTGAAGCCGCATTTCAGGGAGCTTGAAATAGCCAAATGATTTTACAGGAGAAACAGTATGAAGAAATTTAAGTATTTTATCTGGTTCCTGATTGCCGTCGCCATCGCGGTGTTCATCTTCTCCAACCAGGAATTCTTCACCGACAAGCAGTCCTACACCCTTAATCTGCTGTTCAAGGAATACAACCTGGGAGAAGTCAAAAACTGGATACTGTTCGTCTCCTGTTTCGTGGCCGGCATCGTCCTGGCCTACATTTTCAGTTTTCCCGTGCGCATGCGCCTGCGCAAGGAGATCAAGACTCTTAACGCCGCTAACAACTCCCACCTGGAGATGATCGCCTCCCTGAAAAAGGAACTGGAGAGCTACAAGGCCCCGGCCATAGAGGCCGAAGCGGCCTCGGGAAGCCTGAGCGCCGCGAACGCCGACGCCACTGGAAAGGCGGATGCGGAGGCGTCCCCGGCCGCCGAAACCGCGACCGGCGAACCCCAAACCCAGCCGCAGGAGAAGGCCTGACACGGTCCGGACAGGCAGCCTGATCCCCGTCCGGGCCGGTGCCCGACGTGACTGCTTTCCCTATGCGTCCCGCTAAAGTCACCCCCATGATGCAGCAGTACCTGTCCATAAAGGACCGGTACGCCGATGCCATCCTGATGTACCGCATGGGGGATTTCTACGAGATGTTCTTCGAGGACGCCGAAACCGCTTCGCGCGTGCTGGACATCACCCTGACCTCCCGCAACAAGAACGATGAATCCCCGGTGCCCATGTGCGGCGTGCCGTTCCGCGCCGTGCAGGGATACATCGCCCGGCTGTTGGAGCACGGCTACAAGGTGGCCGTCTGCGACCAGGTGGAGGACCCCGCCAAGGCCAAGGGGCTGGTCAAGCGCGAGGTGGTGCGGGTGATCACGCCCGGCATGATCGTCGAAAACGAATTTTTAAACGAGAAGGAGAACAACTACCTGCTGGCCGTCCACCGCCTGGGCGACGATTTCGGCCTGGCCACGGTGGATCTTTCCACGGGCGGCTTCCGCCTGTGCCAGACCCGCGACACCGCCGCCATGGTCGACGAGGTGCGCCGCGTGGACCCCAGCGAGACCCTGCTGTCCGAGGACCTGCGGGAGGACGCCGCCCTGCGGGACCTGGTGCAGGCCCTGGACGAAAAGCCGGTCACCTGGCTGGCGGCGGAGGCCTTCCGCCCCGAGCGCGGCCGGCGCCGGCTGCTGGAGCAGTTCAGCACGGTGTCCCTGGAGGGTTTCGGCTGCGAGGGGCTGCGGGCCGGCATCGCCGCCGCCGGAGCGCTGCTGCACTACATCCGCCAGACCCAGAAGCAGGACGTGGCCCACCTGCGCGGGATCGAGACCTACCGCCTGGAGAGCTACCTGTGGCTCGACGACGTATCGGTGCGCAACCTGGAGCTGTTCAAGAACTTGCAGAACGGGTCGCGGCGCGGCACCCTCATCGGGGTCATCGACCGCACCGTGACGGCCATGGGCGGCCGGCTGCTGAACCACTGGCTGCGCTACCCGCTCACCGACCCGCAGCGCATCGAGCGACGCCTGACGGCGGTGGCCGAGGCCCTGGACAAGATCCACGCCACCGGCGAGCTGCGCGAGGCCCTGAAAACCGTGGCCGACCTGGAGCGGCTGGGCAGCAAGATCGTCATGGGGCAGTGCAACGCCCGCGACCTCATCGCCCTGCGGCGATCGCTGGAAGGCCTGCCGCAGCTGTGGGCCCTGCTGGACGGGTTCGAGAGCGAACTTTTCCGCTGGCAGCGTGACCTGTCGCGGCTCGACGAACTGGCCCGTCTGATCGCCGAGGCCATCCGCGACGACGCCCCCATGGCGGTCAACGAGGGCGGCATCATCCGACCGGGCTTCAACGCCGAACTCGACGAGCTGATGGCCGTCAGCTCCGACGGCAAGGGCTGGCTGGTGGAACTGGAGAGTCGCGAGAAGCAGTGCACCGGCATCACCACCCTCAAGGTGCGCTTCAACAAGGTCTTCGGCTACTACATCGAGGTGCCCAAGTCGCGCGCCGCCGACGTGCCGGACCACTACGTACGCAAGCAGACGCTGGTCAACTCCGAGCGCTACATCACCGACGAGCTCAAGAAATTCGAGATGAAGGTGCTGGGCGCCGAGGAGCGCCGTGCAGCCCTGGAGTACCGCCTATTCTCCGCCATCCGGGAAAAGGCCGCGGCTGCCAACGACCTCGTGCAGGACGTGGCGCGCTTCCTGGCCCGCCTGGACTGCCTGCTGAACCTGGCCTTCGTGGCCGAGCGCCGCGACTACTGCCGGCCGCAGCTAAACGACGAGGGGCGCATCCATTTAACGGACGGACGCCACCCGGTGGTCGAAACCCTCATCGCCGGCGAGCGCTTCGTGCCCAACTCCATCACCCTGGACGACGACGAGAACCAGGTGCTTATCATCACCGGCCCCAACATGGCCGGCAAGTCCACCGTGCTGCGCCAGGTGGCCCTGAGCGTGGTGCTGGCCCAGATGGGTTCCTTCGTGCCGGCCGCCGCGGCCTCGCTGGCGGTCACCGACCGCATCTTCACCCGCGTGGGGGCCCTGGACAACCTGGCCTCGGGCCAGAGCACCTTCCTGGTGGAGATGCAGGAGACGGCCAATATCCTCAACAACGCCACCGGGCGCAGCCTGGTGATCATGGACGAGATCGGGCGCGGCACCAGCACCTTCGACGGCCTGAGCATCGCCTGGGCCGTGGCCGCCTACCTGCACGACCTGCACGGCCGCGGCGTCAAGACGCTGTTCGCCACCCACTACCACGAACTCACCGAGCTGGCGCGCACCAAGGCGCGGGTCAAGAACTTCAATATCGCCGTCAAGGAGTGGAACGACGAAATCATCTTTCTGCGCAAGCTGGTGGCCGGCGGCACCAACCGCAGCTACGGCATCCAGGTCGCCCGGCTGGCGGGTATTCCCGAAGAGGTCATCCGCCACGCGCGCAAGGTGCTCACGTCCCTGGAAAACGGCGACCATCACCTGGGCGCACGGACCGGCGGAAAAGGCGGCGGCGGGGGGGCGGCGCGGGGCGGGGTGCAGCTGCAGCTCTTTGCACCTCCGGAAAAGGCGCTGCTGGACCGGCTGCGGCGGCTGGACATCGCCCGCATGACGCCTCTCGAGGCGCTCAACCGCCTGAACGAACTGCACGAACAGGCCCGCGAGCTGGAGTGACCCGCGGGGGCGGTGCCGGTGCCGGCGGCTTGTCGGGCCACGGTGCGCGCGGACTTTTTTGCGTCGGCGGGCTTGCTATTTTCGACAAATGCTGGCACAGTTTCAGCCTTGTACCCCGCCGTCTTTTCACCCCGACGGAAGCGGGCGGCATCCGGCAGGAAAATCAGATGGACATGTTGACACACCACAGGCAGGTCGCGGTGCCCCGGGCACCGGTGCGGCCCCGGGAGTCCGGCCAGTGAGGCTGGCGGGGGTATACCGCCCGGCGGGGCTCGTGGTGCTGGTATGCTGGCTGGCGGTGCTGCTGCCGGCCCGGGACCTGTGGGCCCGCACGCCCAAGGACCAGTACATGTCTGCCGAAAAGTGCTACAGCGCCCTGCGCAAGAGCCCCTCGCGGCAGAAGTACCGCAGCTACTGGCTCAAGTGCATTTCCGGCTATGAGCGGGTCTACCGGCTGGATCCCAGGGGCCCCTGGGCCGCCGCCGGGCTGTACAAGGCCGGCAAACTGTATCTGGAGCTCTACCGGCGTTCCTATCTGGAGACCGACCGACTGGAGGCCCTGGACGCTTTCCGGCGCATCGTCAAGCGCTTCCCCCGCAGCAGGTACGCCGCCAAGGCCAAGATGGAGATCCGGCTGGCGCAGGTCAAGTCCACCGCCAAAAAGAAGGCCCCCGAAAAGAAGGTCAAGGTGCGCAAGCGCAGCGCCGACAGCTATTACGCGCCGCGCAAGACCCCGCCGCCGCCCCCGGGGCCGGCCCTGGTGACGGGGCTGCGCTACTGGTCCAATCCCAACTATACGCGCATCGTCATCGACGCCAACAAGGAGACCCGCTACTCGTCGCGGCTGCTGCGAAAGGATCCCTCGCTGCACAAACCCCGGCGCCTCTACATCGACCTGGAAAAGAGCATACTGGCCAAGGCCATTCAGCGCCAGATTCCCATCAACGACGACCTGCTCAGCAGCATTCGCGCCGGACAGCACACCAAGGACTCGGTGCGCGTGGTGGTGGACATCAAGTCCTTCAAGCGCTACAAAGTTTTCTCGCTGCGCAACCCTTTCCGCATCGTCATCGACGTCTGGGGATCCAACAGCATCATGCAGTCGCCGGTGATCATCGCCAAGCCCCGCAGCCGCAAGGGCAAGAAATCCACCGGTGACCTGGCGCGCCAGTTCTCGCTGGGCGTGCGGCGCATCGTGGTCGACGCTGGCCACGGCGGCCGTGATTTCGGCGCGCCGGGCTACTGCAAGGGCGTCTACGAGAAAAACATTACCCTCCAGATCGCCCGGCGGCTGGCCAAACGCATCCGCAAGGAGCTGGGCTGCGAGGTGATCCTGACGCGCAACAGCGACCGCTACCTGACCCTGGAGGAGCGCACGGCCATTGCCAACACCAAGAACGCCGACCTGTTCATCTCCATCCACACCAACGCTGCGCGCAACCACATGGCTTACGGCCTGGAGACCTACTTTTTGAACCTGGCCACCGACGAGGACGCCATCCTGGTGGCAGCGCGGGAAAATGCCACCTCGCGCAAGAACATCAGCGACTTGCAGAGCATCTTGAACGACCTCATGCAGAACGCCAAGATCAACGAGTCGGCGCGGCTGGCCTCCAGCGTGCAGCGCTCCACGGTGAGCTACCTGCAGGGCCGCTACTCGCGCATCAAGAACAAGGGCGTCAAGCAGGCGCCTTTTTACGTGCTGCTGGGCGCCCAGATGCCGGCCATCCTGATCGAGACCTCGTTCATCAGCAACCCCCGCGAGTGCCGGCGGCTGTCGGACCGCAAGTACCAGGACAACCTGTGCCGCGGCATCGTCAAGGGCATCCGCGCCTATATCCGGCAGGTCAACCCCCTGTCGCTGACCCAGGCCGGCCGCCTGCGGTGAGCGTCGCCGGCGAGGTGCGTCCCCGTGTACACCCTTATGCCGCCCTGGGCGTGGGTATCCTGGCGGTCTCCACCGGCGCCATCTTCGCCCGCCTGGCCGACGCTCCGGCCTTGGTCACGGCCGCCTACCGCGTGGGGCTGGCCGTGCTGCTGCTGTCCCCGCTGGCGTGGCTCACCGCGCGCCGTGAACTGCTGTCCCTGGGCCGCCGGGACCTGGCCCTGGCCGGACTTTCAGGGCTTTTCCTGGCCCTGCACTTCGCCTCCTGGATCTCGTCGCTGGACTACACCACCGTGAGCAGTTCGGTGGTGCTGGTGGACACCAACCCCCTTTGGGTCGGCCTTATGACGCCCTTTGTCACCGGCGACCGCCTGCGGCCGGCGATGGTGATCAGCATCGTGGTGAGCGTCGTCGGCGGGGTGCTCATCGGAGCCGGCGACTTCGCCGCCGGTGGCCGGGCTCTGTTGGGCGACGGCCTGGCCCTGGCCGGCGGCGTCAGCGCCGCGGCCTACCTGCTGATGGGCCGGCGGCTGCGGAGCCGTCTTTCCCTGCTGCCTTACGTCACCGTCTGCTACGGCGCGGCGGCAGTGATCCTGTGGGCCCTGGTGCTGGCCCTGGGCCTGCCGCTCACCGGCTTTACCGCCGGCACCTGGGCCAGTTTCGCAGGCCTTGCGCTGATTTCCCAGGTGGTGGGTCACACCACTTACAACTGGGCGCTCAAGTGGTGCAGCGCCGGCCTGATCGCCGTCAGCCTGCTGGGCGAGCCGGTCATCAGCAGCATCATCGCCTACTTCCTCTTCGACGAAGGGTTCACCCTGCTCAAAGTTCTGGGTGGCGGCTGCGTGCTGGTCTCCATCTACCTGGCGGCGCGCGCCGAGGCGCCGGTTGCGCAGGAGTGAGCGGCCGGCAACAGGGAGGGGGGCAGCAGGGGCCCCCGTGATGAAACCCTGAAGGGTACCTGCAGTGGACATCCCGCCCGCGGCCTGTGATTGCTCTGGAAACCCCGCCCCGGGCATTTGACAAATTCTTCTATAAATGGTTTATGCAGGTGTGTCGGAACCGGCTTCAGCCGCAGGGTTTCCGGACGTTGCGCCTTGTTGGGCATTCGAAGCGGGCCGGTTCAACCCCCGGCCATCGGCACCTCCGGAAACGTGACACACCACCAACCAAAGGAGAAACCACCATGGACTTCAAGCACCTGCTTTTTGACGTCGAGGGCGGCATCGCCCGGATCACCTTCAACCGGCCCAAGGTCATGAACGCACTCAACGCCGAGCTGCTGGAGGAGTTCACCGAGGCGCTGGCGGGCGTTGCCGACGACGAGGACATCCGCGTGCTGCTGCTGACCGGCAGCGGCGACAAGGCCTTTGTGGCCGGTGCCGACATCTCCGAGCTGGCCACCTACAACGCCCTGCAGGCCAAGTATTTTTCCCAGAAGGGGCAGGCCGCCATCGGGGCCCTGCAGCAGCTGCCCATTCCGGCCATCGCGGCGGTTAACGGCTACGCACTTGGCGGCGGCACCGAGATGGCCCTGGCCTGCGACTTCGTCTACGCGTCCGAAAACGCCGTCTTCGGCCTGCCCGAGATCACCCTGGGCATTATTCCGGGCTTCGGCGGCACCCAGCGGCTGCCGCGCCTGGTGGGCCCCAACGTGGCCAAGGAGATGATCTTCACCGGCAAGATGGTCGACGCCAAGGAGGCCCTGCGCCTGGGCATCGCCAACAAGGTGTGCGCTCCGGACGCCCTCATGGACGAGGTGCAAAAGACCGCCGGCCGCATCGCCACCATGGGCAAGGCCTCGCTGCGGGCCGCCAAGCAGGCCGTCAACCGCGGGCTGAACACCGACCTGGATACCGGCTGCCACATCGAAAACGACGCCTTCGCGCTGTGCATGGCCAGCCCCGACAGCCGCGAGGGCACCAAGGCTTTCCTTGAGAAGCGCAAGCCCGTTTTCAAGGGCCGCCTCAACGAGTAGTCGCGCCGCCGACACCCGCCAACGGCCGGGCGCCGCGCCGCCCGGCCGCCGAAAGGAAGCGTGCATGGCCGCACCCGGAAAAAACGTTCAGCTCCTGTGGGCAGTGGCCCTCATCCTGGCCGGCCTGGGGGTCTTTTACCGTATCCCCCAGGTGATGCCCCGCGTGCGCGAGATCGCTTACTTTTCCGGGATCATGCCCTTCATCTATTTTTGTTTCTACCTCATGGGGATCCTGCTGGTGGGCGGTGGCGTCAAGAAGCTCATCGGCCTTTGCCGCCGCCGGAAAGAGGGTGAGGACGGCCGCGGCTGACCCCCCGTTTCGCCCCCGCGCGGAACCCCTGAAAACCGATCCCCCGCACCCTTTCGGCTACCGGCCGATTCCCCCCTCCTTCACGTCCGTCTCCCCTTGTTTCAGCTGTTTCCGGACGGTGCCAACTTCGGTTAAAGAAGCCCGCCGCACGACCGATAATAGGCTACAGACGGCGGACGTCCGCCTGCCGGACGGCCGTGCTTCGCGATGGCCGGAAACCACCAGAGGCCGCCGGACGCTTTTCTGGATTTTCACGAACGCTTTCCGGTGATAGGTCACCTTCGACACGCACCACCTGATACAGGGATGAAACATGCTCAGCAACACGGAGAGTAAAGCCTCCCAGGCAAACGGCGCAGAGGGTCTCAGGGCCCACCGCGGCCGTGCAGGTGCCGGCGCGGCACCCGGCGCCCAGGGCCTCAAGGCCACTAGGGCGCCCCTGGTCCGCAAGCTGGAGACCAAAGTCGCCAGCATAAAGAAGCTGCAGGACATCACCAACAATGTCTACGCCGCCTCCAGCCTGCAGGAAATCCTCAACGACCTGTCCGACGAGATCACCGGCCTGTTCAACGCCGAGCGCCTGACCGTCTACCAGGTGGACGGCATCAAGCGAGAGCTAAGCTCCCAGGTCAAGTCGGACGCCGGAACCACCGAGATCCGGTTGCCCATCTCCACCGAGTCCATCGCCGGGTACGCGGCCCTTAAGCAACAACTGCTCAACATCAAGGACGTCTACGACGAAAAGGAGCTTAAGGCCATCGACCCGGTGCTCAAGTTTGACAAGAACTGGGACGTGCGCACCGGCTTCCGGACCCGGCAGGTGCTGGTCTACCCCATCGTCTTCCGCCGCTACCTGCTGGGCGTACTGCAGCTGATGAACCGCAAGGACGGTGAGCCTTTCGACAAGACCGATGAGAACACCATCCGTGAGCTGGCCGAGATTCTGGGCATCGCGCTGTTCAACCAGAAGCGCATGGCCAAGAACAAGACCAGCAAGTTCGACTACCTGCTGGAAAACCACCTGCTGACCCAGAAGGAGCTCAACAAGGCCATCGGCTACGCCCGACAGGCCGGACAGCCCATCGAGAGCCACCTCATCAAGAACCTCAAGATCCCCAAGAAGGACGTTCTCGAGTCCCTGAGCAACTACTACCGCGTTCCCTACGTCGAATACAATTCCAAGATGCCCATCCCCGGCGAGCTGCTGGTGGGTCTCAAGGTGCCCTTCATGCGCAAGAACGTGTGGGTGCCGCTGGGCATCGAGGACGGCAAGATCATAATCGCCGTCGACAACCCCTATGACCTGCAGAAAATTGACGAAATCAAGGCCCTCTTCCCCGGCAAGATCGTGTCTTTCAAGGTGGCGCTCAAGCAGGACATTCTGGACACTATCTCGCTCTTCACCCAGGACGAGAAGGAGATCGCCGAGATCGACGACATCCTCTCGCAGCTGCAGGACGAGGCCGAGGAGTTCGAGGAGGGCGACGACGTCATCGACGAGGGCGACAGCGCCGTGGTCCAGCTGGTCAACAAGATCATCCTGGACGCCGTCTCGCGCGGCGCGTCGGATATTCATATCGAACCCTACGCTGGCCGCCAGAACACCCAAGTGCGCTTCCGCGTGGACGGCAATTGCTACATCTACCAGACCATCCCCTACAACTACAAGAACGCGGTCATCTCGCGCATCAAGATCATGTCGGATCTGGACATCGCCGAGCGCCGCCTGCCCCAGGACGGCAAGATCAAGTTCAAGAAGTACAGCGGAAGGGACATTGAGCTGCGCGTGGCCACCGTGCCGACCCAGGGCGGTCTGGAGGACGTGGTGCTGCGTATCCTGCAATCCGGCGACCCCATCCCGCTGGACCGCATCGGCTTTTCCAAGCGCAACTACGAGAACTTCCTCAAGGCCATCATACAGCCCTACGGCCTGATCTTCGTATGCGGGCCTACCGGTTCCGGTAAAACCACTACCCTGCATTCGGCCCTGGGCTACATCAACAAGCCCGAGACCAAGATCTGGACGGCCGAGGACCCCGTGGAAATCACCCAGAAGGGGTTGCGGCAGGTGCAGATCAAGTCCAAGATCGGTTTCGACTTCGCGGCCGCCATGCGGGCCTTCCTGCGCGCCGACCCCGATGTCATCATGGTGGGCGAGATGCGCGACCAGGAAACCACCCGCATCGGCATCGAGGCCTCGCTGACCGGCCATCTGGTGCTCTCCACCCTGCATACCAACTCGGCGCCCGAGAGCATCACCCGCTTACTGGACATGGGCATGGACCCCTTCAATTTCGCCGACGCCGTGCTGTGCATTCTGGCCCAGCGCCTGGTGCTGACCCTGTGCCCGGACTGCAAGCGGGCCTATCATCCCTCGCGCAAGGAGTACGATGACCTGGTGCGCCTGTACGACCCGGAGTTGTTCGAGAAGAATGTGGGCATCGAGTACAACGATGACCTGACGCTTTATGCCCCCGAGGGCTGCGAGAACTGCAATAGCACCGGCTACCGCGGCCGCATGGGCCTGCACGAGCTGCTCATGGGCACCGACGTCATCAAGAAGATGATCCAGAACAAGGCCCGCGTGGAGGAACTGCGCAAGCAGGCCATCGAGGACGGCATGACCACCCTGAAGCAGGACGGCATCGAGAAGATCTTCGCCGGCCACACCGACATGCTGCAGGTGCGCAAGGTCACCATCAAGTAAAGGCGGCACCGGCCAGGGCGGCGCTTTCCCGTGTGGCCGCGCGCCGAAAGCGCTCCAGTTGACGCCGATAGTACTCACGGTTGCGCTTGCTGGCGGCCAACGCAGCCCGTGCCGCGGCCACCGCCTCGGCGTACATCCCGTTGACGTAATAGCTCTCGGCCAGCGTGTCCAGAATGTGGGGGGCGGGGGAGATGGCCGCCGCCCGCCGCGCCAGGTCCAGGGCCGTGCGCGGATCCCGCACGCTCTCGTTCTTGCAGGTGGCCAGCAGCCAGGCCAGATTGTTGAGCAGTTCCGGGTTCTCCGGCGCCAGTGAAACCCCCCGTTCGTAAGCCGTGACGGCTTTTTCAAACTTCCCCTGCTCGTAGTACAGGTTGCCCAGCATCTGATACAGGTCCGGGTTGTGGGGGGCGGCCTGCAGTTCGCGCAGCAGCGCCTTTTCAAAAAAGTGGCGGTTCAGGCGCCGCCCGGTCTCGCCGAAGTTGAGCTGCCACCCGAAGACGGCCACCACGCTCATGGCCCCCACAAAGACCGCTAGGCTTTTCCTGAGCTTGCGGTCGTGGCGGCGGATCCAGCTGCGATCGCTCTCGCAGCGCCGCAGGAAGTCGATGCGCTGGGCGATGCTGAAGTGGTGCCAGTTGGGGCGGTCGGCGGGCTGGCCGCTGGTGGCCGCGATTTTTTGCAACGTGCTGATCAGCGGAAGGGCGCTGTCGAACAGCGAGAACACGTAGGTGTCGGCCTGGCGCTCGAAGTTGCGCATGAAAAAACCGAAGATGTACCGGAAGTAGAGCAGGAACAAGGTGATGGTCACAAGGCTGAAGGCCACCGAAAAGGCCGTGGTGTGCCCGATGCCGGCGAACTTGATCAGGGCGTGCACCGGCCGGGCGTAGATCAGCGAGTAGATGATGGCGTCGGTGGTGGCGAAGGACAACAGCAGGTAGCCGGCGAAGAACAGCAGGTAAAACTGCAGGTGCCTCTTCTTGACGTGGCCGATCTCGTGGGCGATGACGGCGTCGATCTCCTCGGGGTCCAGGAACAGCAGCAGGCTGCGGGTGACCAGCAGGTAGCGGAAGCGGTCCACCAGCCCCATAACGCCGGCGGTGATCATGCGGCCGCCGAAGATGGGCCAGTACAGGATGTCGCTGTAGCGCATACCCGCCCGGCGGCACAGGGCCTCGATGCGGCCGCGGAAATAGCCGGGTTCCAGCGGCTTGCAGCGCCAGAATTTCTGGATCAGCACGGGTCCCAGCACGGCCACGGCCAGCAGGAACACAAGGAAGTAGACCACCTGTCCTCCGGTGGTGGCCAGCAGTTTGCGCGGCAGCTCGAAGGGCAGCGAATCGATGATGTCGGCCACCACCGACAGCGCAAACCACGGCAGCAGGATGGGCACGTTGAAGGAAATATTGGACAGCACGTAGCCACGGCGGGTGAGCGAGCTGTCGAAGAGCACCCGGTAGGACGGGTAGGCCAGCGCCCAGACCGTGGACAGGTAGACCAGGAAGAGGCCGATGAACAGCAGCGCCGCCAGGGTAGGAAAGCGTTCCAGCAGGCGTATGCCCGTGATGTACGACGGCAGGCTCAGGCCGTAGACGTCCACGGCGAACAGCCCGATGGCCATGATGAACTGCCGGGTCAGGCGCGCGTTGAAGACGTGGTCCAGGTGCGCGTAGGGATCCTCGGCCAGGCGGGCCTCGATGCGGCGGAACTGTGAGCGTGTGAACCAGGCGAAGAAGGCGAACAGCACGGCGGCGAGGAAGAACGCCTCGCCGGCCGGCAGGCCGGGCTGGTCCGACGGCGGGTAGGTGACATAGATCAGCAGTGCGATAATGAGGTAGAAAAAGTTGCCGAACACGGGTCAGGGCTCCGGGGTTGAGGTGTCGGGGCGGTCCGCCGGGGGGCTTCAGGCCGGTTTGTAGTATCGTTCCTTTTCGCTGTAGATGCACCCGCAGTAGGACTGGCGGTACATGCCGAGTTCCTTCGAGCGGGCGATGCCCTCTTTCCAGCCCTGCCGGAAATCGACGTAGTGGAAGGGGACGCCGATCTGCCTGCCCAGAGCCTCGCCGATCTCGCGGATGCGGCCGTGCTTCTGGAACTTGCTGTAGAGCAGGGTGGTGCTGAAGGCGTCGAATTTCCCCCGCCGGGCCAGCAGGGCCGTGGCCCGCAGCCGGTCGTAGTAGCAGGTGGTGCAGCGGTCGGCCTCGCGGAAGACCACGCGCCGCAGGAAACCCTCCAGGTCGTAGCCCTTCTGGATAATCACCCGCAGGCCGATGTCCCCGGCCCACGTCTGCAGGGTCTCCTGGCGCCGCAGGCACTCGGTGTAGGGGTGGATGTTGTGGCGGTAAAAAAAGCCCATCACCTTCAGGCCCTCGCCGCACAGGGTCTCCACCGGGTAAACGGCGCAGGGGCCGCAGCACATGTGCAGCAGCAGCTTCACCTGCGCGCTCCGAAGATGGCCGTGCCCACGCGCACCAGGGTGGCGCCTTCCTCGATGGCCACCTCGAAGTCGCCGCTCATGCCCATGGACAGCTCTTTCATGGACACGCGCGGGATGTTCAGCGATTCGATGCGGCGCGCCAGCTCGGCGAGCTTCCGGAAATAGGGTCGCGCCCGCTCGGGCTGGTCGAAAAAGGGCGGCATGGTCATCAGCCCCTGCAGTTCGAGGTGCTTCAGCACGGCCACCTCGCGCACCAGGGGCTCGATCTGCTCGGTGGCGACCCCCGACTTGCTCTCCTCGCGGCTGATATTGACCTGGATCAGCACGGGCTGAACGCGCTCGCGACGCGCCGCCTGGCGGTCCAGCTCGCAGGCCAGCTTGAGGCTGTCGACCGAGTGCACCAGGTCGAACATGCGCACCACGTACTTGGCCTTGTTGGTCTGCAGGTGGCCGATGAAATGCCAGCTGACGGAAAGATCGGCCAGTTGCGCGTACTTGTCGCGCGCCTCCTGCACATAGTTTTCCCCCAGGATCCGCACCCCGGCCTCCACGGCCCGGCGCACGCGCTCGGCCGGCATGGTCTTGCTGACCGCCACCAGGCGCACACGCTGCGGGTCACGCCCGCAGCGCTCACAGGCCTGTCGGATGCGCTCCAGAACGGCTTGCAGTCGCTGTTTCACTTCGGTTCTCCTCTGTCGATTCCCACGGCCCCGGCCCGGATGAGCACCTCGATCACCTCGCACACCGGCAGCCCCACCACGTTGGTGTACGAGCCGTTGATGCGGCGCACCAGGAAGGTGCCCAGGCCCTGGATGGCATAGGCGCCGGCCTTGTCGAAGGGTTCGTCGGTGTGAATGTACCACTGGATCTCTTCGGGGCAAAGGCGCTTGAACGTCACGTCGGTGACCACCGCGTCGGTGAAGGTCCGGTCTTTTTCGCGGCAGCGGATGCTGTAGCCGGTATAGACCTGGTGGGTGCGGCCGGACAGGCGCTGCAGCATGGCGCGGGCCTCGGCGCGCCCATCGGGCTTTCCCAGCACGGTGCCGTCAATGAGCACGATGGTGTCGGCGCCGATGACCCAGGCGTCGGGATGCACGGCGGCCACGTCGTTGGCCTTGGCTGCGGCCAGCTGGCGCACGTAGTCATCCGGTGCGGTCATGGCGAACCCGGACTCGTCGACGCTGCTGGGCACCACCGTGAAGGTCAGGCCGGCCTGCTCCAGAAGGTAGCGCCGCCGGGGGGACTGCGAGGCCAGGATCAGGGGCCGGTGTTGCGTTGCGCGCTGCATGGCGCCTAGATAACAGAAGGCTTTTTGTTTGACAAGCGCCGCCTGGCGGTCTTACCTTATCTACAGGCGGAACCCGCGGCTTGTACGCCCCGGCGCGGCCCGGGCCTTCTGCAGTCCGCTTTTCGACCATCCCGGGACAATTTGCATACATGACGCAATACTGGATCATCGGAGCGGGCCGGTTCGGCCGCCTGGCCCTCGGACGGCTCCGCTGCCGGCGTCCGGCGGACCGTTTCCGGCTGGTGGACATCTCCGCCGGCGCCCTGGCGGCTGTTGACGCCCCCGGCGTGGAGACTGTCTGCGCCGACGGCGTGGATTTCCTGGCAGCACAGCTCAAGGACAAGGCACACCCGGACTGGATTGTGCCCTGCCTGCCGCTGCACCTGGCCTTTGCCTGGGTCCGCCGCCGGCTGGAAAAGACGCACCGCCTAGTGCCGCTGCCCGTGCCCGAAGGCCTGCGGCGAACGCTGCCCCACCCCCTGGAGGGGCCGAACGGTGCGTTTTACCTGAGCTACGCCGACTTCGCCTGCCCGGATGACTGTCCCGAGCCTGCCGATCGCTGTACGGTCACCGGGCGGCCGCGGCCGGGAACGCTATACAAAACCATCGCTGCGCTGCCGGCCGGGGAGGTCCGGCCGGTGGTGGTGCGCAGCCGCCAGCTGCTGCCCGGGGTGGGCGGGTACCGGCCCGGGGACTTGTTCGAGGCCCTGGCGCAGGTCCAGGCCGCCCCGGGCGCCGTGGGCCTGGCCACCGCCTGCCGCTGCCACGGCGTGCTGCACGTCTTTCACCTCTCACCCCTAACCCCGGAGAAACAACACAGGAGGAATATCGCATGAAAAACCGCAGAGCTTTTCTGAAGGGATCGCTGCTGGCGGCTGCCGGACTGGCCGCAAGCCGGGTCGGACGCGCCGCGGCCTCCGTGGCCGGACTGCCATCGGGCATCGTCTATACCGCAAAAGACCCCGGCAAGTGGTCCGCCAAGGTCGGCTCCCACGCCCCAGTGGTGACCGTCGACGGCAAAAAGGTGACCATCGAGACCAAGCACGGCATGTCCGAGAAACACTACATCGTGCGCCATACCCTGGTGTCCGCCGACGGCAGGGTGCTGGGCGCAAAGACCTTCTATCCCACCGACAAGCCGGTCTCCACCTTTGAACTGCCCGCCGATGCCGGAAAGAAGCTGTATGCCACCAGCTTCTGCAACCTGCACGATTTCTGGCTCACCGGGTTCAGCGTCTGAAAAACCGCCGCCGGCCCTTGGCCCCGGCCGCTTTACTTCGGGGGCCGGATGGCCAGGCGGCGGTAAATCTCCGCCCGCGAGGTGCGCCGCCATCTTTTTTTCGCATCGCCGGCCATTTCGCCGCATCTCCCGTGACAGGCCCCGGATCCTGCTCACGGCTATAGCCGGACCGGCAGCGGCCTGAAAGGGCTTCCGGTCGCTACAGGCCCGGGCGGCGCAAAGGGGCGGTCAGTCCAGCAGGCGGGGATCCACCCGGCCCGGCCCGCCGCAGTCCGGGGTGTAGCAGGTGACATCGATGAACATGCACTTCTCGCCGCACTCCGGGCAGACTTCCGGCGGCCGTTCGGCCGTCAGCAGGAAGCCGCAGTTGGAGCACTTGTAGTAGGTGCAGCCGCATTCGGGGCAGAGGTCGCCCACGAACTCCCCCGAAGAGGTGTAGGGGTGGCCGCAGGGCCGGCGCGTCAGTTTCCTGTCCAGGTGTTCCATGTCCATTCTCCTTTCCCCATGCAGAGGCGGGTGCCTCGATCCGGGTACGTCTCCTGACTACTTATGTAATCAAAAGATGTGCCAAACCGTACGGCAAAAGGGTGTGGAAAGGTTTTGCTGTTGTTATTATTACTAAATACAGTGCGCCGCAGCTGCTTTCAAAGCCGCCGGCCGTCCCGCTACGGCTGCTGTCTCTGCCGGGAAAAACGTTACCTAACGTTACTTTCGGCCGCGCTGCCCTAACGGCTTTACCGCTTGCAATTTCACCGGCGTTGCAGTATTTCAGCCTAAAATGAGCACCGTGTGAGAGCATATCTGATTGCCTGGGTGGCGGAACCTGGTAGACGCAAGGGACTTAAAATCCCTTATCGCTGAGCGGTGTGCGGGTTCGATTCCCGCCCCAGGCACCAGACCTCCCTTTGCACTCATTCTATCCCCACCTTTGAGTGACACCAAACCGGCGGCAGTGGCGGGCGACCGGGTCCGGCCCCTCGACCTGTGCATTGTCCCGCCCTGCGCAATGCGGGGCGGCGAGCATCCCGTGTGGCCCCGCACCCGGAGAAAGCGTAGGCGCGTAAATTTTTCCGGCCTTGTCTGAAATAGCGGCCTCATACCATGGGTGAAATGCAAACTTTGCATATCGTAAAAAAAACGGATTCCCCCCTATGGCCGGTCAGGGGGAGATGATGCGTCTGACGCGGCCCACGCGGCCGTCGGTCAGGCGCACCTTGATGCCGTGGGGGTGGCGGGCCGAGCGGGTCAGCAGATCGCGCACGGTGCCGCGCACGGTCCGGCCGCTGCGCTGGTCCTGCTTGAGGACGATGTCGACGGTCATGCCGGCCGCAAGGTTCCGGCGGCAGCGCGGGTTCGGGCCGCCCTCGGGCGGCGGTGTTGTTTCGGCAGCCATGGGGTTTTCGTCCTTTCTACGTTCCGGCCAGGTCTTCGCGGGGCGGGGAGAAGCACTCCAGCACCACGGTGTCGTCGGCCAGGCAGCGGGCACTGTGCACCACGTCGGACGGAATGCACCAGGCCGATCCCGGCCCCAGCGTACGGGTCTCGCCATCGACGGTCATTTCTATTTCGCCCGAAACCACGACGCCAATCTGTTCATGGGGATGGGAATGCTCGGGCACCGGGGCGCCCTTCTGCAGGCGGAAGCGCACCATGGTCATGCGTTCTCCCGGAATCGCCTGGATCTCGACGCCCTCGGCGAGTTCCCGGGCCGCGATGGTGTCAAAATTATAAAAAGTCATCATTGGCCTCCAATGGTGTTACAGGTGTGCGACGGCGGTCAGTTCCACCCGAGTGCCGAACGGTAGGCGCGCCGCCTGGATGCAGGTGCGCGCCGGCGGGTTTTTTGCAAAGAATTTGCGGTAGACGAGGTTGAAGCGATGGTACTCCTCCATGTCCAGCAGGTAGACCGTCATGGTCAGGATGTTCTCCAGGCCGGAGCCGGCCTCTTCCAGGATGATGCGCAGGTTCTCCATCGCCAGGGCCGTCTCCTCCTCAATGGTGCCGAGGCGGATTTTGTTGATTTCTGGGTCCACCGCGCCCTGTCCCGAAACGTAGATCAGCCCGTTGTGAATCACGGCCTGGGAGTAGGGGCCTCCGGTAACGGCCGCTTTGGAAGTGGAAAAAGTCTGTTTCGCGGACATGGTTTCCTCCGTGTCGATGGCCCGGGAGTGGGTGCTTACAACCCCAGGTAGGTTTTGCGGATGTGGGGGCTGGCCAGCAGTTCCTTTCCCGTTCCGGTAAGGGCGATGCGGCCGTTTTCCAGCACGAAGCCCCGGTTGGAGATGCTCAGGGAATGGAAAACGTTCTGCTCGATGAGCAAGATGGCCGTTCCCTGCTCATTGATGCGCCGGATGATCTCGAATATCTTGCCCACCAGCACCGGCGCCAGGCCCAGCGAGGGCTCGTCGAGCATCATCAGCTCGGGCAGCGACATCAGGCCCCGCCCGATGGCCACCATCTGCTGCTCGCCGCCGCTCAGCGTGCCGGCCTTCTGGTTGAGGCGTTCCTTCAAACGCGGGAAGTACTCGAAGACCTGCGCCATGGTTTCGCGGCGCCGCTTGCGGGCGCGCTCGAACTGGGCGCCCATCTCCAGGTTTTCCAGCACGGTCATGGTGGGAAAGAGCTGCCGGCCCTCGGGAACGTGGCTGACGCCGAGTTCCACGATGCGGGCGGTGGAGGCCCGGGAGATGTCAGTGCCGTTGAAGGTGATGGCGCCCCGGCGTGGCCGCTGGATGCCGGAGACGGCCTTGAGCAGCGTGGACTTGCCGGCGCCGTTGGAACCCACCACGGACACGATTTCGCCGGGCTGCACGTCGATGTCGACCCCGTTCAGCGCCGCCATGTCGCCGTAGTACACGTCGATGCCGCTAACCTTGAGCACGCAGGAACTCCTTTCCCAGATAGGCCTCGATGACTTCGCGGTTCTGGACCACGTTGCGGGGCAGGCCCTCGGCGATCTTGAC
Source organism: Desulfobacteraceae bacterium (assembly GCA_027061725.1). Lineage (GTDB taxonomy): Bacteria > Desulfobacterota > Desulfobacteria > Desulfobacterales > JALSRD01 > JALSRD01. The sequence goes on from JAMOVG010000323.1 coordinate 26,816, forward strand.
GCCGTGGTTCAGGACGATGACGCGCTCGGAAAGGGCCATCACGCCCCGCATGACGTGCTCGATGAGCAGGATGGCGGTTCCCCGGCGGTGGATCTGCTGCAGCAGCGCGATCAGTTCATCGACCTCGGTGGGGTTCAACCCGGCCATAACCTCGTCGAGCAGCAGCACCCGGGGCCGCGTAGCCAGGGCGCGGGCCAGCTCCAGGCGTTTGCGCAGGGGCAGCGGAAGGCCTTTGGCAAGGGCGTACGTCCACTCGGCGAGGCCCACGAAATCGATGATCTCCAGCGAGCGCTTTTCCGCCACGGCGGTCGATTTCTCGCGGGAAAGGGCGCCCACCATGACGTTGTCCAGCACCGAGATGGCCTGGAAGGGTTTGACGATCTGGAAGGTGCGCACCATGCCCAGCTGGCAGATGCGGTAGGGCTCCAGCCGGTCCACGGGGCGTCCGTCGAAGAGGACCTCGCCGCCCTGGGGACGCAGGAACCCGCTCAGGCAGTTAAAGACCGTGGTCTTGCCCGCGCCGTTGGGCCCGATGAGGCCCAGCACCTCGCCGGCGTCCAGTTCAAACGACAGCGCGTCCACGGCCACCAGGCCGCCGAAGCGCATGGTCAGTGCATCGACCGTCAGCAGCGTCACCGTCGCCCCCCGTCCGTGTCTGTGCGTTCGCGTGTCATCGGCGTCTCTCCGCGCCCTGCCTCTTCGGCGTTTTCAGCAGGCGGCCGAGGCCCCTGTCGACGTAGACGATGATCCCCTTGGGCATGAAGAGCACCACCAGGATGGCCAGAATGCCGTAGAGGATCAGGTGCAGCCCCTCGAGACCGCCCTTGGCGAAGTAGGCGCGGGAAATCTCGGAAAGCGGCGTCAGGATGAAGGAGCCCAGGATGGGGCCGAAAATGGTGCCCAGCCCGCCCACGATGGGCCGCAGGATGAGATCGATGCTGGTGGCCATGCCGAACATGGTGTTGGGGTGCAGGTAGAAGATGTAGTTGGCGTAGAAGGCCCCGGCCAGGGCCGTCATGAAGGCGCTGATGGCGATGGCCAGCATGTTGTAGCGGAACGTGTTGACGCCCAGGGCCTGGGCGGCCTCCTCGTCTTCGCGGATGGCCACCATGAAGCGCCCCAGCTTGGAGCGTTCGATGAAGCGCACGGCCACCAGCGAGGCCAGCATGAAGCCGAAGGAGATGTAGTAGTAGGGCACGTTGCCCCGGAACTGGAAATTGCGCAAAGACGGCTTGAAGTCCAGAAAGATGCCCGTAAAAGACCCCAGCGCCTCGATGTGCGAGACCACCAGGCGGGTGATCTCGGCGAAGGCGATGGTCAGGATAACGAAGTAGACCCCG
>JAMOVG010000324.1 GCA_027061725.1 Desulfobacteraceae bacterium
ATTCTCCACCATCGGGGCGGTGGACTACCTGCGCTCCATGGTGCACACCACGGCCGTCAACATCACCAAGATGTTCGGCATCACCGGCCGCGTGATCTCGTCCTCCACGGCCTGCACCACCAGCAGCCAGTCCATCGGCTTCGGCTACGAGACGGTCAAGTACGGCATGCAGGACGCCATGCTGTGCGGCGGTGCCGATGAGTACGACACCACCACCGTGGCGGTCTTCGACAACCTGCTGGCCTGCTCCACCGAGTTCAACGACCGGCCGCACCTGACCCCGCGCCCCTTCGACGTGGACCGCGACGGCCTGGTGGTGGGCGAGGGGGCCGGGGCCGTGATCCTGGAAGAATACGAGACGGCCCGCCGGCGCGGCGCCAAAATCCTGGCCGAGGTCATCGGATTCGCCTGCAACAACAACGGCGGCGACCTGATCCTGCCCAACATCGACGGCATCACGGCCACCATCCGCCTGGGCCTGGCCGACGCCGGCATCGACGCCGGCGAGGTGGACTTCGTCAGCGCCCACGCCACGGCCACCAAGATGGGCGACGTCATCGAGGCCCAGGCCATCGAGCGCGTCTACGGCCGCGGGCCGGCCGTCACGGCCCTTAAAAGCTACATGGGACACACCATGGGGGCCTGCGGGGCCATCGAGACCATCCTGACGCTGTATATGATGGAAAGGGGCTTTGTCGCCCCCACCCTGAACCTGGACACCGTGGACGAGCGCTGCGCCATGATCCGCCACACGCGGCAGGTGCAAGCGTGCGATGTGCGCACGGCCGCCATCCAGAACTTCGCCTTCGGCGGGGTCAACACCTGCCTGCTGATCCGCAGGTTCGAGGGCGGAACGTGAAATCGCCCGCCACGGAAATATCCCCGCCCTGCGACGGCTCCGGCACATCGGCCCAAAACCCGGCGGCCGCCCGGCTGCGCCGCGCCCTGCGCTGGGGATACGACCTGGCGGTGACCCTGGCCATGTGGGGCTACTTCACCGTGGGCTTCGTGGTGCTGTTCTCCCCGCTGTACCTGGCGGCGGCCGTCTTTTCCCGGGAGCGCGAAATCGCCTTTCAGCGCCTCAACCACTACTTCTACCGCGGGTTTTTCCGGCTGCTGAAGGTGCTGGTGCCGGGCATCGAATGGTCCGTGGACCGGCGCATCGCGGACATCGCCGGCGCGGTAGTGGTCTGCAACCACCGCTCCTATCTCGACCCGCTGCTGCTGATCTCCTTGTTTGCCCGCCACAAGACCATCGTCAAGCACCGGCTCTTCGGCATCCCGCTGTTCGGCTGGATGCTCAAGTCCGCCGGCTACATCCCCTCCAACGCCCGCGGGGCGCTGGCCGAGTCCATGCTGGAGCAGATCCAGGCCCTGCCGGGTTACCTGCAAAAGGGCGGTGTGCTGTTCGTGTTTCCCGAGGGCACCCGCAGCCGCGACGGCAAGCTGGGCGCCTTCAACCCGGGCGCCTTCAAGCTGGCGCGGCGCTGCGGCGTGCCCCTGGCGGTGCTGGCCGTGCGGCGCACCGAAAAGCTCTTTCGTCCCGGCAAATTCCTCTTCAACACGGCCCTGCGCCGGGGGCCGCAGGTCAGGCACCTGGCCACCCTCGCGCCGGAGCCGTACGCCGACCGGCCGCTTGCCGACCAGATGGACCGCGTGCGCCGCATCCTGCTTGCAGACGAGGCGCGCCCCGGCGCCGAAGGAAAACCCGATCCTGTCGACCCCAACCAGGAGATGTCATGAAAATCCTGCTGCTTTCCATGCCGGACGTCGCGCCGGTGATCATGCACGAATCCGCCTTTCACATGCCCAACCACGGCATCGCCAGCATCGCCGCCAACCTGGGCGGCGGCCACGAAGTCTATATCGCCGACCTGATCCGCAAGCGCCGCCAGGTGGCGCGCTACGTGACGCGCCTGCTGCGCAAGCTGCGGCCCGACCTGGTGGGCCTGTCCACCATGACCTGGCAGTACCACACCTGCATCCGGCTGGCGCAGCTGGTCAAAAAGGTGCTGCCGCAGGCCAAGGTGGTGGTGGGCGGCTACCACCCCACGCTGATGTACGAGGAAATCGCGGCGTCGGAGGACGCCCGCTGGATCGACTTTCTGGTGCACGGCGAGGGCGAGATCGTCTTCCGCCGCCTGGTGGACGCCCTGGAGGGCCGGGACCGCTTCGCGGACATCCCCTCGCTTTCCTGGAAAAATGGCGACGGCCTGGTGCACAACCCGCGCGGCGAACTGGTGGACCTCTCAACGCTCAAGCTGCCCGTGCGCGACAAGCGCCGCCTGACCTGGGGCTACCACATCATGAACCGCAAAGTCGAAGTCATGGAGACTTCGCGCGGCTGCACCCGCGGCTGCAACTTCTGCAGCATGCAGCACATGTACGGCAAAACCTTCCGCACCTTTCCCATCGAGCGCGTGCTGGCCGACATCGACGACATCTACCACAAGCGCCGCTGCCGCTGGATCTTCGTGGCCGACGACAACCTGGTGCTGGACACCGACCGCGTGATGCGGCTGTGCGACGCCATCATCGCGCGCAAGTACCAGGGCCTGCACTTCGTGGCCCAGACGGACTGCGTCACCATGTCCCGCCACGAGGACATGGTGCGCAAGATGGCCCAGGCCGGGTTCAAGTCCATCTTCCTGGGCATCGAGAACGTCTCCAAGAAAAACCTGGTGGTGGCCAAGAAGGGCAACATCGTGGAGGCCTCGCGCAAGGCCATCGAGATCTGCCACAAGTACGGCATGATGATCGTGGGGGGGCTGATCTTCGGCTTTCCCGACGACGACGAAGAGGACATCATCAACAACTACCGCTTCCTCAAGTCCATCGACGCCGACACCTCCTACTGCCAGATCCTGACGCCCTATCCCAAGACCGGCATGCGCCAGCTGCTGATGGACGCCGGCCTGGTGACCAACCCCGACGACTACCGCTGGTACAACGGCATGTGGGCCAACGTCAAAACCCGCCACCTGGACAGCGACGAGCTGCAGTACCTGGTATGGTACCACCGCCAGGTGCAGATGGGGTGGTGGGAGCCGTCCGAGCGGGTGAGAAGCCAGGGCAAGCTGTGGACTTCCATCTGGCTGTACGCCTTCAAGCCGCTGATGAAGTACCACATCGACCGCCTCATGCGAAAGCACGGCTGGCGGGGCCGCTACGAACTGGACATGCAGCGCCAGGCGCGCATAAACGCCTTCGAGGACCTGGACGCCTACCTGGCGGGCCGCGCCCGCTGAACCGGCGCGCCGAAAGCCTTTGACGCCAGGCGGCGGTCGCGCGGCCGGTAGGTGGCGTCGGCCATCTCGCGGCGGGCCACCCGGGCCAGCAGTTTGAACATCTTGAACTCCTGGGGCTCGTCGGCATAGAAAGTGTCCCAGGCGTAAAAGAGCAGCTCCTGCAGTTTCTCGGCCGTCATGTGGCGCGGATGGTACACGACCCGGTCGGCCGAGTAGCGGTCCCAGTCGTAGGAAAAGATGCGCCCCTGGCGGTGCAGCTCCTCGAATGCGCGGGTGTGCGGAAAGGGCGTCAGCACCGTGAACTCGGCCAGGTCCAGGTCGATCTCCAGCAGAAAATCGATCAGCCGCCGGATGCTGTCCTCGGTGTGGTGGTCCAGGCCCAGCAGCACGGTGCCCTCCACGCCGATGCCGTGGTCCTTGTAGCGGCGAATGCGCTCGCGGATGTAGTCGGACGTGTCGAAAACCGCCTGGTAGACGTACCAGGCCCCCGCACGGGCGGCCAGCTCCAGCACCTCGGGCTTGTCCTCGATGGGGTGGCAGCACCACTTTTTTTTGAGCGGGATCATCTCGCGAAAAAGCGCCTTTTCCCAGGCCGTGTCCTGGGCCAGCGAGTTGTCCACCAGAAACAGCCGGTTGTTGTCGATGGCGGCCATCTCGGCCACGGCCTTTTCCACGGGCCGCGGCCGGAACTTTCGCCCGCCCAGGTAGGCCACGGCGCAGGGGTAGCAGCTGTAGCGGCAGCCCCGCGAGGCGTGCACCAGGTCCACCATTTGCACGCCGCGGTAGTTGTACAGTTCGCGCTTGAGGATGTCCCGCCGGGCCGGGCCCACCGTTTCGATGGGCGGCCGGTCCTCGAGGTAGTCGTAGACCTTCTTCAGGCGGCCCCTGCGGAAATCGGCCAGCACCTCTTCCATGCGGCCCTCGGACTCCCCCAGGAAAACCGCGTCGGCGTGGGCCGCGGTCTCCTCGGCGTGCAGCATGGTGGCAATGCCGCCGAAGATGACCTTGACGCCCATCCGCCGGTAGCGGTCGGCGATCTGCCAGCCGCGCTTGACCTGCACCGTCAGCATCATGGAGATGCCCACCAGGTCTGCGTCATCGTCGAAGGGCACCGCCTCCAGGTTCTCGTCCACGAATTCGACATCCACGTCCGGCGGCAGCGAGGCGGCGAACACCACCGGCCCGTGGGGCGGCAGGTGGAACTCGGTCTGCCGCAGCAGCTTGGGCCACCTGGGGTATATCAGGCGAAATTTCATCGAAGTCCCTGTATTCGGATTCCGTTTCCGTTTTTTCTGTCCACGAAAAACCCAAAAGACACCAAAGGAATTACCATACCGCCCCCTGAATGATGAAACACTTCCTTACGCCGTCACGGCCGGATCGGCAGGGCCTCCACCAGTTTCATCTTCAGCCGGTAGGGCGTGCCGCCGGCGGGGCGGGCCTCCAGGGTCAGGCGGCGGGGGATGCGCTGTCCGTCAATGACCGCAACATCCGAGGCCTGCAGTCGACGGGCCAGGCGCCCCTGCGCGTCGTACTGGCGCACCTCCCAGCCGTCCGCCGGGGCCGGCAGGACGTCGACCACGCCGCCATCGTCCAAACAATAGCGGCAGACCGCGGCCCCGTTTTGCAGGCGCCCCGCAACCGCCGGTCCCCGGGGCGCGAAGAAAATGAACGCGATGTCGTCCATCAGGCCGCGGGCGAAATTTTCAGAGGCAAAGGGCGGCACCGCCCGCCGGATGCGCAGATCGTCCCCGCGGTCGGCCTCGAAAAGCACCATGCCCTCCACGGTCATGATCAGGCTGTGGATGCGGCGCTCGGTGGAAGAAATCCGGCTGACGCCCAGCACCACGCTGCTGCCGCCGAAAAGCGTGGCCTCGATGGCGTGCACGAACTGCCACCGGCCCTGGGGAAACACCTTTTCGCAGCGGCCGACCGGGGCCGTCGTATTTCCCGATGCCGGCGGCGTGATCTTCGGCAGGCGGGTGCAGGCGGCGGTCAACAGCGCGGCAAGCAGCGCCAGCGCCGACAGAAAAGCGGCCGGCCGGGTCATTCGACCTTCCGGAAAACGGCGTCCGGGATGTCCGGGTTGACGGCGATGTTGCGAAATTCCAGGCGCGTGACGGCGTCGCCGGGTTCGTAGATGGTCACCGAACGGATGACGCCGGGCCGCTCGGAGAGCCCCACCTCGATGCGCCGGATCATGGCGCGAAAGGCCTCGTCGCGGGGCTCCAGGACAATGCGCGGACCGGGCGCCAGGCGGGCCGTGAAAGCCGGGTTGCGGTCGAAGTCGCCGTTGAGCCACTGGGTGATCTGCTGCACCACCACGTTAAAGGCCCCGGCGTCCATACCGGCGTCTTTGGTCAGGCGGCCGTCCACCGCGAAGTAGCGCTGCACGCGGCCCTTGTACATCAGCAGGATGCTGCGGATGGGGGTGCGGTACTCCCAGCGCAGGCAGTCCGGCGCCCGGTAGTCCAGCGTGCCGGTGGAGACCAGCGGGCGGGCCAGAATGGGCATGCGCTTTTCCTGTACGAAATCGGCGTGGATGCTGGTGATCTGCCGGGCGGCGGCCCGGATCTGCTGCCAGCTCTGGGCCGCGCCGGTGAGCAGCAGGGCCCCCGCCGCCAGGGCCAGGACCAGCGCCACCCGGCGGCGGACATTCCCCGGCGGGAAAGGCGCCTTCAAAACATGCCTCCGTTGACCGATATCACCTGGCCGGTGATGTAGGAGGCGTCCTCGGAGCACAGGAAGCGCACCACGCGGGCCACCTCCTCAGGCCGCCCCACCCGCGCCATGGGAATCATGGCCTTGAGGTTCTTCAGCGGCAGGTCCCGGGTCATGTCGGTGTCGATGAGGCCCGGCGCCACCACGTTGACCCGGATGCCCAGGCGCGCCACCTCGGCCGCCACGCTGCGGCTGGCGCCAATCAGCCCGGCCTTGGCGGCCGAGTAGTTGGCCTGGCCGCGGTTGGCCACCAGGCCGGCGACCGAGGCGATGGAGACCACGCATCCGCGCTTGCGGCGCACCATGTGCTCCAGCACCGGCCGGGTCACATTGTAGAAACCGGCCAGGGCGGTGTCGATGACCGACTGCCACTTGTCGCGCGCCATGAGGATAAACAGGCCGTCGGCCGTGATGCCGGCGTTGTTGACCAGAACGTTGAGGGCGGCAAAGCGCCCGAAAACCTCCGCCAGGCGCTTTTCAGCGGCGGCGGCATCGGTGACGTCGAAGGCGGCCAGCATGCCGCTTCGTCCCAGGGCCTGCACCTGCGCGAGGGTCTCGCAGGCCCCTTCCCGGTCGCTGCGGTAGTTGACGACGATGTCGAATCCGGCGCGGGCCAGCTCCAGGCAGATGGCCCTGCCGATTCCCTTGCTGGCGCCGGTCACCAGGGCGGCGCCGTGTGAATGGCTGTTTTCCATGGTGTTACGGGCCCCCTTTCACCGGCCCCACCGCGGCCTCGGATGCGGGCTGAAACAGCTGCAGCGTGACGCGGGCGATGATTTGCGACCCCAGCCGCACCGTGCCCGATGCCTCGCGGAAGCTCTCGAACTTGTACCCGTTGCGCGCCGTGGTGACCACTTCGCTGCCCAGCGGAAGGGTGTCCCCGGCAAAGTCGGCCTTCTTGACGCCCACCAGCCACCCGCGGCGGCTGAAGTCGTCGCCGTGCCGCTGCCGGCTGACCCATCCGTTGCAGATGCCGGCCGTCTGGGCGACGAGCTCCACGGCGATCAGCGTGCTGACGCCCTGGCCGGAAAAGAGGGGCCACTGTTCGGAGACCACGGCGCGGGTGACCGCCTGTTCCGTGTCCACCGCCAGGATTTCATCGATGAGCAGCATGCCGTCCCGGTGGGGCAGCAAATCCTCGATGGCAATGCCGTCTGGGGTCATGAAGCGGTCCTCGGGAGTCGCAAATAAAAAGATTGAAAAAAGCGGTACTACCCTTTATGGTTTTCTCCCCTGATGATCGGAAAATTCTCAATCAATTCCGGCAACACCGCGGGATATGCGTTTCAGCTACGCTCAAGGTGTCCATCCGGAGCGCCGTCCGCTCCGCCGAAACCCATATCCCGCTCCTTTGGCAATCGATTGCCGAAAATTCTTGAAAATTTGAGCTGATCGGCCGCAACGTCCTGAAAAAGGGAAATACATGAATTCCGGCGCACTGTAAAGCCCGCGGCCTGCTGCGATCCCGTCGACAACTCCAACGCGTTCAGGTGGTACCGCCCATGTCTGTGGAAACACTGATCGAAGAGCTGAAAGTGAAAATCATCGAGGTGCTGGATCTGCCCGACATCACGCCCGCGGACATGGACCGCGATGCGCGGCTGATCGGCGGTCCGGCCGGCATCGACTCCATCGACGTGCTGGAGATGGTGATGATGATCGAAAAGGAATACGGCATCCGCATCGACAACCAGGAGCTGGGCCGCGAAGTTTTCGCCACCCTGGGCACCCTGGCCGAGTACATCCACCAAAACCAGCCGGAGCGCACGCGTTGAGGGGAACGCCGGTTTTTATCGCCGGGATGGGCATCGTCAGCCCCCTCGGCCACGGGCTGGCGCAGACCGTCGCGGCCCTCGAAAACCATGCCACCGGCATCTCCGCCCTGACCCTTTTTACGCCCCCGGCCGACCGCCGCCTGCCCGTGGGGCAGGTGCGCCGCGTACCCGGTCCGGAAGATCTGCCCCGCACCCACCGTCTGGCCCGCATGGCGGCCGACGAGGCCATGGCCGGCGACAGCACGGCGCCCGACGCCGTGGTGATCGGCACCACTACCGGCGGCATGCAGAAAACCGAGACCCTGCTGCGCCAAAATGCGGCCCGGCCGGGCCTGCTGACCCACCACGGCGCCGGAACGGTGGCCGAGGACCTCGCCGCCCGCTTCGGGTGCACGGGCCCGGCGATGACGGTTACCACGGCGTGCTCGTCCGGCGGGGCGGCCATCAAGCTGGCCCTGGAAATGATCCGCAGCGGCCGTGCCCGCCGGGTGCTGACGGGCGGCGCCGACAGCCTCTGCCGCCTGACCTACTACGGGTTCAACGCCCTGCAGCTGCTGGACCCCGCCGGCGCCCGCCCCCTGGACGAATCCCGGCGGGGCATGACCCTGTCCGAGGGGGCCGCCATGCTGCTGCTGTCGGCCGAACCCGGCCCGGCGGCCGCGGCCGCCGTGTGCGGCGGAGGACTCTCCTGCGACGCCTGGCACCCGGCGGCGCCGCATCCCGAGGGCCGCGGCGCCCTGGCGGCCATGCGCGCGGCCCTGGAAGATGCCGGCATCGCCCCGCGACAAGTCGACTACGTCAACCTGCACGGCACCGGCACGCCGGACAACGACCTTGCCGAGGCGCGCGCCCTGCGCGCGCTGTTCGGCAGCCGCCTGCCGCCGCTCTCGTCCATCAAGGGCGCCACGGGCCACGCACTGGCGGCCGCCGGGGCAATCGAAGCGGTGGTGGCGGCCCTGTGCGTGCAACATGGCCTGGTGCCCGGAAACCCGGGTTTTAAGCGCCGCGACCCCCGCTTAAAGCTGACGCCCCTTACGCACCCCCGGCGCCGGGCGGTGGGCTGCGTGCTGAGCAACTCCTTCGGCTTCGGCGGCAACAACGCCGCCCTGGTGGTCTCCGGTCCGGACGCGGCCCCCGCAAAAAGTGCCCCCGCCCATCGGCGGCTGTATGTCGTCGGCAGCGCCTGCCTCACCGCGGCGGGAGACGCCGGCAGGACCCTGCAGGCCCTGGCCGCCGGCAGAGACTGCGCCGGCCCCGCCGGGCTGGAAGCGGCTCTCGAGGCGGTACCGGCCCGCAGCCGGCGGCGCCTGGGGCGCTTCTCTGCGCTGGCGCTGGCGCTGGCGCTGGCGGCCCGTGAGGACGCCGGAGAAAGCGGCCCGCCGGCCGGCATCTTCCTGGGAACGGCCTGGGGGGCGCTTTCCGAAACTGGCCGCTTCCTGGACGAACTCTTCGAAAGCGACGAAAAATTCGCCAGCCCGACGGCCTTCGTGGGGTCTGTGCACAACGCCGCCGCCGGACAGACGGCCCTGCTCATGGACGCCCGGGGGCCCAACGTAACCACCAGCGGAGGCGACAGCTCCTTCGAACAGGCCCTGCTGGCGGCCGCCTGCCTGGCACCCGGCAAAAAAGGGTCCTTCCTGGTGGCCGGGGCCGACGAACACCACGGCACCCTCTCGCCGCTCTTCGACCCCTCGGTCGCCCTCGGGAAAAATGCCGCCGACGGCGGGGGCGCGCTGTACCTGTCCGCCGCCGCCCGGCCGGGCGCACCGGCCGTGGCGCCGGTCTTTTCCGGCAGCGGCAACCCGCCGGTGATTTCCGCGCTGATCCGGGCGCTGGGCGGACCGGAGCGGGTCCGGAACCGATGCGGGCTCCTGATGGTCGGCATCCCGGCGGCATGGCGGGACACGGGGCGGCGGCAGCTGCAGGAATTTTTGGACGGCACCGCCCTGAGGGCCCCGGTAGTCGACTACCGCCGGTGGACCGGCGAGTTCGGCAGCGCGTCGGCGGTGGCCGCGGCGCTGGCGGTGCGCTTCTGCCGGCAGGGCACGGTGCCGGCGACGCTCTGCGGCGGCACGGCCGCTGAACTGGGCGGACGGGCAATCCTGCTGCTGGGCCTGGGAACGACCGTCACTGCCCTGGAGATCGGTGGACCATGAAGATCCTGCTCGTCTCGGCCAACACCAACACGGAGCCCTATGCCGTCTACCCGCTGGGTATCGAATACGTGGCGGCGGCCGTCGCCGACCATCACCGCGTGAAGGTGGTGGACATGAATATCCTGGGGAGTACCGCTGCATTGGCGGACGAGATCCGCTCGTTCGACCCCGCCCTGGTAGGCATCGGGCTGCGCAACGTGGACAACACGGATGTCACGACCCCCAAAGGGTTCGTTGACGATTACCGGGAGTTGGTGGCCACCGTGCGCGAAAACAGCCGGGCCGTGGTAGTGCTGGGCGGCAGCGGATTCACCATTTTCGCACGCCAGATGATGCGCTTTCTGGACGCCGACTACGGTGTGGCCGGGGAGGGGGAACGGCTGGCGCAGCTGGCGAAGGCCATCGAAAGCGGGCGCGACCCGGCCGGCATGCCCGGTGTGATGACCCGCCGTGATGCGGGTGCCATTGCCCCGCCCCTGGAGCGGGTGCCGCGGCGGCGCTTTACCCCCGACGACAGCGTGCTGGCCTTCTATCTGCGGCGAGGCGGCATGCTGAATCTGCAGACCAAGCGCGGCTGCCGTTTCCGGTGCGTCTACTGCACGTACCCGCACATCGAGGGCCGCCGCATGCGTTACGCGCCGCCCGCCGAGGCGGCCCGCACGGCCCTGGCGCTGCAGGACGCCGGCGCCCGCTTTCTCTTCATTACGGACGCCGTCTTCAACGCCGACTTCGAGCACAGCGCGGCCGTGGCGCAGGCCTTCAAAGACGCCGGTTTGAAGATTCCCTGGGGTGCGTTCCTGTCTCCCACCGACCCGCCCGCCGGTTACTACGAGCGGCTGGCCGAGGCCGGCATGACGCACGCCGAGTTCGGCACCGAGGCGCTCTGCGATCCCGTACTCGGGGCCTACCGGAAGCCCTTTCGCACCGCCGACGTGTTCCGGGCCCACCGGGCGGCCCGGGAAGCCGGCCTGCACGTGGCCCACTACCTGCTCTTGGCCGGCCCCGGGGAGACCCCCGAAACCCTGTCCCGGACCCTGGACAACGCCGAGAAGCTGCCGCGCTGCGTCTTGTTTTTTTTCTGCGGGATGCGTATCTACCCGCATACGGACCTGTACACGACGGCCCTGCGCGAGGGCCAGATTTCTGAAAACCAGTCCCTGCTGACACCGGTTTATTACCGCAACGCCCACCTGACGGAAGCGGCGGTCACGGAAACGGTGCGCCGGCGCTCCAGGGGACGTTTGAACTGGGTTCTGGGCGCCGGGGGACCGCAGACCGCCGCCCTGATGAGTCGCATGTACCGCAGGGGGTACGTGGGGCCGCTGTGGGAATACCTTGTCCGCTGAGGCGCGCCAATCGCGCCGACGCCGCCAGGATTGATGAAGCGCAACGCATGTGGTATGAGCTGACGAATATTGGCCGCCGGGATCCGCGGCACATTTCGGCCCGGGTCCGGGTGCCGCCCGAATCCCGGTGGTTCCGCGGCCACTTCCCGGGCGAAGCCATCCTGCCGGGCGTCGCGCTGATCGCCATGGTGCGCGAGACCGTCTGCCGCGCACGCGGCGACCGGACGATCCTGCGGGCCCTCAAGCGCGTGCGCTTCAAGCGGATCGTGCGCCCGGGGGACGTCCTGGAGATCCGCGTCTCTCTGGAACCCGGCGAAACGCCGGGCGGTTCCTTCCAGGTCACCGCGGGGGACGAAGTGGTCTGCAGTGGGCGCGTGTTTTTTGAAGAAACCTCGGGTGTTGGCGGAACGACCACCGACGCCTGTTCCATCTGAATGCTGAATCGGGGAAGCTGACCATGGGAAACGACCTGCAGGCCGTCATGCTGAGGACGGCGGAGGTGATGATCAACGAACTGAAGCTGGAAGACGTGACACCGGAAACTTTCGATCCGGACATCGACCTGGTGGATGAAATCGGCATCGACAGCATGGACCTGGCCACCGTGGCCCTGGTGCTGCGCGACGAGTACGGCATCCGTTTCGACGAGGACGACTACCCCAAGCTGACCACCGTGCGCAAAATCGCCGAATACATCCTGGCCCGGAAGAAAGCGGCCTGAGGGGTGCCGATGCCGGTTGAACAGCCGCAGACCGAACCCGCCGGGACGACGCGCAAGCCGTGGCGTTTTGCGGATATACTGGACCAGCCCGGCATCCGGGAGCGCTGGGAGAAGGTGCGGCGCTGGTTTTTCCTGCGCGAATCGACTTACGACATGACCCGCCGCTGCAACATCCGCTGCAACGGCTGCTACTACTACGAAGGCGACAAGCAGTTCGCCGACGAGAACCGCGACCCCGCCGCCTGGCGGGAACTGATGCGCCGGGAAAAGGCGCGCGGCATCACTTTCGTGGTGCTGGCCGGGGCGGAACCGTCCCTGGTGCCGGAACTGTGCCGGGTGTGCCACGAGGAAATCCCGTTGGGCGCCATCGCCACCAACGGCCTGAAACCCATCCCGCGGTCCATCGACTACAAGATCCACATTTCCGTGTGGGGCTGCGACGAGACCAGCTACAAGACCCGCAACGCCCGCGACATGCTGGTGCGCCAGATGGAAAACTACGGGGACGACCCGCGCGCGGTTTTCGTGTACACCTTCACGCGGCACAACATCGACGAGGCCGCCGAAGTCGCCGCGCAACTGCACCGGCAAAACGGCCGGATGACGTTCAACGTGTTTTCGGCTCCGGTGGGCTACGACGGCGATCTGCGCCATGACGCGGCGTCGCTGACCCGCACCCGGCGGGCCATGCTCGATCTGCTGGAGCGCTACCCCCAAACGGTGCTGTTTTCCGCTTACAGCGCCGTGGCCCATACCCATCGCCTGGGCCTGCACGACCTGTACGGGTGTTCCTACCCCCGGCAAAACCCCTCTACCGATGTGGGGCTGGGCCGCTCCTTCCGGCAGTACCGCACGGACCTCACCTGGGACCGGCAGGCGGCCTGCTGTGTGCCCGACACCGACTGCCGCGACTGCCGCCACTACGCCGCAGGCAGCGCCGTGGTGACGGCGCGCCTGTTCCGGCACGCCGACGACCCGGACACCTTCCGGGCCTGGCTGGACTACGTGGACACCTACCTGGCCGTGTGGGTCAACGGCTACGAGAAAAGCGCCAACCTGTGCCGGGAGCCGGCCGCGCCGCCGGGACACGACCTGGCATGACAGGTCCCTGATCCATGACCGGCGGGAAAATCCCCCCGGTCCGATGAAACGCCTCAGACAAAACCGGCCCATCCCGGCCGGGGAGCAGAAAAATGATCACCGTCAGTTCACTGCTGGACGCGTCCTGGTACGAACGCTACCGCCGCATTTCAAAACTCAACATCCGCAGCTCCATCTACGACGTCACCAACCAGTGCAACCTGCGCTGCAAGGGGTGTTTTTTCTTCTCATCCAACGAGCACAAGGCCGCCCGCGAGGAAATGGACCTTACCCGCTGGGAAGCCTTCATCGACCGCGAAAAGGCCCGCGGCGTGAACCTGGCGATCCTGATCGGCGGCGAACCCACCCTCCACCTGGACCGCGTGGAGGCTTTTTACCGCCGTATGCCTACCTTCTGCGCCACCAACGGCCTGATCCGGGTGCCCCGCGAGCGCTTCCCGGACCTGATGCTGGGCATCTCCCTGTGGGGCGACGAGAACGACGAAAAGAAGCTGCGCGGCCGCGACACCTTCAGCGTCTCGAGCAAACACTATGCCGGCGACCCGAACGTCTATTACCTTTACACCATCACCCCCCGGCAGATCGGCAGGACCGAGCGCATCATCCGCCGCATCCGCGACGCGGGGCTGAAGGTGCACATGCAGCTGCTGTCCAACGACGAGGGCGTCGACGGCTTCGACTGGCGGCCGGAGGAGCTGGTCGACATCCGCAGCGAAATGGACGACATGCTGGACCGCTACCCGGACACGGTGATCTCCTCGAAGTATTACCACGAGATCATCACCACCGGAAAGATGCTGGGCCGCACCTTCGGCTGGAAGGAGTGCCCCTCGGTGACCGAGCCGCTGGACCGCCGCGACCCCCGGCCGCGGCGGCTGATCGGGTTCATCCGCTGGGCCTCGGATCTCAAGACCATGCACCGCTGCTGCACCTCTGAAACCCGCGACTGCACCACCTGCAAAGACGGTGCGGCCCACATGAGCTGGGTGATGGTCAACAAGCGCGCCCACATCCGCACCACCCGGGACCTGCAGAACTGGATCGAGGTCTACGAGATGTTCGCCAAGCTCTACCAGTTCATTCCCTGGTAAAGGGATGATGCCGTGGGCGCCAACGGACGAAACAGCCAGAGGATAGCGGTGGTATGACGGACAGGACTGCGGTCATCGTGGGCTGGGACATGGTCTCTCCGCTGGGAACCGATCTGGAGGCCCAGTGGCGGCAAGCCGCGGTCGGCAGGAGCGGCGTCGGGCCCCTGACGCGCTTTGCGCTGGACGACGACTTCCCGGTGGACATTGCCGGAGAGGTGCCGGCCGTCGATGTCAGCCCATACCCCTTCCTGGGCCCGCGCAAACTGGCGCTGTGGTCCTCTCCGATCTACAGCCACGCCCTGCTGGTAGTGCACCGCGCCCTCGAGAAAAGCGGCATCGAGATCACGCCCGCACTGGCCCCCCGGGTGGCGGTGACCTTCAGCACCGCCGTGGGCGGCCAGGATGCCCTGCTGCACGGCCACCGGCGCATGCTGCTGGAGGGCAAACTGCCGCCGCCCTGGGCCAACCCCAACTCCTGCATCAACATGGTGGGCGGCAAGGTCTCCATTCTCACCGGCGCCACAGGGCCCATCACGGCCACCATCACGGCCTGCGCCACGGGCCTGACCTCCGTGATCATGGGAGCCATGCTGCTGGCCCAGGGCCGGGCCGATGTGGCGGTCTGCGGGGCGGTGGACTTTCCCCTGGTGCCGCCCATCGTGGCGGGGTTTGCCACCATGAACGGGGCCTTCCAGCGGCGCCCCGGGGATGGCCCGGGGGACGCCGCCGGCGCCAGCCGCCCGTTTTCCGTCGACCGCCGCGGGTTCGTGGTCTCCGAGGGGGCAGGATGCCTGATCCTCGCCACGCGGGCCTTCGCGGCCGCCCACGGCCTGGCGGCCGGCGTCGAGCTGGCCGGTTGCAGCATGACTTCGGACGCCCACCACTACGTGGCGCCGCACCTGGACACCGTGGCGCGCTGCATGGCCGAAGCCATCGCCGATGCGGGCGTCGCCCCCGAAGACATCGACGCGGTCAACGCCCACGCCACCGCCACCACGGTGGGCGATCGGGTGGAGGCCGAGGCCCTACGGCGGGTCTTCGGACGGCGTATCCCCCCCCTGACGGCCAACAAATCCCTCACCGGACACGCCATGGGAGCCTCCAGCGCCATCGAGTCCATCCTGGCCGTGGAGGGCATGCGCCGGGGCCAACTGCCGCCCACCATCAACCACCGGCCCGATCCGGCATTGACGCTGGAGGGCCTGGACGGTAGACTGCGGGACCTGCAGCAGGAATTGGTATTGAAAAACGCCTTCGGTTTCGGCGGCTGCAATGCCTGCGCGGTTTTCAAAAGGACGATCTGAGCCCACATCATGAAAGCACCGGCCAACAGAAGGGTGTTCATCGCAGGGTACGGCACCGCCACGCCCCTGGGCAAGACCTTTGCCGAGACCTGGCCCCGGGCGGTGCGCGGCGAAGCCGGCCTGCGCCGGCTGACCCGCTGCCACACGCCTTCGCGCGCCAGCATCGTGGGCGAAATACCCGGCTGGGATCCCTCCGAACCGGACTTCGTGACCCCCCGGGATGCCGCCAACTGGAACGCGGCCTACGTTCACCTGACCATGGCCGTCTGCCGCGAGGCCCTGGCGCACGCGGGCATCGAACTGGACGCCGGCCTCGCGGCCCGCACGGCCTGCCTGGTCGGATCGGCCCTCAACGGCAGCGACGCCCTGCGCACGGCCGTGGAAAACTACGCCCGCCGCGGCCCGCTGAAGGTCAGCCCCTACCTGCTGCCCAACCTGTGCGCCAACCTGCCGGCCGGCAAGGCCGGCATGCTGCTGGGCTTTACGGGCCCCATTTTCTCGCCCCAGGGGGCCTGCGCCTCGGGCAACCACGCCATCGCCATCGGCGCGCGCATGATCCGCGACGGCGACTGCGACGTGGTGCTGGCCGGCGGCGTGGAAACCTGCCTGATACCGGAGATCATCCAGGGGTTCGCCAACATGCTGGCCACTTTCAAGGCCGACCCCGGGGACCGCGCCTTCGAAGAGCCCGGACAGGCCTCGCGGCCCTTCAGCGTCGACCGCCGGGGGTTCGTGCTCTCCGAGGGCGCCGGCGTAGTGGTGCTGGCGGCCGACGAGGTGGTGGCGGCCCACGGCCTGTTTCCCAAGGCCGAGGTGGCCGGGGTCGGCTGGACCTCGGATGCCTGGCACTTCACGCTGCCCAACCCCGACACCGTGGTGCGTGCCATGCGCCAGGCGATCGACGACGCCGAACTGTCGCCGGAGGACATTGCGGTGGTCAACGCCCACGGCACTTCCACGCGCAAGGGCGATCTCACCGAGGTGCAGTGTCTGCGCACGGTTTTCGGGCCGCACCTGCCGAACGTGGCGGTGTCGGCCAACAAGTCCCAGATGGGCCACAGCCTGGGCGCCGCGGCGGCCATCGAGGCCGCCCTGGGGATCGAGGCCATGCGCCGCGGCCTGGTGCTGCCCACCATCAACCACATCCCGGACCCGGAAATGGCCGACGTGGACGTGGTGCCCCACGAGGCCCGGCGGCAACAGTATGAATTCTTCCTGTCCAATGCCTTTGGCTTCGGCGGGACCAACTGCTGCATCGTTTTTCGGAGAGTGTGACGTGAAGCCCAAGCCCTTTGTGCCCGAAACCCTGGAAGGCCGGCCGGAATTCGTGCGGGACCGCACCGACGGGCTGGTGTGGCACCGCTGCGGGCTGCGCACGCTGTACGCCGACACGGACCGCTCGGCCGTGGTCTACCACGCCAACCACCTGCGCTACTTCGAGTTCGGCCGGGCTTCGCTGATGCGCGACGCCGCCTATCCCTACCGGGAAATCGAGGACAGCGGCTACACCTACCCCATCATCCAGCTAGGGGTGAACTATTACCACCCCCTCTACTACGACGACCGCATCTGGATCTACACGCGGCCGGCCCAGCTGGAGCGGGTAAAGCTGCGCTTCGACTATGTCATCACGCTGGCCGAGGGCGGCGAAATCGTGTGCACCGGCTTCACCCGCCACTGCGCCATCAACACGGCCGGCACACCGGTGGAGGTCGACCCCAAGACCGCCCGCCTGTGGGAAGTGTTCCCCTCGTGAAAAGCGCCCGCCACGTACCGCTGAAGATCCCCCTGCCGCCCTGGCTGCAGGACCACCGCTTCGGGGAGACGGCCGTGCTGCCCGCCGTGGAAATCATGGCGCTGCTGGCCCGCGCCGCGGCCCGCGAATACCCCGGGGCGGCCATTGGCCACATCCGCGGCGCCCGCTTCCATCGTTTCCTGAAAATCCCGCCCCGGGCCGGGCACATGGCCGCCACGGCCGTGCTGACCCCGAGTGCCGGCGGCGGCCTGCTGGCGGCGCTGGAGACGCGCTTTCGTTCGCCCAATTCCACCATGCGGCGCACCCTGCGGCACGCCGAGCTGCATTTCGATGCCGGGGGGACGGTTTCAGCGCCGGATTTCGAGGCGGCCGCATCCCCGGGGGAAAACGGCGCGCTGCTGGAAGCCGAGCGTGTCTACCCCGAACTGGTGGATTTCGGGCCGGCCTTTCGGAACCTGCGCGGCCGCCTGCAGCTGGACCGGCAGGGCGTTCTGGCCCAGGTGGCCGGCAGTCCCCGCGGGATGCCTGTTGCCGGGGCCGGAGAGGTCTCCCCGCTGGGGGCGGTCTTTGCGCTGGATGCGGCACTGCACGCGGCCTGTGTATGGGGCCAGGTCTTCCGCGGCGTGGTGGCTTTTCCAACGGCCATCGAAAGCCGGGAGGTCCCGGCGCCGACCGCAGCGGGTGAAACCTACCTGGCAAAGGTGTCCGCGCAGGCGGCCAACGACGGCGATCTGTGTTTCGACATCTGGATTTACGACCGGGCCGGCCGCCTGCGGGAAGCCGCCCTGGGCGTACACATGCGGGACCTCGGCCACGGCCGCAGAAGGCCGCCGTCCTGGACGGCGGCGCTTGCGGCGGACGGAGTCCCACCACCTCAACCCCCGCCGGCGACTACACGGTCGGCGACGGAAAGGAGTTTGCGACATGAAACGTTACGGTTTTTGGATACTGGCGGCGACAATGGCACTGGTGGGGGCCGTGGCCGCCCCGGCTGCCGCCGATGAATACACCGACACCATCGCCCTGTTCAGGAAATCCCCGGCGGTCAAACCCTTTTTCAAAAGTGCCTACGGCTACGCGGTGTTTCCCAACGTGGGCAAGGGCGGCATCGGCATCGGCGGCGCCTACGGCAAGGGCCGCGTCTACCGCCGCGGCAAGGTCACCGGCACGGTCTCGCTGTTCAAGGCCAGCATCGGCCTGCAGCTGGGCGGGCAGGTGTTCAGTGAAATAATCTTCTTCAAAGACAAGCGCGCCTACGAGGATTTCACCCGCGGCAACTTCGAGTTCGACGCCACGGCATCGGCCGTGGCCATCACCGTGGGCGCCGAGGCCCGGGCCGGCACCCAGGGCACCACGGCCGGGGTGAGCACCAGCCCCGCGTCCGGCAAGCAAGTCGCCGCCGGCTACCGCAAGGGCATGGCCGTGTTCGTGCACGCCAAAGGCGGCCTGATGTTCGAGGCGGCGGTGGGCGGCCAGAAATTCAAATTCACCCCCAAATAGAAACGGCCGGGCCGGGGATCAGCCGTAGCGCGCCAGCAGCTTTTCCACGGCCACACGGGTGGCCCAGCGCAGGAATATCCAGGAATACTCGCCGCCGGCCAGCACCATGCCCAGCAGGAAAACCAGGTGGGAAAGGCCGTAAACCAGCGGTCCGCCGATCATCACGATCAGCGGCTGCTGCATGGTGACCGACAGGGTGCCCAGCAAGGCCACGGCCGGCCAGCCGATGATGTAGCTGACACCGATGGCCGTGACCCCCAGGATAATGCGGGGGCCCGGCTTGCGCTTGAAGGCGCTCAGGTCCGCCTGCTCTTCGATGGCGCTGCGGACGAACTCGATGGCGGCGATTTTTCGGACGAGTCTTGATATGATGGAATCGGTGCTCATGGATTCAAAAAACGGCCGTTTTCCCGGCGGCCGTCGGGATTCATGGTACGCCAAGAGAGGCCACAGGGCAATATCTAATCGCAGGCAAAACCTGCCGTCCCAGGGATTCATGGATCCAGGATCGAACACCATCGCTGGCCCGATAACAGCCGAGGCCGCGCCGGAAGACAGCGGCGGCCATCGGTGCCGCGGCTGGCGCTATTTCGACAGGGTCTACTGCATTTCTCTGGACCAGCGCCCCGACCGACGTGCGGCGGCGCGACGCCAGTTCCAAGGGGTGGGGCTGGGGGAGCAGGTGGAATTCGTGGCTTTTCAAAGGCACGACGAAAACCGGGAGCGGGGCATCTTCGAATCCCACCAGGCCTGCCTGGCGCGGGGCCTGGCGGCCGGCGCAGAGACCATCGTCGTCTTCGAGGACGACATCCTCTTCGACGGCTTCGATCCCGCGGTGTTGGAGGACTGCGTGCGCTTCATGCAGGCCGATGCCGGATGGCAGGCCTTTTTCTTCGGCTGCCTGGTGCGCGGGGCGCGGCCGACCCAATACCCCGCGGTGATTGCCGTGCGCTACCGCAGCCTGGCCCATGCCTACGTCGTGCGACGGGCTTTCGCCCGGCGACTCGTCCAGCAGGCCTGGCAGGGGCGGCCCTTTGACGCCGTGCTGTCCGACCTGCTGGAAAAGGCTTTCGCTGCCCGGCCGGCCTTCGCCTTCCAAAGCGACTCGCCGTCGGACAACACGCGCCACAGCCGCCTGGAGCGGCTGCGCAACGTCTTTGGCGGGCTGCGCCGCATTCAGAGAGCCAACGAATTCTACCAGGGCCACAAACGGCTCATCATTGCCGGACATCTGCTGGTGCTGCTGGCCATGCTGCTTTTTCTGCTCTGATGTTAGAGACTGCCAACAAGAACCGCCCGCCACTGCTGCCGGTCAACTGGCCGTGGCTGCTGGGATCCCTGGCCGTCGTCGGGCTGCTGCTGGCCGTCGGGCTCTACCGGCTGCGCATCGACACCGACGTCATCGGGCTGCTGCCCACCGCGGACCGCGTCATCGGCGATGCGGTGGACATCCTTGAGAGCCACCCCATGGCCAACCGGGTGGTCATCGACGTGGGGCTGCGCCACAAGGATCCGGCGCGCCTGGTGACCCTGGGCCGGCGCGTAGAAGGGGCCTTGCGCCGGAGCGGCCTCTTCCGGTCGGTGGGCAACCGCGCCATGGCCTCGCAGTTCGCGCGGTTGCTGATGTCCGTCACGGAGCGCCTGCCGCTGCTTTTCAGCGCAGCGCAACTGGAGAAGCAGGTGCTGCCGCGCCTGGAACCGCAGCGGATCGAAGAGCGGCTGTCCAAACTGCACGCGCAGCTGCTGGCGCTGGGCGGCATCGGCCAGGCCGCTTTTATCGCCAGGGACCCCCTGGGCCTGCGGGAGTTGGTTCTGGCACGTCTCTCGTACCTGGCGCCCACGGGGAACGTGCGCATCCACCAAGGACACCTGATCTCCGCCGACGGCCGTCACCTGCTGGTAATCGCAGACCCCAGGGCTCCGGGCACCGACACGGCCGCCGCCCGCCGCATCCAGGACCTGGTGACGGGCCTGTCGCGGACCCTCTCCCGGGAAAACCGCGACAGCGCCAACCCGGTGACCCTGACGGCCACCGGCGCCTACCGCGCCGCGCTGGACAACGAAACCATGATCCGCAGCGATGTGCAGCGGGCCCTGATACTGACCACCCTGGGCATCGTGCTGCTGCTGGTGTTCGCCTTCCCCCGGCCGCTGATCGGCCTCTTCGCCCTGCTGCCGGCCGTGGCCGGGACGCTGACGGCGCTGTTCGTCTTCTCGCTCTTTCACCGCAGCATCTCCCTGATGGTGCTGGGCTTCGGCGGCGCCATCATCTCCATCACGGTGGACCACGGCATCGCCTACCTGCTGTTCGTGGACCGCCCCCGCGAGACCCGCGGCCGCCAGGCGGCCCGTGAGGTGTGGCACATCGGGCTGATGGCCATGCTGACCACCGTAGGCGCCTTCGCGGTGCTGTCGCTGAGCGGCTTTCCGATCTTCGAGCAGCTGGGCCAGTTCACCGCCCTGGGAATCGGGCTGTCCTTCGTGTTCATTCACACCGTATTTCCCAGGATCTTCCCCCGGCTTCCCGCGGCCCGGCGGCGGAAGGTCTCCATCCAGCGCCTGGTCGCCGCCACCCCGCTGCCCGGGAAAAAGGCCGCCTGGGGTGCGCTGGCCTTCGGGGCCCTTATGCTGGTGTTTGCCCGGCCTGCGTTCAACGTGTCGCTGGCGGCCATGAACGCCATGCGCCCCGAGAGCCTGGCCGCCGAAAAGCGGGTGTCGGAGATCTGGGGCGGCATCCTGGAGCACATCTACCTGATGATCGAGGCCCCGGGCATCCCGGCCCTCCAGGATCGCTCCGACCGGGTGCTGGACCGCATGACACCGGACCTGGCCTCGGGGTTTCTGGCGTCGGGCTTTACCCCGTCGATGGTCTTTCCGGGCAGGGACCGCAGCCGGCGCAACCTGCTGGCCTGGCGCGCCTTCTGGACCCCGGCCCGCATCGCATCGCTGCGAAAACGGCTGGCCGCCGCCGGAAAAACGCTGGGATTTGCGCCCCAGGCCTTCCGCCCCTTCCTGGCGAAGCTGCAGAGCCCAAGCGTTCAAATAATGAACAATATTCCCGAAGCCTTCTTTCCGCTGCTCAACATTGCCCGAGCCGCCGGGGGAGACGGCTGGGTGCAGGTCGGCACGGTGACGGCCGGGCCCGCCTACGACGGTCGGCGCTTCTTCGAACGCTACGGACCACTGGCCCGGGTCTTTGACCCGACGCTGTTTTCCGAGGAGCTGGGGTCGGTGCTGTTTCACACCTTCCTGAAGATGCTGGCCATCATCGGTGCGTGTGTGGTGGTCTTCCTGCTGCTCTTCTTTGTGGACGTCCGGCTGACGCTGATCGCCCTGCTGCCGGTGGTCTTCGCCTTCGTCAGCACCCTGGGCACCCTGCACTTGCTGGGCCGGTCGCTGGACATCCCCGGCCTCATGCTGGCCATCGTGGTGTTCGGCATGGGCATCGATTACAGCCTGTTCCTGGTGCGCGCCTTCCAGCGCTACGGCGACCCCAACCGGCCGTCTTTCGTCCTCATCCGCACCTCCGTGCTGCTGGCGGCGGCCTCGACCATGGTGGGCTTCGGCGCCCTGTGCACGGCCGAGCACAGCATGCTCCAAAGCGTGGGCGTCACCTCGCTGCTGGGCATCGGCTACAGTTTCCTGGGGGCTTTCGCCATCCTGCCGGCCCTGCTGCGCCCGCGTTTCCAGGCGCCTGCCGAAGCCGGCCCGGCAACCGGCGGGAATCCCGTGCTGGCGCGTTACCGCAACCTGGAACCCTACCCGCGCCTGTTCGCGCGTTTCAAGCAGCGCCTGGACCCCATGTTCGCCGAACTGCCGGAATTGCTCCCGGAGGGCCAGGTATCGACAATCATCGACATCGGCACCGGCTACGCCGTGCCGGCCTGCTGGCTGCTGGCGCGTTTTCCCGCCGCCCGCATTTACGGACTGGAGCCGGATCCCAGGCGCGTGCACGTGGCGCGCCGCGTGCTGGCCGGGCGGGGCGAGGTCACCTGCGGCCGGGCGCCCGATATGCCAACGGTTGCCGCAAAGGCCGAACTGGCTGTAGTGCTGGACATGATCCACTACCTTGACGACCGCTCCCTGACGGCCACCCTGGAAAAGCTTCACCGGCGCCTGCGAGACGGCGGCCAGCTGCTCGTCCGGGCGGTCATGGCGCCCGAGGGGCGTTTTCCCTGGTTGTGGTGGATCGAGCACCTGCGATGCCGTCTGCAGGGCATCCCGCTCTTTTTGCGGTCGGTGGACGACATCGCCGGGCGTATCCGGGGCTGCGGGTTTGAGCTGCGGCGGCACCGCCCTTCGGGAGACACGAATGACCTCTACTGGTTTGACGCCGTCAAACCGCGCCGAACGTGACGCCATGACACATTCGCCCCCGAAATCGCAAACCGTTGCACCGGCCTGGATCGCCGCGGCCGCGGCCCTGGTTTCTGCCGCAACCCTGGCCTGGTGGGACGTGCGCCTGGCGGCCATCCCCCTGGCGGGCTTCATGCTGCTTTCGCTGGTCATGCCCTTTTTCCCCCGCCTGGGATACTTCGGACCGGTCATCTGCAAGGGATCCAGCGGACTCCGGGCCGTGGCCCTGACCTTCGACGATGGGCCCGACCCGCAGACCACACCGCGGCTGCTGGCATTGCTGGCCCGCAAGGGGGCACGGGCCGCTTTTTTCGTCACCGGCGCAAAGGCCCAGCGGCACCCCGGGCTGGTGCGGGAAATCCTGGCAGGCGGTCACGCGGTGGGCAACCACTCCTTCAGCCACGACTACCGTCTCTACTTTCGAAACGGCCGGTGTCTGGAGGATGACATCATGGCGGCCCAGCAGGCGCTGGCGCACATCGGCATCGCCTGCCGGGCCTTCCGCCCACCGGCCGGCATCGTGTCGCCGCGGCTGCCGCAAGTGGTCAACGCCCACGGCCTTTTCATCGTCAACTACAGCTGCCGCGCCCTGGACAGGGGCAACCGGCGCATCCGGGGGCTCGCGCGACGGATCCTGCGGCGGGTGCGTCCGGACGACATTATCCTGCTGCACGACCTTGTGCCCAAAGCCCCGGGCTCCGTCGAGGACTGGCTGAAAGAAATCGACCGCCTGCTGGTCGGCCTGCGGGAGTGCAACCTGGCGGTCCTGCCCCTGGCAGACCTCATCGGCCGGCCGGTCATGGAGCTGCACGCCGAACCGCCGCAAAAAACCGAATCTTTTCACGCCGTGAAGACGCATCCATGAACATTGCTTCGACAAAACCGCGCGCGGCACTGGCGGCACGCATCACCCGGCTGGCGTGCGGACCGTGCGACCCCGACCGGCGCTTCGTGATCGGCGGCGCCACCTACGCGGAGCTTTACGCCACGGCCGCCGGTATCCGCCGGTGCCTTTCCTTTTCCACCCGCCCGGACGGCGTGATGCTGGGCACCGAAAACCGCCGGCTGCTGATGGCCACCCTGCTGGCCGGGCTGACCGGAAACTTCACCGTCCTGCTGCCGCACGCCCTGTCCCCCCGGGCGTTTTCGCGGCTGCACGACCTCACGGGCTGCCGGGTGGGAATCGGGGATCACCCCGATCTGTTCCCCCCCGGGATGCGGGTCCTGGGCCCCGAGGCTTTTGCGGAGCCGGGGCCTGGCGAGACCCCGGGCGGGCCCCCCGACCCGGACAGGGAGTGGGTGCGGCTGTTCACCGGCGGTTCCACCGGGCGGCCGCAGCTGTGCACCAAGACACCGCTCAGCCTGCTGGGCGAAGCCCTGTACCTGGCGGAAAAATTCGGCCTGGACAGCGGGGACCGTGTCGTGGCCGCCGTCCCCCCCTATCACATCTACGGATTGCTGTACTCGGTGCTGGCACCCTTCGCGGCCTCGGCGGCCGTCCTGGACGAACGCCCCTTCTTCCCCGGAGAAATTGAGCTGGCCGTCGAGGCGCACACGGCCACGGTGCTGGTGGCGGCGCCCATCCACTACCGGGCCCTGCGAAACAGCCCCCTCGCCCACGGCGGCCTGCGCATGGCCTTTTCCTCGGCCAGCATGCTCCCCGGGAAAGACAACGCCGCCTTCTGCCGAAAGACCGGCGCGCCGATCTTCGAGGTCTACGGCGCCACCGAAACCGGCGGGGTGGCCTCGCGCTGCCGGGCCTGCGGCCAAACCGCCTTCCAGGCATTCGCGGGCGTGGACTGGAAGATCCGAAACGCTCACCTGCTGGTGCGTTCGGACTTCCTGTCTCCCGAACCCGACCGCGATGCCGAGGGCTTCGTGAAAGTCGGCGACCGCGCGCGCCGGTCCGACGCGGGGGGATTTTTGTTGCTTGGGCGCTCGGATGGGATTATAAAAGTAGCCGGTGAACGGGTCGATCTGGACGATGTGCGCCAAAGAATCGAACAGATTCCGGGTGTCCGGGAAGCCGTGGTCAGGGCGCTGCCCCGCAAAGACGGCCGCGAAAACACCATCGCCGCCCTGGTAGCCGGTGACATCGATGAAAAGCTCCTGTTCACGCGACTGGCCGCAAAGCTCGAGGATCACGCACGCCCCCGCCTCGTGCGCATCGTCGAAGCCATCCCGGTCAGCGACACCGGCAAGATCGACCGCCTCGCCGTGGAACGCCTACTGAGGCGCAAATAAAAACCGTCCGAACAGCGGGTTTTCATTTCCATGAATATCTTTACCTCCTACTACGGAGCACCCCAGCGGGTCCCCGGCCCGGTGGCCATTTCCCTAAAGATCCCGGATGGGTTCCGTGGAGAGCTCTTCCCGGACCTGGCACCCACGGCGGCGCTGGAGGAGGCCTACCGGAGCGGCAGGATCGACGAGGACCGCTACATCGCCATCTACCTGGACCTGCTCAAGGAGAGGCGCCTGACGCCGGACGCCGTGCTGCGGCGCCTGCCGTTCACCTGCACCCTGATGTGCTGGGAAAAGCCCTACCAGTTCTGCCACCGGCACGTGGTGGCCAAGTGGCTGCGTGACCACGCCGGCGTCGAGGTGCGCGAATACGGCACGCGCTTCATCAAGGGCGGGCTGGGCGTCCTGTGACCACCGGTCCTGCAGACAAAACGGACGGCGCAGGTATCGCCGAACTGCGCCGCCTGGCCGTCGATTTCGTGGCCGCTTACCCTTCCCGGCAGGGGGAAAAGCCCATCTGGCGGAGGCCGCTGCTGGCCACGGCTCTCGTGGACCGGCGCTTTGAGCGGCTTCGCGAAATGGCCGCTCCGGATCACCTGCTGCCCGGCGACCTGCTGCCCGGAGCCCGCAGCGTGGTGGTTTTCTTCGTTCCCTTTACGGCCTCCCTGGCCGAGGAAAACCACCCCGGCCCTTTTCCCTGCCGCAACTGGGGCCTGGCCTACCAGGCCACCAACCGCCTGATCGAAAAGCTGTGCGGCGCCATCCGCGACCACCTGGAAAAGCAGGGCCACCGCTGCGCCCTGACACCCGCCACCCACAACTTCGACCCCCGGCGGCTAATGGCCCGCTGGTCGCACAAGCACCTGGCCTACCTGTGCGGGCTGGGCCGCTTCGGCATCAACGCCCAGTTCATCACCCCCGCCGGGTGCGCCGGGCGACTGGGCAGCCTGGCCACCACCGCCCCCCTGGGGGATCACCCGCTGGTGGGTGAAGCGGAGCTGTGCCTCCATAAGAGGGGGCACGACTGCCTGCAGTGCGCTGCGCGCTGCCCGGTGCAGGCCGTCACCCTCGAAGGCATCGATCGCCGGCGTTGCTGGAAACGGCTGATCTTCAACCTCGAAAAAGGCCCCACCCTGTCCGGCCTGGAAAGCAGCACCCACGTGTGCGGCAAATGCCAGGTCAACCTGCCCTGCAGCCTGGCCATTCCACAGCCGGCCTGAACAGTTTAAATTACCTCCGGTTTCTTCAACGCTATCCCCCCTTCTGCTCTCCGGCAGGATGCAATCGCCTGCCGCTGGCAGGCCTTTTGATCATAAACGATTTCCGCTTGCACGAATATTGCATTTATCGACGGGCAATACGCAATCCGGCATACGCCGGAAATGGACCTGTGCGGCGCAATCCACCGCCCTTGTTGCGCTACCACGGACTGCGCATTACCGGAAGCCGCATTTTCGGCATTCGATAATTTCCCTTTTAATTACAAAAAATGGCACGCGGCGGCCCCCCGCCGTCCGCAACACACGGGAGACATCATGAAAAAACGACAAATCACTGCCATGGCGCTGGTGTTGGCGACCCTGGTCCTGACGGCCACGGCCTGGGCAGGCGTCCGCGAGGAACTTTTGCAGCTCATCAATGCGGAGAGACGCTCTCTGGGAAGGTCGGCCCTGACCTTCGATTCCCGGCTGGACGCGGCGGCCCAGGGGCACTCCGACGATATGCTGGCCAAGGACTACTTCGCGCACGATTCCCTGGACGGACGCTCGCCGGGAGACCGCATCAATGCCGAGGGTTTTTACGGCAGCTGGGGGGAAAACATCTACGCCCACACGGGCACGCCGGACGCCCAGCGCGTTTTCGACGGATGGAAAAACTCGTCGGGGCACTACGCCAACATGATCAATCCGGCTTTCAACGTGGCCGGCATCGGTATAGCACAAGGATCCTGGGGCTACTGGAATTCAGGCGAACATTATTCCAGCATCTACACCCTGGACCTGGGCAAGGCCACGGTCGAGTGTTACGACCGCGATGCCGACGGGGTCACCACCTGCGAAGGCGACTGCGACGACGACGACCGCTCGGTACACCCGGGGGCCACTGAAATTCCCTACGACGGCATCGACCAGGACTGCAGCGGCGCCGATCTGACCGACGTGGACGGAGACGGATACACAGCCAAAGCCGCCGGCGGCGACGACTGTGACGACAACAATGCCCACATCCACCCCGGTGCCGTGGAGATCGACGGCGATTTCGTGGACAACGACTGCGACGGCACGGTGGACGAGGGCGGTGTCGAGTTTCAGCCCACCTGCACCACGGACCGCAACAAGCGGCACGTGCGGGCCAAAAGGGCCTTTTTCGATAAGCAAGGCAGCCAGGGCAAGGGATTCTATGCCAAGGGCTCCGGCCAGTTCCTGGGCACGAGGGGAAATAGCGTCGTTGAACTCAAGGAAACGGCCCTCAACTACTATGAGGAGGGCCGCTGCCAACCCTTCCCCATCTGCACTTCCGACACTGTCAAGGCGCACCTGGCGGCCCGCCGCGTCTACTTCGACAAGAAGGGCGCGCAGGGCAAAGGGTACTACGCTACCGGGTCCGATGCGTTCGTCGGTAAATCCAAAAAAAC
>JAMOVG010000325.1 GCA_027061725.1 Desulfobacteraceae bacterium
CGGCACTGCGCCGGTATCGGCGGCAGTGCTACTTGTACTTGTCGAGCATCTTGCCCACCTGGCGGGGCGTCACCTGGCCGTAAGTTTCCTCGTTGATCACCACGGCCGGCGCTAGACTGCAGGCGCCGATGCAGCGGACTTCTTCCAGGCTGTAGCGCATGTCGTCGGTGGTCTCGCCGGGTTTGATGTGCAGCTTCTCCTCGATGGCGTTGAGCACCTTTTCCGCACCATTGACATGACAGGCGGTGCCCAGGCACACGCACACCTCGTTGCGGCCCTTGGGCGTCAGGCTGAAGCGGTTGTAGAAATTGACGATGCTGTAGATCTGGGTGATCGGGATCCCGGTGCGCTTAGAGATATAGCGCAGTTCAGCCTCAGGCAGGTAGTGGAAATGGTTTTGCACTTCGTGCAGAATGCCGATCAGATTCCCCCGAACCTGTGGGTACTTCTCCAGGATGGCTTCGACGGCGGCGACATCCATGGCGCATCTTCCTTCCCATTGGGGGTTTGCGGGCGGCCGCAACGGTGTCGGCCGCCCGGTGAGCAGTCCGGTTCTCTTCGGCTCGTGCAGGGGCGCCCCCCGAACGGCGTATTACGCCGCTGGCCATGGGCTCCCGGCCCTAGTCCAGCGTCGCGGCGCCCTTGCTGGCGGCCATGGCTTTGGCGTAACGTTCGCGCTTGACAAACGGCAGGCTCTCGGTCTGGCCAAAGTTCAGGCAATGGGTCAGGCAAACCGTCACGCAGGCCGGCTTGAGGCCGGCATCGATGCGGTCCATGCAGTAGTCGCACTTGACCACACGCCCCGCCTCGGGGTTCCATTGGGGTGCGCCCCAGGGGCAGGCCGAAATGCAGGTCTTGCAGCCCACGCACAGGTTCTGGTCCACGAAGACGATGCCGTCCTTTTCGCGGCGCTGCATGGCGCCGGTGGGGCAGGCCGCCACGCACCAGGGGTTTTCGCAGTGGAAGCAGGGCATGAAGATGTAGGAAGCCCGCGGTTTGCCGTCGATAAATTTGGGCCCCACCTCGATGACCTGGCACAGCTTGGGGCCTACCGGCAGGTTCTTGTTGCTCTGGCACTGCACTTCACAGGAATGGCACCCGATGCACTTTTGCTGATCCTGCAGCATGAAATACTTGCTCATTATTTTCCTCCGCTATGGTGTGCTCTGCGGGGCAGCGGACCCGGCGGCCTCACCGCCCCCGCAGAATGCGTGTTCTTCTTGGTTTCCGGTCTCAAGCCGGCTTGACCGTCACAAACGTCTCGTGCAGGCAGGGGCTGCCGCCGATCTTGTCGTACAGACTCTCCTGCAGCAGTGCGTCACTGAGGCCCTTGTTGTAGGACCGTGACGCCTTTTTGGCCTGGTGTCCGAAGCCGTGCAGCATGAAAGCCGCCTCGGGGTGGATCAGGTCGGTGACCCGGGCGCGGATCTTCCCGCTGCCGGCCTTGGAGGAAACTTCCACCATCTGCCCGTCGGAGATCCCCAGTTCGGCCGCCCGGTCCTCGTTGATCCACAGGCTGTTTTCCGAAACCAGGTCGTTGAGATAGGGGTTGTTCTGGGTGGACACGTGGGTGTGCTGGGCGCAGCGCCCCACCACCAGGCGGAACTGCCCCTTGTCC
>JAMOVG010000326.1 GCA_027061725.1 Desulfobacteraceae bacterium
GGCTTTGTGCCCTTCATGGAAAGTGGGTATGGTCTGATGCTTTTTATGTTTTTATGACCGTCTTGCCGGAGTAAGGCACTAACCGCTGCCCCGGTTTCAGAGGAGGACACCATGAAGAGTTTCCGCGAAGAGCTGTGGTTTGAGGTGCCCGCACGCCGGGCTTTCATCAACATTACCCCCGAGGTCGAGCGGTGCCTGCGCGAGAGCGGCATCCGCGAGGGTCTTGTGCTGGTCAACGCCATGCACATCACCGCTTCGGTCTTCATCAACGACGACGAGTCCGGGCTGCACCACGACTACGACGTGTGGCTGGAGAAACTGGCACCCCACGAACCGGTCTCGGGCTACCGCCACAACGTAGGCGAGGACAACGCCGACGCCCACATGAAGCGACAGATCATGGGCCGCGAGGTGGTGGTGGCCGTCACCGAGGGCCGCCTGGATTTCGGCACCTGGGAGCAGATCTTCTACGGGGAATTCGACGGCCGCCGCCGCAAGCGCGTGCTGGTCAAGATCATCGGCGAGTGACCGTGACAACCGATAGCTGCGTAAGGGTGGAGAATTGTTTTTGTCCAGCTGAGCCGGTGTTGCCTTACGAAGGGGGTGCAGCACAACGTGATGGTTCCGGCCGTTCTGCCGGGAGGCTCATACTGCCGAAATCTTTTTCATATCGATTCGAGCCGGGATCTATTTTGGAAGCCTGGGTTGATGGATAGATCGGGTTATGTTTTATTTGACAGACGTTTTCATGGTATTTTTCCCGCAGATCTGGTTTGGTGTTTTACGGGTAAATGAACCTGTGGGCGTTGCCCGTGTTGGAAATAACCAAACAATCTAACGAGGCCTCGGTTCGGAGCAGGAGGTGGATGATGAAGGTCGGACGCAATGCGCCCTGCCCCTGCGGCAGCGGCAGGAAATACAAAAAGTGCTGCATGAACAAGACGCAGCCGCCGGTGGACCTGTTTCAGCGCCGGCTCTCGGAAGCCTATGACCGATTGATGGAAGAGCTGATCCGCTTTGCAGAAGAAACCTTTGGCGATGTGGCGCTGGTGCTGGCGGCGGGCGAGTTTCTGGTGTGGCCCGAGGCGGATGAGGATCAAAACCCGCTGGAAATGCTGGAAGGCCACATGTCGCTTTTCATGCCGTGGTTCATGTTCAACTGGTTCTTTGATCCCGAAATAATTCCAGAATCCCTCGATGTTATGGGCATCCGGATCGACATCCCGCCACACCAGACCATTGCCGAGATTTACGCCCGGCGCCACGGCAAGCGGCTGGATTCCCTTCAGCGCCGGCTCCTGGAGGCCTTGAATGAACGCCCCTTCAGTTTTCTGGAGGTCATCAGCTGCAACCCGGGTCAGGGGTTCCGCCTGCGGGATGTGCTGACCGGTGAGCAGAGCGACGTCGTCGAAAAAGAGGGTTCCGAAAACGCCGAGCCGGGAGACCTGCTGCTGGGCCGGGTCGTGCAGGTGGATCACGTGGTTCTGCTCCCGGATGCCGGACAGGCCCTGATACCGCCCAGCTTCAAACCGCTGCTGGTGGAATTTCGCAAGACCATGCAGAAAAAGGCGGGGAAAATCACTGCGGAGGTGCTCGCCGATTTCGCCTTCGGTGTGCGCGGGCTCTATTTCGACATCTTGGAGGAACTGAGCAGCCCGCCCGAGATGCGGAACACCGACGGGGACCCGCTGCTGTTTCACAGCCTGCACTACGAGATCGAAGACTCGCAGCAGGCCTTCGACAAGCTGGCCGGCCTGGCGGAGATGGAAGACCCCGAAAACCTGCGCGCGGATGCCGTGCTGGACGGGGAGGGCCGCATCGTGCGCGCCGAGATCCCGTGGATCAAGGCCGGCAACAGGATGCACGAGAGCTGGGACAACACCCTGCTGGGGCGCCTGGTGATCGACGGCGACAAGCTCACCGTGGATGTGAATTCCGAGGCTCGCGCCACGGCCATTCGCCGGGAAATCGAGAAGCGTCTGGGCAGCGGCGCGCGGTACCGGACCACCACGGTGAAATCCCCCCAGGCCATGATGGAGCAGGAGGCGGCGGCCGACGATGACGAGGACGGGCCGAGCCGTGAGCAGCTCATGCAGATCCCGGAGGTGCGCCAGCAGATTGAAAACATGCTGCGGAGCCACTGGGAGGGATGGGTCGATGAAAGCGTCCCGGCACTCGGCGGCCGGTCCCCCCGCCAGGCGGTGAAAACCCCCGACGGCCGCGAGAAAGTCGAGGCCCTGCTGCAGGGGGCCGGGCGGGACATGGAACGCAACATGGGAATGTGTGGCCTGGGAGAGCAGATCATCGACGATGTGCGCCGTCGCCTGGGGCTGGACGGTGCGCCGGCCGTGGCACCGAAGGGGAAGGGAAAGGACAATGGCACCAGGGCCCGGCGCGTGGCGCAGGTCCGGAGTCTGATCGAGGAGTTTGGCCGCGCCCGCCTCGATGAGCAGCACACCGGATTTGCCCTCAGGCTGTGCGACCGCATCGCGCGCATGCGTAAGCTCAACCTCCAACGCGGTCGTGTGGAGATCTGGGCCGCGGCCATCGTCTACGTAATCGCCCGGCTGAACTTTCTCTTCGACCGGGACAGCGAACTGTTCATCCGGGCCGACGATATCTGCGAACACTTCGGCACGCGCAAGTCCACCACCGCCAACAAGGCCACCGCCATCGAAAAGGCCTGCGGCCCGTTGATGGGCCAGGAAGGCTTCTGCCGGCAGGAAATCGTCGACATGCTCACTTTTTACGAAACGCCGGAGGGGTTTATTCTGCCCAAATCGCTTTTGTCGGGCAAGCAGCCGGGAAAGGACGAAGCCGCCCCCGGCCGGCCGGACGATGCGGAGCAGGGGCCTGCGGACGAGGGAAAAGACAGCGCACCCGGGGATGCGAAGGGGCAGGATGCCGGGAAAAGGGAAAGCGAGGAAACCGGTCCCCGGCAGCTGAAGCTGTTTGATGACGACTG
This sequence comes from Desulfobacteraceae bacterium, assembly GCA_027061725.1. Taxonomy (GTDB): domain Bacteria; phylum Desulfobacterota; class Desulfobacteria; order Desulfobacterales; family JALSRD01; genus JALSRD01. The sequence continues at coordinate 2,966 of JAMOVG010000326.1, forward strand.
AAGGGGGCCCAGGGGCCCCCGGTTATGGCGGGCCCGGCCCGGGCAGTCGGTGAAACCATCGGGCCCCGGCGTGGTTTGCGCCGGGGCCCGATGGTTTTAACTTACCGGTGCGTTGCGTAGGCCGGGCGGCGCCGGTGCCCGGCCCCGGACAGGGAATGGGCGGGGTGCCGCCCTCTAAGAAACCGCACGTACCACGGCGGATGCCGGTGCGCACCGTGCTCCAGCTGGCGGTAAATGGCCAGCTTCACCAGGTCGAGCACCACCATCCAGACCAGCATGTAGGCCCACAGCAGGCCGATGACGACCCAGGGAAGAGCCGTCACGAACCCGCCCAGGCCGCACATCAGCACCGCCAGCAGCTGGGTGCCCACCACGGCCAGGAACAGGGGTTTGGCCGGCCAGGGGCGCGTGAAGAAAGGCCTGCGGGTGCGCACCACGAACAGCAGCAGGTGGCCGCCCGCCACGAGCTGCAGGAACACCGCCGTTTGGATCTGTTCCTGGGTCAGTGGAACCCACGCCTGCAGTTGCGGGTTGTGCAGCCATTTCATGCCGACGAGCAGGATGATAAATGTCTGCACCACCGACAGCATCCCCATTAGGGTAGAGCCCATCAACAGCCGCCGCATGTGCCAGCGCACCGGTTCCTTGCGCAGCAGCGTGTTGTCGTAGGCGATGGTCATGATGGGCACGTCGTCGAGCAGGGCCAGCAGGATGATCATCACCGGGGTCAGGGGCGAAAACCCGAAGAAGATCGTCGCCAGGACCACTACGAACATGATGTCCAGCGTCATGGCTACCCGGTAGGTGATGTAGTTGATGATGCGTTCGAAGATGCGCCGTGCCTCGTCGATGGCGTCGATGATGGTCGACAGGCCCGGGGCGGTGAGAATCAGGTCTGCGGCGGCCCGGGCGGCGTCGGTGGCGCCGCTCACCGCCACGCCGCAGTCGGCCTGCTTGAGCGCCGGCGCGTCGTTGACGCCGTCGCCGGTCATGGCGACCACGTGGCCGCGGTCCTGCAGCGCCTTGACGATGCCGTACTTGTGCTCGGGGAACACCCGGCCGAACCCGTCGGCCCGCTCCACGCACTGCGCGATGCGGGCCGGCAGGTGGTCCATGTTCATGTCCTTGGTGAACAGGTCCGCGGCGGCGATCAAATGGGTCCCTATCCCCAGCTGCCGCGAGATCTCGCGGCCGATGGCCACGTCGTCGCCGGTAACCATCTTGACCTGCAGCCCGTGCTCCTTGGCCTTCTCAATGGTCTCTTTGGAGTCGTCCCGGGGCGGGTCCTGGAGCGCAAGGATGCCCAGGAAGCGCCAGCTCTTGCCGCCGTCGGCCGATTCGGCCACCCCCAGGGCGCGCATTCCCCTGGCGGCCAGGTCCGTCACAGCCGCTTCGGCGCGGTTTTTTTCGTCACCGTCCAGTGCGCACAGTTCGATGATAACCTGCGGCGCGCCCTTGGTGTACTTCAGGGTGCGGCCCTGCGGGTCGGTGACGTCGCTCTCGGTGCGTTTACTGACCGGGTCGAAAGGCACGAAGCGGGTCTGCTGATACTGGTCCAGCACTTCGGGCCGTTTCAGCCCGGCGATGACGGCCCGGTCGATGGGGTCGTCCCCGTCTATCTTGGCGGCCAGGGCGCCGCCCAGTACGAGGCGCTGCACGTCTGTTCCGCCGAAAGGGATCGGTTCGGCCAGGGTCAGCTGGTTCTTGGTGAGGGTGCCGGTTTTGTCCGAGCACAGGACGTCCACCCCGGCCAGTTCCTCGATGGCCTCAAGCCGCGAGACGATGGCTTTTTTGCGCGACAGCGCCCGCGCACCCAGCGCATTGGTGACGGTCATGACCGTGGGCATGGCCACGGGGATGGAGGCGATCAGCAGCACCAGCATCATGCGCAGGATGTTCACCAGATCGGCCCATTTCCAGGCGTCGATAATAACCACGTCCCGGTAGATCTGGAAGCCCACCAGGATAAAAGCCAGTGCCAAAGAGAGCAGAATAAGGAAATCCCCGATCTGGGTGACGGCTTTCTGGGAATGCGATGCCTGGGCGCCGGCGTTGGCCACCAGGCTGGCGGTGTGGCCGAAGAAGGTGTTGCTGCCGGTGGCGATGACCACCGCCGTCATCTCACCCTTTTTGGCGATGCTGCCGGAGTAGCCGCTGTCGCCGACCTTCTTGTCCACCGGCAGGGATTCACCGGTCAGCGCGGCCTGGTCGATGCTGATGTATTCCCCGGCGATGAAGCGCACGTCGGCGGGCACCACGTCGCCTAGCTTAATCTCGATCACGTCGCCGGGCACCAGTTCGGCCGCGTCCACGGATATGAACTTGCCGTCGCGCAGCACGCGCGCCTTGGGGGCCATGCCCGCCTTTAGCGCCGCCAGGGCGTCGGCGGCCTTGCGCTCCTGCCAGAAACCGGACACGGCGTTGTAGACCAGCAGCACCATGATGATGGCGAAGTCCGGCCAGTGCCCAATCAGCGCTGACATGAGCGCGGCGACCTCGATCATCCAGGGGATAGGCCCCCAGAAATAGCGCAGGAAACGCTCCAGGTCGCTGATGTGCTTTTCTTCCAGTTCGTTGCGCCCGTATTTTTCCAGACGGGCGCGGGCCTCTTCCGAGCTGAGCCCCCTGGGGGAGGTTTCGAGTTTTTCAAAAACCTTTTCGAGGCTCGCCTTTTCCAGGTCCTCTCCGGCGTCGTCGGCCCTGTTCGTGGATGCTTGGGCGTTGTTCATCACGGTGCTCCCTGAAGGCAGTCGGTTGCTGTCGATGCAAAAACAGAAAATATGACCGGTGGTAAAGAAATCAAGGGGAAAAGGCTACCGGCCCTTCCTGTGTTGCCGCTCACAGCCGACGGTGTCCTGCCGGTAAAACCCGGCCAGCACGTTGTAGAGCGCCCTGTGCTTTTTCTGCATCTAAAGAGGCTTGTCAAAGAAAAACGCGATCGCCACGGCGAAGAACTCGGCCTCGTTCAACGCGCCGTAGGGGGCCAGGAAGGTTTCCTGCCCCGGGCGGCTTTCCGGCGCAGGGCCAGGAACTCCTCGGAAAAGACCTGCGCCCACACCCGGTACTGTTCGCGGTCGTGCAGCACGGGCGTGCCGGTGGCCGCCCCGCTGGACATGTCCAGCAGGTGGGCGAATTCGTGGTAGACCACGTTGTGCCCCCGCTCGGGATGGCGGGCATCCTTTCTGACCTCATCCCACACCAGGATCACCGGGCCCCGCAGGAACGCCTGCCCGGAAATGGCCGTCGGCGGGCGTTCGACCAGCGGACTCTGGGTAAACACGCCCGCCTCGGGAGGGGGCGCCACGACGGTCGAGGGGTAGACCAGCACGGAAATGAGGTCGCGGTAGAGGTCATGGGGCAGACCCAGCACCAGCAGGCAGGCCTCGGCGGCGATGACCACGCGGATTTCATCCGTGATTTCCAG
>JAMOVG010000327.1 GCA_027061725.1 Desulfobacteraceae bacterium
ACGGCCCGGGCAGGCACCGGTGTCAAGCGATTAAACACGGAAACGGGCAGGCAGGCAAGCGATTTTGCGAAACCGGCGGGGTTCGAGGAAAGGGCGCGATCGCGGGTCAGTCTTCCTCGTCCGGCGATGGGCCCCACATGGGAGCCTTGCCGAAGCGATTGTACCACCACTCGCCCGGCGAAACGCTTTTGGCGACCTGCTCCCGGGAGAAGGAATATTCATACTGGTCGCAATAGGCGCGGATGCACCGGTAGGCCCGGTTGATGCGGGCGGCCATCTCCTCGCAGATCTCCTTTCGCTCCCGGCATACGTCCGGGTGCCATCGCGAGATCAGCTTACGGTAACGCTGCCGGATCTCGTCCAGGGTGGCCGATTCGGGGAGCCCCAGGAGTTGACGTGCGGCGCTGATTTCTTCATACCGGCTGACGGGTTTCATGCACGCCCCTGCAGGCACTCGGGTTTGACACCTCCGGCCCTTTCGGCTAAAGGTATCTCAAGCAGGTGGCCAACGGGCGCCGGGTCCGTTTTGGCGGCCGCCCGCAGGCCAGGTGGTTCGCTCCGGGAAACCGCTGACGCACCGGAGCCGCCGGGGCGCCCGCCCGGCAGGGCGCGAAGGCTTCGGCAGATCGGAAATAGGCCGCGGTGTTCGCCGCCCGATCGAGGGGGATGCACTGGCGGGTCAATGCCATCGGATTGCCGGGCCGGGCCCCTGAATGTCACGTTCAGGCGGGAGAGACAACAGCCGTGGTCGAGATACACCTTTTCGGAAAACTGCGACGACACGCACCGGGCTTCAAGCCGGGGGGACGGGCCGTCATCCAGATGGCCGTTGAACCCCACGACACCATTGCAACTGTACTCGCGCGCGCCGGCATCGATACCGACAGGGTCTACAGCCTCTTTTTCAACTTCAGGCTGCTGGCCGCCCGCAGCCGCATGGCCTACTGGCTGCGCTACCACCAGGCCCCCACGGACCCCCTGGACTGGGACCTGGACGTCACCGTCCACGACGGGGATCGCATCGCCCTGTTCGGCAGGGACATGGCGGCACTGGTGGTTTGAATCACGGACGAGCATTAGCGGCATGACAGGCGGGCGGTGTCAGGTTTTGAGCTTGCGGTACACGGGCAGCCCCCTGACACGTACACGCTTGATCTCGTTGGCCTTCTCGAAAGCCACGATGGTTTCCAGATCCCGGTCCTGTAATCCGGGCACGGCCACCACGGGCCGTACCCTGCGCAGGCGGCGCTTGAGCAGCCCGCGCCCCCGGACCTCGCTGATGGTCAGAATGCCCAGCAGGGTGTAATTGCCGGGCGCCGACGCCAGCAGCCCCATCACTGTTTCGTCACACCGCAGGCTGTTGAGGAAAAGATCCAGCGGGTTGCGGGTCCAGCGCGCGTCGAACACCAGCTGGCTGAGTTTGCGGCGGCGTCCGGAAAGCTTCCAGCGGTCGGCGCGGCGGTTGTTGATCACCGCGACCGCCGAAAACACCAGATCGCGGCCTTCCTCCCGGATCTCCTGGCGGTTGAAGCCCAGGTAGCGCAGGTTTTCAGACCCCTCGGGCATACCGCTGACAATGAGGATTTCCTTGAGCACCTCCTCATCGGCCGT
>JAMOVG010000328.1 GCA_027061725.1 Desulfobacteraceae bacterium
GTTCCTGAAAATGCATTGGCGCGCCTCTTCCGCGACTGCGTGGGGTTCGCCAACCAGCGCCTGGCGGCCGCGGTGGACCGCGTGGTCTGGATGGTGGCGGGCATCCCGGTGACCATTAAGGGGGATTCCCCGTGAAACGCCTGCGCGCCGCCCTGCAGTTCATGACCACCCTGCCCCTGGGCAGACCCGTGCGCCTGGCGCCGGCCGCCATGGCGCCGTTTTTTCCGCTGACCGGGCTGCTGCTGGGTCTGATCACGGCCCTGCGGACCTGGCCTTCCGCCGCCTGTGGCCCCCGGGCGTTGCCGCCGTACTGGACACCGTACTGCTCATCGTCCTGAGTGGCGCCCTGCACCTGGACGGCCTGGGCGATACCGCCGACGGCATCTTCAGCCACCGGGGACGTGAACGCGCCCTGGAAATCATGAAGGACAGCCGGGTAGGGGCCATGGGGCTTGTGACCATCGTGTGCGTACTGGGCATCAAAGCCGCGGCGCTTTCGTCCCTATCGCAGCACCGTTTCCTGATGCTTATGGCCGTGCCGGCCTTTTCGCGCAGCGGCATTCTCGCGGCCATGCGCACCCTGCCCTACGGCCGCCCCGAAGGCGGCCTGGGCAGCCCCTTTTTCGAAAAACGCCTTGCGGCTGCATCTTTCTGGGCCGTTGCGGTTCCCTTTGCGCTGGCGCTGGCCTGCGGCGCCACCGGCGTGCTGGTATGCGCGGGGTTCGTGCTGATCACCCTTTTCCTGATCGCCTTTTACCGGCGAAAACTGGGCTGCGTCACCGGGGACATGCTGGGGGCCATGATCGAGGTCAGCGAAGCTTTTCTCTTTCTGCTGGCGGCTGTGGGGGGCTGAGATGCAACCCGCAATGCTGCTTGCGGCCATGCCCGCGGCCTTCGGACTGGACCTGCTGCTGGGAGACCCCCGCCGGCTGCCGCACCCTGTGCGCTGGATGGGCCGCGCCATTGCCAGGGCCGAGCCGCGCTTTCGGCGACTTGCGTTGCCGGCGGTCTTGTGCGGGGGGCTTTTCACCGCCGCCCTGGTCGGCGCCACCTGGCTGCTGGCGGACGTGCTGCTGCGTGCGGCCCAGACCCTGCACCCTGCGGCGGCCCTGGGTCTGCAGATCGTGATGCTCTACTACTGCCTCTCGGCCCGTGGTCTTGCCGAGGCGGCCGGCGATGTGCTGCACCGCCTGCAAAACCAGGGGCTGCCCGCTGCCCGCAAAGCGCTGGCCATGATCGTGGGCCGGGACGTGGAGGCCCTTGACGCGGACGGCGTCCGGCGCGCACTGGTGGAAACCGTGGCCGAGAACTTCGTTGACGGGGTGGCCAGTCCGCTTTTTTACGCGGCCCTGGGCGGGGCGCCGCTGGCGCTGGCCTACAAGATGGTCAACACGCTGGACTCCATGGTGGGCTACAAAAACGCGCGCTACGCGCAATTCGGCAAGGTTGCGGCGCGGCTGGACGATGTCGCCAACTACCTCCCCGCCCGCCTGTCGGTGCCGGTCATCGCCCTGGCCGCCCGTCTGCTGGGCGGACCCGGCCGGCGGAGCCTGCAGACGGCCCTGCGGCAGGGGCGGTCCCACACCAGTCCCAACGCGGGCTTTCCC
>JAMOVG010000329.1 GCA_027061725.1 Desulfobacteraceae bacterium
AAGCCCAGACCCAGTATGTCGTGCCAGAAGGCCTTGCCGGCCTCCATGTCCTTAACGGCGATGCCCAGATGATCGATTTTCAGAATTTTCACGCTGCGCCCCTCCCTTCTCGTTGCCGGGGTATCCGGATTTCAAGTCGGGCCAACCGCTCGGCCCGACTCGCTGTTTCGTATATTTCGCGGCTAGGGAACAATCGGGTTTCCCCCTCACCGCCCGCCGGCGGCCCTACCCGCGGTATCGCTCCAGCGCCCGCCTGAACCCCGGCATGGCCCGCACGATGGTGTCGTCATCCACGCAGAAGGCGATGCGGAAATGCCCGGGGCCCTCGAAGCCGCTGCCCGGGACCACCAGAATGAGCTCCTCCTGGAGCGCCCTGACGAACGCCACGTCGTCGGCGTCAGGGGTTTCCGGAAACAGGTAGAAGGCACCGGCCGGCCGGGTGAAGCGATAGCCGCACTCGGCCAGTCCGTCGCACAGCAGGTCGCGCTTGCGGGCGTACTCGCCGATGTCCACGCTGACCCCCTGTAGCTGGGAGACCACCCGCTGCATGAGGGCCGGGGCGTTGACGAACCCCAGGATGCGGTTGGTGAGCGCCATGGCCGCTATGATGTCCGACTTGTAGGTGGCGGAGGGGTTCACGGCCGCAAAACCGATGCGCTCGCCGGGAATGGACAGGTCCTTGGAATAGGAGCTCGCCAGAATGCTCTCCTCGTAATGGTGGAAAACGCTGGGCACCTGCACGCCGTCGTACACGATCTTGCGGTAGGGTTCGTCGGATATGAGGTACAGCGTGCGACCCAACTGCCGACTCTTCTGGCGCAACAGATCACCCAGGGCCGCCAGGCTCTCGGCCGGGTAGACGGCGCCGGTGGGGTTGTTGGGTGAGTTGATGATGACGGCCTTGGTCTTTTTGCCGATGGCGCTTTCCATGGCCTGCATGTCCAGCGAAAAATCCGGCCGGGTGGGCACGGTTTTGAGAACCCCGCCGTGGTTGTCGGCGTAGAAACGGTACTCCACGAAACAGGGCGCCGGGGTGAGCACCTCGTCGCCGGGGTCCAGCAGGGCCTTCAGGATCACGTTGAGGGCGCCGGCGGCGCCGCAGGTCATGAGGACCTCGCCGCCCGTGATGGCCACGTCCTGTTCCTGCGCAAGATACTCGGCCACCCGGTCGCAGACGTCGGTGTAGCCGGCTTGGGCCATGTAGCAGTGATCTTCCGGGCCGCAGCTGCTGACGGTCTCCAGCAGTACCTGGTCGAACCGCTCCGGGGGCGGCAGGTTGGGATTGCCCAGGCTGAAATCAAATACGTTTTGGGCACCGTGCTGCGCCTTGAGGCGTGCACCTTCCTCGAACATCTTGCGGATCCACGACGACTTTTCCATCACTTCATGGATCCTGGCAGCGACACTCATGTGGACTCCTCCTGTCTCCGACCTTCACGCCGGCTTAAGGGGCCCGGCACGGAAAAAACCGCCCGCCGACCGCAATGCCGGCCAGGGATCTTCTGCCCGCCACGGCCCCGCTCGTTTCAAACCAACCACCGCCTGCAAAGACCGGTGATTGTAAGCGGATCCATCTGAAATTTCAAGAGAGATCTGGCGCTTTGCACCGGTCGGCGGTCGGCCCCCAAAGACAGGAAACGGTCGCTACTCGGCCGGCTCCACGGCCTTGACCTCGGGCACCTGCTGTTTGAGAATGCGTTCGATGCCGTTACGCAGCGTCATCTGGGACATGGGGCAGCCGGCGCAAGCTCCCTGCAGGCGGACTTTGACCACGCCGCTCTGCTCGTCCACGTCCACCAGCTCCACGTCTCCGCCGTCGGCCTGCAGGGACGGCCTGATTTTTTCCAGCACTTGCTTGACTTTCTCTTCCATGACAATCTCCTTTGGGGAAAAAAGGGCACAAAAGGGCAAAGTTACCCGTTGATTAACTTAAGGGTTTTCGACTCGCCTGTCAAAAAAATCACGGCGAAAGGATTCGAAAGCCCCCGCCTCGATGGCGCGGCGCAGACGGGCCATCAGGTCGGCGTAGTAGTGCAGGTTGTGGATGGTGTTGAGGCGATAGGACAACAGCTCGCGGCTCTTGTAAAGGTGGCGCAGGTAGGCCCGCGAGTAGTTGCGGCAGGTGTAACAGCCACAGTCCGCCACCAGGGGGCGGGGGTCCTTCCGGAAGCGCGCATTGCTGATGTTGACCGTCCCTTTGTGGGTGAACAGCTGCCCGTTGCGGGCGTTTCGGGTGGGCATGACGCAGTCGAACATGTCGGCCCCCAGCGCCACCAGCGTGACCAGATCTTCGGGCCGTCCCACGCCCATGATGTAGCGCGGTTTTCCGGCCGGCAGCAGATCGAGGGTGAAATCCGCCACCTCGTACATGGTCTCGGGCGGTTCGCCCACGCTGAGCCCCCCCAATGCGTAGCCGGGGAAATCCAGCGCCGCCAGGTCCTGGGCCGATGCGCGCCGCAGGTCCTTGAACATGCCGCCCTGGACGATGCCGAAGAGCGCGCGTGCGCCCGGATCGTTTCTCTGCCAGGCCTGCCGGCAGCGCAGGGCCCAGCGTGTGGTCAGATCCATGGCCGCCACGGCGGTCTCGTACTCGGCCGGGTAGGCGATGCACTGGTCCAGGCACATGATGATGTCGGCGTCCAGGCAGCGCTGAATCTCCACCGACTTTTCCGGGGTCAGCAGGTGCCGCGAACCGTCGATGTGCGACTGGAAAGTCACCCCCTCCTCGGTCAGGCGGGACAGGGCCGCCAGGGAAAACACCTGGAATCCGCCGCTGTCGGTCAGAATGGGGCGCTGCCAGTGCATAAAGTCGTGCAGCCCGCCGAAGACCTCGATCACCTCGCAGCCGGGCCGCAGGTAGAGGTGGTAGGTGTTGCCCAGCAGGATCTGCACGCCGATGGCCGCCAGCTCCTCGGGGGAAAGGGCCTTGACGCTGCCCAGGGTGCCCACCGGCATGAACACCGGGGTCCGGATAGCGCCCCGGGGGGTCTGGATGACCCCGGCCCGGGCGCGGCCGCAAACCGCTTTGACCTGGAAGTCGAACATGCTGCTGGCTGCAATCCTTTCAGGCGATGAACATGGCATCGCCGTAGCTGTAAAAACGGTATTTGCGCGCGACGGCCTCCCGGTAGGCGGCCAGTATGCGGTCCCGGCCGGCGAAAGCCGCCACCAGCATCAGCAGGGTGGACCCCGGCAGGTGGAAATTGGTGATCATGGCGCCCACCACCTTGAACGCGTAGCCGGGATAGATAAACAGGTCGCACCAGCCGCTGCCCGCCGATATCCGCCCGTGCGCATCGGCGGCAAACTCCAGGGTGCGCACGCAGGTAGTGCCCACGGCCACCACACGCCGCCCCTCCTGCCGTGCCCGGTTGATCTCGCGGGCGGCCTCTGCCGGGAGGTCGAAACACTCGGCGTGCATGCGATGCTCGCGGATGTCGCTGACCCGCACGGGCCGGAAAGTCCCGTAGCCCACGTGCAGGGTGATCTCGGCCACACGCACGCCGGCCGCCCGGATGCGTGCCAGCAGGTCCCCGGTGAAGTGCAGGCCGGCCGTGGGAGCGGCCACGGCACCGGGGTGGACGGCGTAGACCGTCTGGTAGGCGCTGCCGTCACGACCGTCGGCGGCCGGGGCGGTCTGCCTGCGGATGTAGGGCGGCAGCGGCACCCTGCCAATGCGCGCCAGCAGATCTTCAAAGTCCCCCGGGCACTCGAAGGCCAGGGTGTAGCGCCCCTGTCCGCCCTCCAGCACGCGGGCACGGAGATTTTCCCCGAAATCCAGGCGGCTGTCCACCCGCAGGGGCTTGGCGGCCTTTACCAGGCAGGGGCATACGAAAGGCCGGCCGGGCCGGTAATCCTTCCGCGCAGCGGCGTATCCCTCCAGCAGCACCTCGACCCGGCCTCCGGTGGGCTTGCGGCCGACGAGCCGCGCCGGCACCACGGCGGTGTTGTTGACCACCAGCACGTCGCCAGGCTGCAGCAGCGACCGCAGGTCATCGAAGCGCAGGTGGCGGGTGTGCCCCGTTGCGCGCTCCAGCACCATCAGGCGGGAGCGGTCACGGCGATCGGCCGGCCGCTGGGCGATACGCTCCGGCGGCAATTCGTACTGGTAATCCGAAATGTCGAACAAGACTATCCCCTGGCCAGGTAGATCAACAGCAGTCCCGCCAGCATGGACCCCAGTCCGAACATTCGCAGCGTAGCGGGCGGAAGGTCCAGCACCTGGCGGATCCAGCGCTTCATCTTCTCCGGGAAGGCGACATAGGGCAGTCCCTCAATGAACAGCACCATTCCAAGTACGCACAGGAAAAATTCCACCGGGGCCGCCTCTCTCACTCCACAAGGGTTGGACTGCCAATCAGCGCCGCCTCTGGCGGGCGGCCGAAACAGCGGCTCGACTATAGATTTGCCCGACGGATTTGTCAAAACCAAAGACGGCAGCCGTTCGGCGCATTCGCAATCAGCCGCTGGTATGGGTGTGCGGGAGGGATCTCCCTGTCGGCGACCATCATCCCGGTTGGTAGGATCATTTTTTGTTGTCAAATAAAAACAAAATGTTAGAATAAGATGGTGTTTCCCACAAAAACCAACCGGACAAAGGAGAACGATTCCCCGTGCAGATCCGCACCTATGAGACTGGCCCCCATACCGCAGAGGCACCCCCCGACCACGTTCAGATCCAGACCGTTACGGGGTGCAACGCCCGCTGCATTTTCTGCCCCAACGGCAAAACCGATCCACACGTTCCCATGGGCCGCCGCATGGACGACGCGCTTTTCCGGCGTATCGTGGACCAGTGCGTCGAACTCGGAGTGCGGCGCTACTCGGCCTACCTGATGAACGAACCCCTGCTGGACCGCGATCTGCCCCGACGCATCGCCTATATTGCGGCCCGCATCCGAAAACCACAGTACGTGAAAGTCACCAGCCACGGCGGACTGCTCACCGGGCGCATGGCCCGCGGGCTGCTGGACTCGGGCCTCAAGAAGCTCAAGATTTCCATCCAGAGCCTGGATCCGGCCACCTATCGACGCATCATGGGCCTCAAACTGGAGCGCACACTGGCCAATATCGACCGTTTCCTGGAGCTCAGGGAACAGGGCGGATACAAGCTGCCGCGCTTGGAGGTGGTCATGGTAGACTCGGTCCACACCCACCACGAAATTGAACACGCGCGGCGCTACTGGGCACGGCGCGGCATCCGCCTGTTCGTCGAGCCCGTGGAAAACCGCGCCGATCAGCAGAACATCCGCACAGCGGCGGTGGGCGCCGACCGGCTGCAGCCTTATACCTGGTGCCGCCGGCTGATGGAGCAGATCTACATCCTCCACGACGGCCGCATGTTGCAGTGCTGCGCCGACTGGGAACATCGCAGCGTGATGGGCGACCTCACGCAGCAGCCGCTGGCCGACGTATGGTACGGTTCCCGCTACAGGAAGCTGCGGCGGCGCTTTTCGGCGGGCGATGTGGGAGGCATGATCTGCAGTAACTGCCTCAAGCAGAAACCGGCCTCCTGATGCCCGACCCGTTTTGGATTTGAAAATTGCAGGCTCATGTTGTACAACAACCGACAGGTATTCGAAAATCCACCCGGCCGGGACGCTATGACGGCCGACTGCCTTTAATTTTATCGGGAAGCGCTGCTCATGGGGAACACACAACCGCCGGTGGTCAAGAGATCCCTCTTCTCATGGGTATTTGCCAACAACGCCAAATACCAAATCCTGCTGGTGGTCATCATCATGGTCACCGTCTTCGCCCGCGTGCTTCCCCTGGAGATGCAGAAACGCATCGTCAACCAGGCCATCAGCCTGCGCAAAATCGACCTACTGCTACGCTACTGCAGTATCTACATCGTCGCCGTAGTGACCGCCAGCGGGCTGAAATTTCTGATCAACATCCTGCAGACCCTTATCGCCCAGCGGGCCACGGCAGAGATGCGCAAGGAACTCTACCGCCACCTGTTGACGCTGCCGCTCAATTTTTTCCGCAAGACCCAGCAGGGCACCATCGTCAACGCCCTGGCGGCCGAGCTGGCGCTGCCGGGGAACTTCGTGGGCATGGCGGTGGCGGTGCCGGTCAGCAACATTCTCACCCTAGTGGCTTTCGCCGGCTACCTGTTCTGGCTCAACCCCTTGCTGGCGGCCGTCTCGCTTTCCATCTACCCGGCGGTCATATTCCTGATCCCCCTGCTGCAGAAGCGTGTCAACCGTGCCAACAAGCAGCGCATCGACAAGGCGCGCGTCATGTCCAGCAAGGTGGCCGAGACGGTCTCCGGCATCCACGAAATTCAGAGCAACGGCTCCTTCGGCATCGAAAGCCGCAAATTCGACCGCATCGTCGAGCAGCTTTACAAGATCCGCGTGCGCTGGAGCCTGTTCCGTTTCGGGATTAAGAGCACCAACAATTTCTTCGTCAGCCTGGGCCCCTTCCTGATCTTCATCCTGGGCGGCTACCTGGCCATCCGGGGGCAACTGGCGCTGGGTTCGCTGGTAGCCTTCCTCTCGGCCCAGGAAAAGCTTTACGACCCATGGAAGGAATTGATCGAATTCTACCAAGTCTACCAGGACGGCTCGGTCAGCTACAACCGCACCATGAAGCTGTTCGACATCGAGCCGGAGCACGTGCTGGAGCCGGAGGGGCGCGAGCCGTACACTTTCAAGGGCGCCATCGACGTCAAGAACCTGTCGTTCGCCACCGAGACCGGCATCCGCCTGCTGCGCGACGTAACCTTCTCGCTCAAGCCTGGTGAGCACCTGGCGGTGGTCGGTTTTTCGGGCAGCGGGAAAAGCACCCTGGCCCAGTGCATCGGACAGCTCTATAAGTACAACGACGGCAACCTGCTCATCGACGGCCACGAGGTCTCGCAGCTGACCAAGCGCGATATCGTCAACAACGTGGGGTTCGTTGCCCAGAGCCCGTTTATCTTCACCGGGACCATCGAGGAGAACCTGCTGTATTCATCGGCGGCGCGTTTCGACGGCCAGGGGGAAATCGACCCTGCCCTGCTGCCCGATCGCGACGATCGTATCGAAGTACTGCAGCAGACCGGCATTTTCGTCGACGTGCTGCGTTTCGGCCTCAATACCATCCTGTCCCGAGACGAAAATCCGGAACTCGTGGAGCAAATCATCCGGGTGCGCCGCAACCTGCAGGAGGACTTTGGGGAGCAGCTTTCCGAATACGTCGAGTTCTACCGCTCCGACCAGTATCTGTTCTACTCCAGCATCGCGGAGAATCTCTTTTTCGGAACGCCCAACCGGGAAGACCTGCAGGTGGAGAACCTCCCCCGCAATCCATACTTCCTCGATTTTCTCAAACAGGCGGAGCTGTCCATGCCGCTGATGGGCCTGGGGGCCGAACTATGCCGGCAGATTGTCGATATCCTCGGCAACCTGCCGCCGGATGAAATCTTTTTCGAGCAAAGCCCCATTTCGCCCGACGAAATTGAAACTTACAAGGCGCTGAGCGGGCGCCTGAAGCAGGCGCGCCTGCACCGCCTGCCCCCCGAGGACCAGGAAAAGCTGCTGGGGCTGGCCCTGCGGTTCATTCCCGGTAAGCACAAGATGGTGGCGCTGCCCAAACTGCTGCGGGAGCTGATCATGGAGGGGCGTTCGATCTTCCGGGAGGCTATCCAGAAAGACCTGCCGGGAGCCGTCACCTTCTACCAGGAATCCGAGTACATTTATTCCCAGACGATCCTGAACAACATCTTCTTCGGCAAGATGAAAACCGCCACCTCCCATGCCCAGGAGAAAATCAACCAAAGCATCATCCAGGTGCTAATCGGCGAGGACATGCTGGAGACTATCATCGAGATCGGCATGCAGTTCCACGTGGGCAGCAGCGGGGACCGGTTATCCGGCGGCCAGCGCCAGAAGCTGGCCGTGGCGCGCGTCTTTCTCAAAGCGCCGCCGGTACTCATCATGGATGAGGCCACCTCGGCGTTGGACAACAAGTCCCAGTTTCGTATCCAGAATCTGCTGGACACCCGCTGGAAGGGGCGCCACACCCTGATCTCGGTCATCCACCGCCTGGACACCATCAAGAAGTATGACAAGATTATCGTGCTCAAGGCCGGCAAGATCGGCGAAATGGGCACCTACGAGGAATTGATGGAAAAGAGAGGTATGCTCTATGAGCTCACCGGAGGGAAACGATAACCACGGCGGTTCCTGCGAATTTCAGGACAACATCTCGCTGCTGCGCGAAACCAGTTTTTTCGGGGCGCTGAACCTGGAGGCGCTGAAAGTGCTGGCCTACCTGTGCAGCCGTGAAGCTTACAAACCGGGAGACTACCTGTTTCGGCAGGGAGACGAGGAGGGCTGCGCCTTCTACATCATCTCCGGAAAGGCCCGGCTGGTCCTGGAAACCGAAAACGGAATCAACGAAATCCGCCAATACGGCACCGGCAGCCTGCTCGGTACGCTGTCTCTGGTGGGGCACACCCGCCGCCTGTTCTCCCTTCAGGCGGTAGACGAGCTGTACGTCATGCTGCTTGAACGGGAAAAGTTCATGAAGGGCATCGCACCCTTTCCGGAAACCATTCCCAAAATTTTCCAGTCCCTGGCCAACATCATCGTATCCTGGGAGGAACAGTTCATCGGCAGTCACGACGGAAGCTGCGGCGCCTGCACCAGCAAGATCGGCGTAAGTATCCTTTAAAAACCGGAACGGTACATCATGGGTTTACTGAAACTCAAATTGCGGAACAGTCTCGATGAAATCGACCGGCTGTTTGAAAACATCCAATCCTTCGGAGAGGCCCATGGTCTGAACCGCAAACAGGCTTTCCAGCTTAACCTGGTGATCGAAGAGCTGTTTACCAACATCGTGTCCTATGCATACCGCGACCACGACGAACACTGGATCCTGGTGACCATCTCCTGTGGCGACGGCCGGCTGACGGTGCGCATCGAAGACGACGGCATCCCTTTCAACCCGGCCGCCGCCCGCAAGCCGGACCTAAAAGGTCCCGTGGAAAAACGCAAAATCGGCGGTCTGGGTATTCACCTCTGCAAAGAATTGATGAACAACATGCAGTACCGACGGGAAAACAACCGCAACATTCTGACATTGACCAAGACCCTGCCGGCCGACGCCTGAAGCGGCAAACGTCCCTGCGGCGCGGCGGCAGAGACCAATCGCTCAACCGGGGAGAATCGCAGATGGAAATTTTCGAAAAACGGGAAAACGGCATCACCATCTTTTCGCTCAACGGCCGTCTGGACTCCAATACGTCGCCGGAATTCGATGAAAAAATCACCAAAGCCATCGAGAGCGGCGCCCGTTTCATCGTTGTTGACTGCCAGAATCTGGACTACATCACCAGTGCCGGGCTGCGCATCCTTAACAAGACGGCCAAGAAGCTCAAACAGCTGAACGGCAAAATCGTGCTGTGCAGCATGGAGGATTACGTCAAGGAAGTATTCGAAATTTCAGGATTTGACACTTTTCTGCCAATTGTGCCCGACCTCGAAACAGCGCTGGAACAAATCAAAAAGTGAAACTGCGGCGAGCCATCCATCTGCTTTTCCTTTTTTTCCTCTTCGCACCGGCCTGGGTGTGTGCGCCGGCCTCCGGCAGCCCGCCCGGGCTCAGTGTTTTTGTCAGCATCATTCCCCAAAAATACTTCGTTCAGAAAATCGGCGGCAATCACGTCACCGTGGCCGCCATGGTGCGGCCGGGCGCCAACCCGGCCACCTATGAACCCCGGCCAAGCCAGATGGCGGCCCTGGCTTCGGCGCGGCTCTACTTCGCTATTGGCGTGCCCTTTGAAAGGGCGTGGATGAAGCGCATCGCCGCCGCCAACCCCCGCATGCGCATCGTCCCCACCCAGCAGGGCATCGAAAAGATGCCCATGGCCCCCTTTTTTGGCGAAAGCACACCGCGCCGCAGGGGCATCCTGGATCCCCATATCTGGCTGTCCCCCCGGCTGGTGAAGATCCAGGCCGGGCACATCACCCGCGCCCTGGCCGAGGCGGATCCCCTGCACCGCAACCAGTACCAGGAGAACTACCGGCGTTTCGCCGCCGAGCTCGACGCCCTGGACAGCGACCTGAAACAGATGTTCGCCGGGCGCGAGGGGATGGAATTCATGGCCTTCCACCCCTCTTGGGGGTACTTTGCCCACGACTACGGGCTGCGGCAGGTGCCGGTAGAAATCGAGGGCAAGACACCCAAGCCGGCGCGACTCAAAGAACTCATCGAGTACGCCCGCCGGCGCGGCATCCGGCTGATTCTGGTCCAGCCGCAGTTCTCACGCAAGAGCGCCGAACTCATCGCCCGTGCCATCGGCGCGCATGTCGTCACGGCCGACCCCCTGGCCGAAAACTGGGCGCAAAACCTGCGCCGCTGCGCCGCGGCCATCCAAAAAGCGCTGAAGTAAAGCGCCATTTTTGCTTCTCAGCTCACATGGGAAAAGGAACATGACGATCCAACGAAAACGCTGCTGGACCCGAACCGTGCTCCTGGGCGCGCTGCTGTTTGTACTCTGCGCCGCCAGCTTCAGTCCTCCCGCCTCGGCCTGGACGCCCGGCCAGCCGCTAGACATTCCTTTTCCGCGGCTGGGTATGTGGTGGCCGGATCCGTGGGAACAGTCCCTGGCCGACATCGCCCGCTATGACTACGTGCTGTTGGCTGACGACCAGGAGGATTTCATCGCCCCGATCAAGGCGCTGCACCCCGGCATCATTCTGCTCAACTCCACCAACGCCTGCGAGCTTTCCTACGACTGGCCGGATGCCCCCGACTATGCGGAAATCCAGAAAATGCCGCCGCAATGGTTCCTCACGCAGGTGGGTAGCACCCTGACCCGGGCGGTAGACGCCACCACCACGACCTTCCACGTGGCCGACGTGAGCATAACGGACGGCAGCGCCACCTATGCGCTCTTCGTACCCGGCGACACGGCCCTGGTGGACGGCGAAAGCGTCGTCGTCAAAAAAGTCAACAAGGCGGCTCGAACGCTGACCGTCCGGCGGGGCTTCGTACGCCCGGCATCCGCCCACCCGGCAGGGACCCGCATCGCTGCGCATATTACCTTCTGGCCGGGGACCTGGCTGATGAACCTGAGCATGATGTCGCCTGCCGCCGTCGCTGACCCGGCCGTGGGCCCCGAACGCTGGGCGGACTACAACGCCCGCCGCGCAGCAGGGCTGTTGTCCAACCCCGACTGGGACGGCCTGCTGATCGACCGCGCCGACCCCGACCAAAGCTGGCTTGTGGGGGGGTCCACCGCCCGCACCATCGATCCGGACCAGTCCAACACGCTGCTCAGCGACTATTCGGCCTTCGATGCGTCCTGGAACGCGGGCCTGCGCCTTTTCGAAAGCCGCCTGCGCCGGGCGGTGGGGGACCAGAAAATCCTTTTCGTCAACTGGGGCATGCATAATTATGATCTTCTTAACGGCAACAACTACGAAGGCTTCCCCCTGGACGACGGTGCTTCCTACCGGGTGGACTGGCACCGCACAGTCTTCGGTCCTGCCAAAAACGTCGGCGGCTACCTCGAGTGGCTGGCGCAGGCCGAGCAGCCGAACCTGACCACCGTCGAAACCTACGAGGACGATTCGTCACCGCCGCCTGACGACATCCGTTACCGCAACCCCTGCGACCGGCCCGGATTCAAACCCAACTACCGCAAGATGCGCTTCGGCCTGGCCACGGCCCTGCTTGGCGACGGCTTTTTCAGCTACGAGATCAACACCAACGGCCACGGTTCCCTGTGCCTGATGTGGTTCGACGAGTACGACAACGCCGGCCGCCAGCGGGGGTACCTGGGACAGCCCCTCGGGCCAGCTTACCGGGTGGCTGGCATCGCCCTCGGGCCCAACCTGCTGGCCGGTGGTGACTTCGAAACCCAGGCTGACCTGGATTCCTGGGAGCTGTGGACCGAAGACGGGTACGCGGCCACGTTGGACCGCAGCAACCAAAGTCCCCCCTCAGGGGCCTCCGCGGCGCGCATTACGATTACCCGCGCCGAGGGCACCGACTGGAAAATCTCCTTCGCCTTTCAGCCGGTGGCCCTGGCCGCCAAAAGGGACTATACCCTCTCCTTTCTGGCCCGGGCCGACCGCGACCGGGCCATCAGCGTCTGGGCCCAGCAGGGATCGCCCCCCTGGACGACCTATTTTTCTATTGAAGACATCGCCATCGGAACGGCGTGGAAACGGTACGAACTGTCCGTGGTTTCCAGTTCCAAAAACAAACGGTCGCAGTTCATTTTCGGCCTCGGACAGACCGAGGGAACGGTTTTCATCGATGATGTCCGCCTGCAGGCCGGCACCCGGGAAGTTTGGCGGCGGGATTTTACCGGCGGCACGGCGCTGGTCAACGCCACTGCCGGGGAACAACACGTAAACCTGGGCACCGTTTTCCGGAAAATACTGGGAACCCAAGCCCCGAAAGTCAACGACGGCGCGCTGGTCTCGCAGGTGGTCCTGCCCCCCCGTGACGGGCTGATCCTGCTGCGCGACGACAACTCCGCGCCGAAAGTCAATCCCGACCGGGGAACCATCGGCACCCGTTTTCGCCTGACCGGGCAAGGCTTCGGCAAAAAGGCCCGGGTATACGTCGTGTATCTTGACCCCAAAAAAGGCAAACGTAAGCGCAGATACGCCAAGGTGCTAAGAGGCAACACCGGCATCGTCGAGGCCCGCTGGAAAAAGGTGCCACCCCCCGGAACCTACAACCTTTTCGTCCAGCCCAGGAACCGCAATGCCGCCCCCATTGCAATGGGCACCTTTCGCATCATGGCCCCCGCCGTAGACGAAAACGCGTCCCTTGGCGGAAAAGCCGGCGAGCCGGTCACCCTGTATGGGCACTTTTTCACTACTCAAAAGCCGAAAGTTTATCTGCAAGCCCTAAACGCTGCTCGGCGAAAGCGCTGCAAGGTGAAGGCTTCCGACATGGACCCGGTGACCGGCCGGAGCACGCTTACGTTCAGGGTTCCCAAGCTGATGCCCGGCCGCTACCATCTTGTTGTGAAAACGAAAACCGGCGAGGCGTCAGCGATGTTTGACCTTCGCCCTTAAACCTTAACCCCCGGCACGAAAGCCTATTTCCTCCGAACCGGCGTTTTCTCGACCGATTTATTCCGCGGAGCGTCCAAAATATTCGTAAACCCGGAGGCTTGATGTCTAGTAAACCCAGATTTTGCATTGGCCTCGCAAAATGACGCAATATACAAAAATTTCTGACAAAATCCTATAGATACCGGTATCTTTAAAAGATAGCGATGGCTGTTTGCCCAACAGCGTGCATTCTACGTTAAGCGATTTTCGCATTTGGCGCAGAACCGGAGTAAATGGCGCTGGCGTACGTGCACCATCTCAAACGGCATTTGATACTGCAGATAATGAAACGGTTCTCGGAAACATTGATCATCTCTGCGCTGGTTATTTTCAGCGTCATGTCTTTCGCTCGTGCATCCCAAAAAGTCATTCGCGTTGGTGTATACCAGAACAAGCCGAAAGTCTTTATCGACAAAAAGGGAGTGCCCAGGGGATTTTTTATCGACATTCTGGAGCATATCGCCAGGGACGAAAACTGGAAACTGATTTACGTTCCAGGCACTTGGGAACAGTGTTTGATTCGCCTTCAAAACCAGCAAATAGACCTGCTTTTGGATGTGGCCGATTCCGTGACCCGAATCGGCCTTTTTGATTTTTCCAAAGAATCTCTGTTTTCCAATTGGGCCGTCATTTATGTCCCCAAAGATTCAACCGTCGACTCCATCTTGGATCTGCGGGAGAAAACCATCGCCGCTATGCGCGGTGACGTTTCCTACGAGGAGTTCAAAGAAAAGCTGAAGCGTCTGGACATCGACTGCCGTTTCCGGGAAGTGGACAGCTTCGCTAGCGTATTTCGCGCCATCGACCAGGGGATCGTCGATGCGGGCCTCATCAGCCGACTGTTTGGCCTAGTGAACGAATCCCAGCACCATGTAAGGCGGACGGGGATCATCTGCTGCCCGAAGAATCTTTATTTTGCTGTTCCCAAGAATAAAAACCGATGGCTCATCAGAACCATCGACCAACACATAAGGCAGCTGAAAAAAGACGAACAATCCGTCTATTACACATCTTTTATGGAATGGATCGAGGGCATACAGCCCCGACGCCTGCCGCACTGGTTGGTTTTGACCCTGGTATTGACAGCCACAATGCTGGCGCTTTTCGTGGTAGGCTTCATTGTGCTGGAGATCAAGGTAAATGCCAAAACAAACGAACTGAAAAAAAGCAATCAAGAACTGGAAGCCGCTCGCCAACGCCTGCTTTCCCAAATGAAATCGCTTGAGACCATCAACGATATTGCCAATAGACTGTACCGATCACTCGATTACAAATCCGTCGTACAGCAGGCGGTTGATTCCATGGCCAACTACAGCCAGTCGCCACTGGTAGCCTTCTTCGAATACCGGGAAGGAGACGACAGGATGTATTTGCTGGCATCCAGCGGGTTTGAAAACGGGCTCCACCATGTTTGCGAAAGTCTTCCGATTCACGGTAATTTGACCGGGGAGGCAATCACAGCCAAGAAAATCATCATATGCAACGATATCGAGAACGATCCGCGAATCGAAGCAAAAGCCTATCGTTCGCTGGTTACCATGGGATTGAAAAGCATTCTGGCCGTGCCTTTGATGTATGGAGATGACGTTTTCGGGGTAATGAACCTGCTCTTCAAGGATAAAGTGCAATGGGAGGCGGATCAGATTGAAACCCTGCTTTCCATCGGCAAAACGATTGCGCTCGCGTTGGCCAACGCACGGCACGTCGAGCAAATGAAACAGGAGATTGCCAACAGAACGCAGGCTGAAAAGGAAAAGGAGAAGCTTCAGCGTCAATTGATGCATGCACAAAAGATGGAAGCGGTAGGCACCCTGGCCAGCGGCATTGCCCATGATTTCAACAATATTCTTCAGGGAATATACGGCTATGTTCAGGTCATGATGTTCAATAGAAAAGAAGGCGATCCAGACCTGAAATTTCTAAAGCAAATAGAGGAAATCGCTCTCAAGGCCAGCGGTGTTGTCCGCCAGCTCCTGACCTTTAGCCGAGAAATAAAAAGCGAACTCAAGCCAACAGACCTGAATCAGGTCATTAAGCATTCGTTGCGGCTGATCGAAAGAAGCCTGTCAAAAATGATCGAAATACGCCTTTTGCTGGATCCGAATTTGAAACTGATTCGGGCCGATAATGTTCAATTAGAACAGGTGCTGCTGAACTTGTGCATCAATGCCGGGTACGCCATGGGAGAAAACGGCCGTCTGACGATCCAGACGGAAAATATCCATTTATCCAAAACCCAGGGCGACAGAGTTGGCCTGGATAGTGGAAGCTATGTTGTTCTCTCGATCACCGATACCGGCCATGGCATGGAAAAGGACGTTGTCGAGCGTATTTTCGATCCGTTTTTCACGACCAAAAAGAGCGGGGAAGGTACGGGGCTGGGACTTTCCATGGTTTATGGCATTGTCAAGCAGCATGGGGGACATATCATTTGCAACAGCAGGCCCCAATATGGCACACGCTTTGATATCTATTTTCCAGCAATAGATATGGACGCGGTGGTCGCCAGTGATGCAGAAACACAAATCCGGGTGCAGGGCTCCGAAACGATCCTGATGGTGGATGACGAACTCCCGATTCTGGATGTCAGCAAGCATTTGCTGACCCAGCATGGATATACGGTAATTACCGCCGACACGCCGGAAAAAGCGATTCGATACTATACGCGGCACAAAAAGACGATTGATTTGGTGATTATGGATATTTACATGCCGAAAACAAGTGGCTTTACCTGTCTTGAGCGGTTACTTGAGATAGATCCGGAAATCAAAGTAATTATGTCCAGCGGCCAAGTCACCCGTAAAATCAGGGACGATGTTTTAAAAGCGGGAGGCAAGGGCTTTATTGCCAAACCCTATCGCATTGAAGCGTTGCTGGCCACCATTCGAGCGGTGTTGACCGCAGGGTAACCGCCTTGATGCGCGCTTGTCGGGTGTCGGCGGTTCATCAAACGTGGTCGCCACGGGATTGAAAACCTTTCGGGGATTCCCGATTTCACCTCATCTGCAGCGGCCGATGTTGCATCCACAACGCCATCTCAAGCAAGACGCCATACAGGCGGACGCGCCCCACCGGGGCAGGGGCGCGTCACTGCATACATCTGGGCAAAGCCACCGGCTCCAGGGAAGCAGCCGGGCCGAGGACCGTTTTCGGTCTGTCCCGGACGAATTGCCTATAGGCTCGACTGCTCTATGAATAGTTTATTTTCTTCGATGATCTCCTTGGCGATATCGACGGCTTCCTTCAGGCTTTGAATGCCCCCCAGAATGAAACTGTCTCGCAACCGGACCATGTATTCCAGATCGCCCTGCTTGTTGGCAATGGTTTGAATATACAGGCTCATTCGAGAGCCGAGACGGATGTACTGGGCGCTTTGCAACGCTTTGCCCTTGTATGTCCAGTGCCCGGCAACATTATGCAACATGAAATCATGAATCTGTTTGGGGAAATCCATCCTCTTCTCCTTTGACACTAAACCGTGGCGGTTTCAGTTTCGATCACTGTCCAGTTCGGTGACCTCTCTGATGGCATTCTCGCCCCGTCCCACAACCACAGCGGCAGTGGCATCACCCCATACGTTGATGGCCGTCCGAAATTGGTCTAAAATGCGGTCGATGGCGAGAATCAGGCCGATTCCGTCAAGGGGCAAACCGGCGGCGGTCAACACGATTCCCATGGTGACCAGTCCGGCGCCGGGAATGGCCGCGGCCCCGATGGCGGCAAGTGAAGCCGTAATGAAAATGACGATCTGCATGCCCATCGTCAACTTCACCCCCAGCAGCTGAGCAATGAAGATCACGGCGACAGATTCGTACAGGGCGGTGCCGTCCATGTTAATGGTGGCGCCCAGAGGAAGCACAAAATTTCCGATGCGGCCATCCACACCGGCGCGCTTTTCCAGATTGCTCATGGTCACGGGCAGGGTCGCCGCGCTGGAGGCTGTGGACCAAGCCGTCATCATGGCCGGCGATAGCGCTTTCATGAGGCGGAGGGGATTGTAGCGGCCGAAGACGGCAACCAGGATCGGCAGCGTAATAAACCCGTGAATAAAAAGTCCCAGCAGCACAGTGACGGCATATTTGCCCAGGGCTTTGAGTGCCGCAAAGCCCAAATCCATGAAAATGGCTGCCACCAGCATGAAAATGGCGTATGGGGCGATGGCCATCACCGCCATGATTCCTTTTTGCATGATGCGGTCGATGGCGTTGATCACCTGGGTCATGGGTTCGGAATCGCGCCCCACGATGGAGGCAAAAACCGCCAGGAAAATGGTGAAAAAGATAATCTGCAGCACATCGCCCTTGGCAAAAGCGGCAGCAGGGTTCTTTGGAATCATGTTCACGAAAGTGTCGACGATGATAATGACGGGGCTGCGTTCACCGACTCCCTGTTTGCTCACCTTGGCCGGTACTTCGGTACTGATGTTCAGCGCCGACAGCGCTTCCTTGTCGATGCCGATGCCGGGGTTGATGATGTTGACCACAACCAACCCGATCAGCACCGCCAACGCCGTGGTCAGCATGTAGTAGCCGATGGTTTTGCCGCCGATTTTGCCCAGCTTGCGTACATCTCCGAGATTGGCGACGGCCATGAAAATGGAGGCAAACACCAGGGGAACGATCAACATGCGCAGCAGGCGGATGAAGATGTCGCCACCGTATTTGAAAAGCGTCTTCATGTAAAATACAGGGCCCGTTGTGATGCCGGCCCCCATGGCGATATTAATGCCGATGCCCAGGCTGATACCGGCGACGATACCGATAAGGATTTTCCACTGGAGATCCAGTCCTTTTTTCTTTTCCACACCACCCATATCAGTCACCTCCGTAATAGTCTTCGCTGATGTTGTAGCTGCGGGTAACGACACGCGACTTGACCGGCAGGTATTTGCCCATGAACTGCACCACGTGACCGTTGGACTGGAGTTCCAGGGCGAAAACATTCAGCAGGTTCAGAAAATCCTGGTTGCCCTTGCGGATGGCAAAACCATAAAAATCCGGTTTAAATGGGGGATCCAGCACCACGAGCCGGAAACTGGCGCGTTTGGCGTTTTCCTTGAGCCACACTTTCAGGAAGATTTCATCGTGTACCATGATATCGGCTTCGCCTTTGAGCGTTGCCTCTGCGGCGGCCTCGTTGCTAGGATAGGCTTTGATCTGCGCTTGGGGAAAGAAGCGCGGGACGACACGTTGGGGAGCCTTGCCTTCGGTAACGGCCACAACGAGTTGGTTGGCCTTTCCGTTGCGCAGCAGTTCGTCGTGCAGCACCGTGTAGCTGGGAGCCGCCGAGATGCCCAAGCGGGTGGTGGTGATTTTATTGAGCAGGATGGACAAGCCGGTATCGAAGTAGGGATTCGAAAAATCGACCACCTTGGCGCGGTCAAAAGTGATGCTCATGCCGGCGATGATGATATCGACCTTGTCGGCGAGCAACATAGGAATCAGGTCCGAAAACGACTTGGGAGTGATGATATCGACATTGACGCCCAGCTTTTTGGCAAGCAGGCCGGCGATGTCGATGTCGACTCCCACCCGTTTTCCATTTTGTTTAAAAGAAAACGGTTTGAATTGGGGATTAACGCCCACCCGAAGGCTTTGGCTGGAGACAATTTTCGACAGTACCGGCGAATTGCTCACAATCTCTTGGGCAAAAGAGGGGGCGGACAGCATTAGAACAAGACACAATGCCGTGATCCACGCCCCGGCCGTACTCAGACTGAAGTGCTTCATTTTTCCTCCTTGTTTCCATGACGTTGAACAAACACGGGGGTGCAGGCCAAAAACAATTTCCGCAAGCCGCATGTCCTGGGACCGGAAACGCCGGCGGACAGAGCGTCCGGCAACTATTACCGGCGCTCCGCCGCGGTGGGTTTTACGAAAACCTGATGGTAAACGGGGATACAACAAGAAGCTCAACGGGCTCCTGATGCGGATAAGGCAGACGCCCGTCGGTTGTTCTATACCCAAAAGGAAAGCAAAACCAATGCCATTGCCACGGCAGGCCTTCTAGTGAAAACATCGCGTCTTCAATGCGCAATACCGCCACACCGCCCGGGGCAGGCAAAAACAGGGCAAGGGAATACGCAGGCGCTCGTAGGGTATGGGCGGGCAAAAACCGCCCACCAGACGAAATGCATCGGGCCCGCAGCGGCAGGGGAGATGGAGCGGCCGCTGATGGGTCGATTTTTGCCCACGATGGCGGCACGGCTGGGCATAAAATGGCCCACGGTGAACCGGCTGCAGAGACACCGCCCGGGGGAGGTTGTCTTCAGGTGAAGTCTTCCCGGTTGATATTATACTTTTTCATTTTATAGTAGAGGGTCTTGCGGGGCAATCCGAGGGCTTCGTAGGTAGCCGTAATGTTGCCCCTGTTGCGCCTGAGTTCTTGCTCAATAATGCATTTTTCAAATGCCGCCAGCTGTTCATGGAGGGACCGGCCGGGATTGGCATCGTCACCGGACCGTATGGCCGGTATACTCTCGTCGAGCCCCAGGACGACACGCTCGGCAGCATTTTGCAGTTCCCTGACGTTGCCGGGCCAGGAGTGCTGCATGAGCTGGTGCAGACGAATGGTAACCACATCCGGTGGCTGGCGGTCCAGGCGCCTGGCTGCCCGGTGGAGAAAATGGGCGAATAAAAGTGGAATATCTTCCACCCGCTGACGCAACGGCGGGATGTCGATCACCGCGACATTCAACCGATAGTAGAGATCGGATCGGAACTCGCCCCGTTCACTGGCCTCTTCCAAATTGCGTTTGGTCGCTGCGATAACCCGCAGGTCGAGGTTGAGGGTCTCACTGCCGCCCAGTCTTTCAATGCATCTTTCCTGCAGCACGCGCAGCAGCCGGACCTGCAGCACCATGGGCATGGACTCGATTTCATCGAGGAACAGGGTTCCTCCGTCAGCCTGTTCGAGCTTGCCGATGTGCCGGCGGTCGGCACCGGTGAAAGCACCCGGCTCATGGCCGAAAAGTTCGTTTTCAATGATCGATTCCGGAATGGCACCGCAGTTGATGGCCACAAAGGGCCGATCCCTTCTCTGGCTGTAGTTGTGCAAGCATCGGGCAACCAGCTCCTTGCCGGTGCCGGTCTCTCCGGTGATGAGTACATCGGCACCGGTGTCGGCGATATTCAGGATCGTTTTGCGAAGATGCTGGGCGGCGCCGCTGCGTCCGATGATGACCGACTCGATTCCCTCCTTGTTCTCGACTTCCGCCCGCAGCGCCCGGTTATCCAACACCAGGCGGCGCTTTTCAATGGCCCGTCCTACGGCATCCACCAGGTGGTCGGCGGACAGCGGCTTCTCGATGAAGTCGTAGGCCCCCTCCCGCATGGCGTTTACAGCCATGATGACATCGCCGTGGCCCGTGACCAGAATGACCGGCAGGTCCGGGTCCTGCCGAATCGTCCAGCGCAGCATGGCAAAGCCATCGATATCTGGCATCTTGACGTCGGCGACCACCACCCCCGGCCAGTGAGGAGTAATTATCTCCATGGCCCGACGGGCCCGGCGGAAAGTGGTGACGTCGTAACGCGCCAGCCGGAGGGTCTGTTCGGCGGCACGACAAACGTGCTCATCGTCGTCGATAAATATGACCGAGCCGCGGCTGCTCACTGGGCCTTCTCCTGATTCACCTGTACACGGCGCAAAACGATGGACATTACCGCCCCGCCGCCGGCGTCATTGGACGGAATGATGGTGCCACCGAAATCCTTGACGATGGCCAGGGAAAGGGACAGCCCCAGCCCCAGGCCCTTTCCATCTTTTCGGCGGGTAAAAAAGGCGTCGAAAAGCCGATGCATATGTTTCTTTGCAATTCCCGGTCCAGAATCGTGTACCACCACAGTGACTTGTTCCGGTCCCACGTGGACGCGAATGCGGACCTCCCTTCTGGATCGTGACGCCACCGCATCCAGGCTGTTGCGGATAACGTTGACCAGGACCTGTTCCAAGCGGATCGGATCGCCCAGCACCATGGTATCTGCCGGCGGCAAGCGGCAGTCGATGCGCGCATCAATTTTCCGGATTTGGTTGTCGAGCAGCACCAGGGCGTTCTCTATGGCTTGGCCAACGGGCACCGCCGTGGGCCTGCCCGGTGACTTGCGCGCAAAAGACTTCAGATGATCGGTAATTTCCGCTATTTTCCCCACCAATTCGACGATGTCCTGCAGGTTGGCGCGCACGTCGCGCACCGCCGCCCGATCAAGAAAAACCAGCGCATTGTCGGCAAACATGCGGATGGCGGCCAAGGGCTGGTTGATTTCATGGGTAATGCCGGCGGCCATCTGACCGATGGCGGCCAGCTTGCCGGCCTGAACCAGTCCCTGCTGGGCGGCCCGCAATTCGGATTCGGTGTGCTGCCGTTCCCGGATCTCCTGGCGCAAACGCTGGTTGATGTCCGTCAGCTCGGCCGTGCGTTCCAAGACGCGCTGCTCGAGCATCCGGTTGGCTTCTTCCAGGGCTTTCCGGGAACGCCGCTCCAGGGCCTCGCGCTCCTGCCGGGCACGGCGGCGGTGATGCAGCAGGAGGCCGCCCAACAGGAGCGTAACGATCAGGGACCCCGCCAGCAGCACCATGTTGCGCACCTGCGTTTTCACGTGGGAGATGTCCGAGAGAATATGAACCGTCCAGCCGGCATCCGGCATGTCGTAGGACTGGAGCAGAAAGGGGTGGCGCGAGTAATCCGCCTGCCGCACTTGGTCTGAATCGGGCAGCATGCTGCCCTCGAGATTGATCACTTCGGCATCCCCGGCATTGCCGTGGTGAACGGTCGAAGTGAGCGGCCGCGGCTGAATATCGCCGTAACGCCTGCTCCGTCGCAGGGCCTCGGCGATTTCCGGATCCAGGGGCCACAGCGAACAGAATTTCCACGGGGCGTAGCTGGTGATGAAAATCACGCCATAATGGTCGGTCACCACCACTTTCTCGGATCCCTGGGACCAGATATTCTCCAGCCGGTGCAGCTGGACCTTGACGGTGATGACGCCCACGATGCGCTCGCCAAACCGAATGGGGGCTGAAAAGTAGTAACCGCGGACCTTGGAGGTAGTGCCCAGCGCAAAATAGCGCCCCGGTCGGCCCTGCATGGCCTGCTGGAAATAGGGCCTGAAGCTCAGGTCCTCCCCGACGAATGAAATCGGCCCCCGCCAATTGCTCGAGGCAATCGTCAGTCCCCTGCGGTCGAGAATGTAAATGGCGGACGTTTCGGCCAGCCGGTTGATCCGCTCCAGTTCGATATTGACCCGGGTCGCCAGTCGTCTTTGATCCGGATGGGACAGCAATTGAACAAACAGCGGATTTTGGGCCAGGATCAGCGGCAGGGCCTCGAATTTATCCAGCTCGCTCTGCAGGTCGCCAACGTATACGCTCAGGGCGTCACGCGCCGCCGCCCTGATGCGCCGCAGCTCAAAAATACGCGTCCAATGTGCCGTCTGCCAAAGTATACAGGCAAAGGCAACGGCACCCGCCCCGATGAGAACGCATCGGCCTGGCGTACCGCGGCTAAAAAGGCCTCTGCTGGAAGTTGTTTTCATGGATTCACTTTGCAGCGCTGTCCCGCAAGCGGCTAGCCGACATGCCGGCCGCAGGCACACCAAATGCGCAGCCTGAAGCACCCACCGCATCGGCACGCGCGCCGCTGTTACAGTTCGTTCTGGTACACGTCCCTTCTCTGCTCGGGCTGAATACACAGGTAATCCAGGGTCTGCTTCTGGGAGCTGTGGTTGAAACACGCCATCAGCGTGGGGATGTCCACCTTAAACGTTACACGCTGATGATAGCCCCAGGTCTTGCGCAGGGTATGCGACCCATAGTTTCCTTTAAGTTTGATGGCCGCACACCACCCCTTGACCAGGTTGTGCACGGTGGGCACCAGCAGCACTGGCCCCTTCTTGCTTTTAAACAGGTAATCATCCGGCTGGTATTTTTCCCTATCCAGCAGCTTCCGGACGGCATCCACACAGGTTCGGTTTAGGGTCACGATCTTGATCTTGCCCGTCTTTTTTTCCTGGATCTCAATGCTGCCGCCGGGCTCGACGTCCATGACCTGGCGGACCTTGAGCCTTAAAAGATCCGATGCCCGCAGGTTGGTGTTGATCCCTAGGGTGAATAGCGCCAAGTCACGGGGTTTGTCTCGCAACAAACGTTTGATCAGGTTAATGTCCTTGATCTCGCGAATGGGTTCGACCTTGATTTTCTGACCCTTTTTGGGGGCGTTTGGGTTTTTTCGAGTCATGGGTCCAGCCTCGTTGTTTTTCGCACTGTTACCCAACTTTTTTATTTTATATATTTTTTTGGGATTGCGTCACGATAAAATTGTACTTGGCGGCAAATAGGGTGCGCAACGGGTTGGCCGACGTGGGCTATACGATGATCTCCGTGGCTGTAAACCCGCACTACGGATAAGCACGGCCCCCGGACACGGCGGGATCGGCAAAGCGGCTTTTCAGTCCGGTATGGAGAGGCCGAAATCCCGTTCCTGCACGCGCTTGAGGTGCTTCAGATCGCTGCAGGCCACGGCGTTTCCCAGCCGGCAGGCTTTCTGCAGCGCCTTGCGCATGAACACCGGGTTGTGGAGGATGTAGTAGGTGATGGCCTTGGCCATGTAAATGCTGTCCCAGTCAGGGTACTTCTTTTCGAGGTGGTCGAGGTAGATGATGGCGGGCCGCCACTTCTTCTGCCGCAGGAAAAGGTACACCCACGCGATGTCCCGGCCAGGGTTGATGTCGGCCGGAAGCGGCTGCTCGACTTCCTCACGAAAGGGTTTACGCGCCTCGTCCTCTTCCATGGCGGCGGCGGCGATCTCCGCCCGAATGAAATCCGCCGGCTGTACGCGTACGCGGATACGGCACCGATAGAAGGTGTCGCTCCCCACTTTTTCTTTTTTCTCGGCCAGAATTCTGGCCGCAATGGCGCTGGCGGCCAGGCTGTAGACTTCCTCCTTGTTCTCGCGGTAGGCCTTGATGAGGCGCATGTGGGAAAGATAACGCCCGGCGAGTTCCACCGCCTTGCGTTTGGCGTTGAAGAGCGCCACGGCCCGGGCCAGTTCAACCGCAGAGCCCGCCGCTATACGACAGCTGCCTTCGGTTTCGATCTCGAAAGCGTCCTTTTCGGCCGCCTGAGAAAAACCGCCCAGAAAGAACAAAACCAGCATCGTGGCCACGAGTGCAGTGCGCATGATCACCTTTTTCTGCTTACTTCCGGTTCACGGTATCGACAATGACGGCCCCCCATCGGTCAAGCCAGGGAGGCTTCAATCCGCGGACAAGCGCTCCTGCTCCTGTTTCTTGCGGATCAGGTAGACGCCGTCGCGGATACCCAGCATGACCTTTTCCACCCGGTTATCGTTCCGGATCTTCTCGTTGAGGGCCGCGATAGGGCGTGCGTTTTCGTTGGTGATGCGGGGCCCCAGCACCTTGCCCTTCCACAGTACGTTGTCCACGAACACCAGGCCGCCGGGCCGCAGGATTCGCAGCGCCTGGTCGTAGTACAGGCCGTAGGCCGGTTTGTCGGCGTCGATAAACACCACATCGACCGACTGGGGGTCCATGCGCCGCAAGGTCTCCAACGCGTCTCCCAGCTCCAGCTGGATGCGGTCTCCGTAAGGGCTTTCCTGAAAATATTTCCTGGCGATATCGGCCACCTTGAGGTCAATCTCGCAGGTGATCAACCGCCCGTCGGCGGGCAGGGCTTCGGCAATCATGAGGGCTGAAAAGCCGGTGAAAGTGCCCACCTCCACCACCCGCCGGGCCCCGCAAAGGCGGATCAGCATCTGCAGCAGGCGCCCCTCGATCTTGCCGATGCTCCAGCGGCTGCGGCCGGTTTCGCGTTCGGTTTCCTCCAATAGCTGCCGCAGCAGGGGGGACAGCTCGTCGGTATGATGCGCCAGGTAGCGCTCCAGCCGTGCCTGTCGATCGGTATCGCTCATTTTCGCGGTTCCCATTTCATACCCACCAGCCCGCGTTTACCCAGTTCCCGCAGGAACTGGGTGACCGAAAACTCGGCCTCGCGGTAGGGCATGCGGTGGTTTCTGGCAAAGGCGGCGGCAATCTGCCTGACGCTGCGCCGACCGTCGATCATCTCCCACACACTGCTGCCCAGCTGGTCCAGTTGCAGTTTTTTGACGGGGGCGGAGGCAGCGGCGCTTTTGGCAAAACGGCCCAGCAGCGCCCTGGCCCACGGCCGCATGGTCTGCGGGTAGACAATCAGGATGTCCCCCGATTCCAGCCGGCTTTCCCGGGCGGCCGCGCTGCGGACCGGCACACAGGCCAGGGCCTCTTCCCGGGAAAGCGGCGAATCCTTGGATTTGCGCTTAAACAACGACATAGGTGCTGCACACGTCTTCCAGCAGGCCCTCGGTCGCAGGACGCCGGGCCTCGATGGTGACCGCCAGGATGCGATTCTGCCGGGGCAGGTGCCACAGGCGGGCGGCCTGCACCTGCATGGGCGCCATCACTCTACGCCACGGGGACAGCGGCGTCCGGGGGCCGTGCCACTCCAGAACCTGGATGTCGCCGTCCCGCTGCTCGCGCCAGGGTCGGTGCGCCCCGCCCATACGCCGGGCGGCAAAGTCGCAGAGACTCCCCCCTGCCAGCAGGACGTTGGCCGGCCCCCAGCGCAGCAGCGTCACCACTTCCCCGCCGGCCCTGAAAACCAGGCGGTACTGACCGGGTTCGAAACGAAATTGATCCAGCCGGTACCGCGGCGCAAGCCGAAAGCCGATATCGAACACCTGCCACGCCACGCGCTCGCCGCCGGGATGATCCCGGAAGGAGGCCAGCACGGCGGCGGTCGCTTCTGTTGCGGCCGGCGAAAAAAACTGGACCATGCTGGCCGTGCCGCAGGTAGCGCAGTAGAGCAGCACACCCTCGGCCCTTACCTGCCGGTCGGCCCAGGCAAAGGCCGTGACCTCATATGCGGCCACGGCCCGTCGCCAGTGCCGCGGAAGCGCCCCGCCGCGCAAGGGCTGGTCCGCCTTGCGCGAAGCCGCGGCCAGCCGCTTGAGCTGTCGGTCGGCGGAAAAGCGGCCACGTATGGCCCCCCATTTGACTTCCATGGTAGGGCGCCCGCGGTCTTCCAACATCAGGTAGTTTTTCCCCAGGCGCAATGCCTCCCACGGCTGCGGCACCCGAAAAGAAATGCCGTTCCAGGCGATGGTTTTAAAGTCCTGCGGGGCGTCGGCCGCCATGCAATCACCGGGGAATGCACTGCCGCCAGAACTCCTGGCCACGCTCGATTTTTTCCTTTTTCGGCGTCCTTTCCCGGCGGGGGTGCTTCTTTTCGTAACAGGCCCGTTCGTCTTCGATCAGGTTGCGCATGCTCAGCTTGACCACGTTGCCCAGCTTCTGCTCCTCGTTGAGCACGTTGTGCTGCAGGATCAGGCTGATATGGTTGCCGTCCTTGTCCACGAAGGACCATTTCCAGGCAATGACCACGTTGAAGGGGTCCCCTTTCCACTCGGGATCGCGGCCAAAGCGCTGCTTGAACTTCTCCAGCAGTTCCTCGAAAAAGGACTTGGAATAGTCTTGGTACTTCAGCCGGATTTTGACGATGCGGTTGGGGTGGGCGCAGGTACCGTACGTGATGATGCCGGATTTGAAGCCGGGCACGTGGGAAATCTGGACCTCCCTGAGATACTCGTGGTAACGCACAGGCATGGAGGTGTCCATGTCCACGCGGTCCTTGTACTGCGAGATGTCGGTGTTGAGAACGAACCCGGCCACTTCGTGGGGGGCCTTGGCCAGGGCCACGCCGGCAAACGGCAGCAGCATCAGGGCGACGAAGGCAACAATGCGATTTTTCATGGTCAGGCCTCCTGCAAAGGCAATGGGGACAAATCAATACGCCAGGCGCCCCAGGGACTTCAGAATCAGGGTGAAGCCCATGGCGAACATGCCGGTCAGGCCCATGCCGCAGGAAAAGCCCGCCAGCAGGACCGGGGCGTATTGCCGCCACATCTTACCATATCGCTTCAAAAAGAAAAAGCGTCCCAGCAGCGCCCCCACCACCTCCAGGATCATGCCGTGGGGGGTGCTCTGCCCGAGCCCCCGCACCACCCCGTAGATCAGCAGGATGGGCAGCCCGAAGAGCATCAGCAGGATGTAAGTGATCACGCCGAACCCCAGCCCCAGGCTGACGTACAGCCCGTTGAGCGCCTGGTAGAACAGCGAGTTGCCTTCCAGGGTGGATGTCTGCATGAGCAGGGAGTTGAGCGCCTGCAGGTGCCACATCTCCTGGGCGTAAGGATAGCTGGCGGACGGAATAGGCGCCAACTGCCAGATGAACTGCGAAAAAAGCAGACTGGCGATCATAACCACCGGGAACACCACGATCTCGGCCTTGATGATACCCCGGATGCTGGTGCCAGTGAGCTCGATCTCGCGGAAGTTGACCGTGGCGGCACCGTAGTTGTGGATGGGGATGGGCGCGTACCAGATTTCAATGCCCTGATAGCCAAAAAAGCGTGACCCGGCGATGAAGCTGGCCTCGCGCACCATGGGAAGGCTCACGAACTGGCCCGCGATGCCCTCCATGCGTGCGGTAATGTAAGACACGATGGGGGTGTAGATGAAGCCGTAGGCCAGGAAGAACACCACGGGAAAATTCGGCACCAGCCAAACGCACAGGCTGACGTAGGACAGGGTGGAAAAAACGTAGATGCCGATGGAAATCCAGAAGTTGAAGTCCCCGCGCCCG
>JAMOVG010000330.1 GCA_027061725.1 Desulfobacteraceae bacterium
CACTGCTTTCCAAAATAAAAATGGTATTTGCATTCCCAGCGGCTATGGTTTAGACTCGAACCGTGGTGCATGAAAGCCTCCCCTTGGTGAATTTGAGCGGTTCACATTTGGCGGGGCTTTCATTTTTTCCCGTAAATGTCAAACGTTGATGCGTCGCCCGGCAAAGCCGGGGGATTACCCAAGGGCATTTCAGTTGGCTTTTGGTGTTGAATATCCATTTCGATAAGCATATCATTTTAGGGCTGCAATAATAAATAAAAATCCCCCATTGCCCGGAAAGAAAATGAGGAGAAACGTGTGAAATCCTACCTTATGGAGAGTCCCGACGAAGAACTCCGACTGGAATTGAAAACCGATCCCGATGCCGTGCGCAGCCAGGCCGAGTGGTGCGGCGTGGGTGAGGGATTGAAAATATTGGACGCCGGATGCGGCCCAGGCATTGTGACCCGTATTTTGCACACGATGGTGGGTCCCAGCGGGAGCGTCCTCGGAGTCGATTATTCAGAAAAACGCATCGCGTATGCGAAAAAGAAATACGAAAACCCGCCGGGAATTCAATTCGTAAAACACGATCTTCGCGATTCCCTTCCCTATAAGGATCATTTTGATCTGGTCTGGGCACGATTCGTACTCGAATACAACCGCAATGAACTGGTTCAGATTGTTTCCAACCTTTCCGCAACGCTGAAACAGGGCGGGGCGCTTTGTCTTTTGGACCTCGACAACAACTGTATGAATCATTTCCCCCTGCCGGAAAAGATACGGGCTGTCCTGCCGGAAATCCTGAACCTGCTTGAGACAAAATATAATTTCGACCAATTCGTCGGGCGTAAGCTTTACACCATATTATACGATCTTGGCTACGGGGATGTGAGCGTCGAGATGAGGCCTCACCATCTGATTTACGGCCAATTGATGGACCGGGATTTTTTCAACTGGATAAAAAAAGTAGAAATGATCACCAGCCGGGAAAAACAACTATTTGCTGGCTACCCGGAAGGGGTCAAGGGGTTTTTCAGGGATTTTGAGAACTTTTTCCGGGACCCGAGGCGTTTTACCTACACCCCCCTGATCATGTGCAAAGGCACGAAACCTTAGGCGGCCTTTCGACGATCTGTTGCAGTTTACAGCCCCGCACCCCATCGATCCCGTATGGAAAGCGCCGGGTCAGCGACCGGATCCCCGGTGTGTCAGAATTTGAACTTTCTGTTGGTAAATTCCATGAACCGATCCCCGCTGGATGAAAGATTGGTGACCCAGAAAACATACTTTTTCGCGAAGGGAACATCCCTTTTCTGGGCCCACGAAAAGGGAAAGCCGAGCACCGGCAAAACGTAATCCTCATAATGAGTCATCAGCTTCCGGCTGACCCTTTCAAGTGCCTTCCAGTCCGCTAGTTCTTCTCGAAGTACCAGGATCTGGATACAATTGAGAAACCCGGAAAAATTCAACCCCGGATCGGCGTGGTTCAGAATGAACACGGCCACCAACGCCCCGTCGCGTTTCAAAGCATAAAGTTCGGTCTTGCGGCCGATGCCGCTCTGTTCATAGTGCCTTTCCAGTTCTGACGATGCCTCCCCTGGCTTGGCCAGCCCCAGCGCATCGATCGCAAGCCCTCCCCATCTTTCATTGTACCACTTTTCCGTCTTGCGCTTGTCTGCTCTGGAAAGCCTGGACAGGCGCCACCCGCTGGGCATGTTTCCATCGCCGGGCCGCTTTCTCAGCGTCATATACGCCCACAGGTCCTCGGAACAGCCCAGGCGGTCGTTCAGTGCCTTGGCAAAGCCTCCGAAAACCTGTTTTGGGAACCGGTTGTCCGGCCGGTAATAGCAAACCGCGTAGTCGCTTTCCAAAGAAGGGAACCGGTGCATATCGTTCAAGAAATACATGGCCTGTTTGAGAACCGTAAGGCCGGCCCTGGGGTTTTCGCCGGTCCGGGCGGCATGGTGGTGCACCATCCATGCCCGGTGGTAGGCATGCACGAGGCTGATGTGCGCCAGGATCCTGCCATGCTCCTGAAAAATAAAATACTTCGAAACACGCGGATTGCGGTTCAGAATTTTTTCATAGGTTTCCAGAAACCCCTTTCTCTGGGTCTGGATATAAGCGTA
Source organism: Desulfobacteraceae bacterium (assembly GCA_027061725.1). Lineage (GTDB taxonomy): Bacteria > Desulfobacterota > Desulfobacteria > Desulfobacterales > JALSRD01 > JALSRD01. The sequence goes on from JAMOVG010000330.1 coordinate 2,112, forward strand.
TTTATCGGGATAGATAAATCCGGTGGCGAAAAAGAAATCCCACAGGGCCTCCACATCGGCGCCCTCGGAAATGAAACTGTGTTTGTCCGTGGCCCGGCAGATGACCTGGCTCAGCCGGGTGTAGTCCTGCAGGTCGATATCCACGAAGCACAGACCGAAACACAGATCATCCGCCTCTTTGTCTTCGCGCTCGTGAACCACCTGCACCGCGCACCGAATCGGATCGGATCCGGGAAGGTGGATACACGCGTCGGGAATGATCATACCCGGCACGAGAACCGCCTCGTCCCTGCGTTCACGCACGGAAAAGCCGGAAGAACAGATTTCACGGGTGTGAATCTGGATCGCTTTCCCCGAAACGGGATGGCGGAAACTGACGGCCGGCGGGGGATCCAGCTTGACCCGGGGATTGCGAATTTCCCTTTTCCTGAATCTCGAAACCGTGTCTCCGCACAGTTTGACCACCAGCCCTGTTTTCCCGTTCCGCCGCCATTTCCGGATCAGGCTGCAAGCGGCCTGCAGGACAACGGCATCGTTTCTCAGCAGCGTCAAGGTGAGCGCCTGGCCGTCCAATACATCCGCGTCGGCGTTCTCCAGCTCGAGGTGGTAGGCCTTTCTGTTGAAATCCAGCAGCGTTCCCGTGTACTCGGATTCACCCGCGTTCAGGCGGACGTCGATCTTTGCGGCCCGGAAACGCCTTCTGCGGCGCCTCCCCAGGAGAAAAGCCTTGCCTTCAAGCCTGAGAATGAGGCTGTCCCTGTCGGTGGACATCAACTCCACCGGGGCGATGAGCACCTGCTTGCCATCCTCTATGAGGATGTGTCTCGGAAAGGCGGATGCGTTGTTTTCCAGGACGGCGGCATCCTCCATCCTGCAGGCGAAGGTGCCGTCACGGCATGGCTCGGGGGTGGCCGCCAGCAACCCGTGATCGGATTCCCCCGCATCGCTGAAATGAATCAGGAGCCGATCGTTACTGAAATGCAGGTAGTTGATCAGGTTCGCCACGAATTCGGGTTTGCGCCGTTTGGGCCTGAAGGGAATCTGGTTCTCGGCTTTGAAAAGCCAGAGGACGTCTCGGAAGTTTTGCTTGGCGGGTAATGGCTGTGCTTGAGGTATCATATAAAGATGATCGGCTTTTGCAATCGACTCTTTAACACCTTACCCCAAAAAACGCCTGAAAACAAAGAAAAAAATGTTTTGTATCGGCATTTTATTAAGTGCACCTTAATCGCTACATGAAAAATTGTCAATATCCCCTCAAAAAAAATTGAAAAGCACTATATTTTTCTGCGGCAGCTTCGGCGGGGCCACCCCGGATTTTCGCAGCCTTCCCGGTCTCACATGCGCACCGGCACGGGCCGACGGATGCGAATCTTCTCGAAATCGATGGCCACATCGTAAACCAGAATCTCCACCCCGCTTGCCACGGCGCGTCGCAGCGCGCGGCCATAGGCGGCATCGATGTGGTCGGCCGGCTGGAAAACCTCGGCATCCATACGCTGAATCAGGTAAAAAATCACGCTGCGGAAACCCTCGCCTGTCAGCTTCTGCAGCTCCTGGAGGTGCTTCAGCCCCCTGGTGGTCACCGCATCGGGAAAACAGGCCTGCCCCTCGCTGACCAGTGTGCAGTTCTTGATCTCCACGAAGCAGGCCCTTCGTCCGGCCTGCTCCAGCACCATGTCCAGACGGGTGTGACTTCCGGTCTTGACTTCACGCCTCAGGCTCCCGTAGCCGGACAGCTCGGGCACCAGGCCTCCGCCGACGCCCAACTGTACGAGCCGGTTGGGGACCTGGGTGTTGACCCCCACCAGCGATGTGGGCATGTCGATGATCTGCCAGGTGTACTTGAGCTTGCGACGGGGATCGTCGTGGTGGGAAACGTACACCGGGCGGCCCGGCTGGGCACAGGCCAGCATGGAGCCGGAGTTGGGACAGTGGGCGGTGACGGTGGCGCCGTCTTCCAGTTCGACGTCCGCCAGAAAACGCTTGTAGCGCCGGATCAGCCTGCCCGCCAGCAACGGCGGCCAGCGGTGGAAATCTTCGTCTATGTCCGGTTTGCCCGGTGCCTTCACTAGGGGCCTCCTCTCCCTGTCCACCCTTTTCGCTGGTGCCTGATTTCTACCGAAAAGCACGGCCCCTGGTCAAGGCCAATCGACTCTTGGCCCGGGCAGCACCGGCATCAGCCATTCCAGGCGTTGCTTGCGATTGCCCTGCGGTCCGAAGGCTTTCCCCCTTGACATTAAAACAGAAATCAGTAAATTACGGGAAAAAAAGAACTTCCTGGTGAGACGGCCGCCGTGCAGACCGCCTCAACCCGTTCTCTGGTGACTGGCCCACAAAATCACTTACCCGAAGGAGGCGTGCCGTGAAAGTTCTGATCAGCGACAACCTGGGGGAAATCGGCATTCAGATGCTGCAGCGTGAAGAGGGCATCGACGTCGACGTCAAGACGGGCCTCCCGCCCGAAGCGCTCAAGGCGGAGATAGCACCCTATGACGGCCTGGTAATCCGTTCGGCCACCAAGGTAACCGAAGACCTGCTGGATGCGGCCGAAAATCTGAAAATCATCGGGCGGGCCGGCATCGGCCTGGACAACGTGGATATTCCGGCGGCCACCAAGCGGGGCATCGTGGTCATGAATACGCCGGGCGGAAACGTGGTCACCACGGCCGAGCATACCATCGCCATGATGATGGCGCTGACCCGCAATATCCCCCGGGGAACGGCCACCCTCAAGGCCGGCAAGTGGGAAAAGAAAAAGCTCCAGGGGCGCGAACTATTCAACAAGACCCTGGGGATCATCGGCTTCGGCAAAATCGGCTCCATCGTGGCCGACCGCGCCCGCGGACTGAAAATGAAAGTCATCGTCCACGACCCCTTCGTCAACCCGGACCGGGTCGAAAAAGCCGGTTTCCGGCCCGTCGAAATGGCCGAGCTGCTGGAGGCTTCCGACTATATCACGGTGCACGTTCCCAAGCTCAAGGAGACCACCGGCATTCTCAACCATGAATCCTTCGAGCACGTCAAGGAGGGCGTCATGGTAATCAACTGCGCCCGGGGCGGCATCGTGGATGAGAAGGCCCTCTACGACGCCATCGTCTCCGGCCGCGTGGCTGGAGCAGCACTGGACGTTTTCGAAACCGAGCCCCCCGGCGACAACCCCCTGCTCAAGCTGGACCAGGTCGTCTGCACCCCTCACCTGGGGGCCTCCACCCGCGAAGCCCAGTCCAACGTGGCGGCCGCCGTTGCCGAGCAGATGATCGCCTTCCTCAAGGAGGGCACCATCATCAACGCCGTCAACGTGCCGTCGGTGACCGGTGAATTGCTGGAGAAACTGAGCCCCTTCCTGACCTGCGCCGAAAAGATCGGTGCCTTGCAGGCCCAGTTGGTATGCGGTGCCGTCAAGGAAGTGGCCATCGAGTACGCCGGCGATTTCCAGGGCCTGGACCTGACACCCGTGACGGCCGCCGTGCTCAAGGGTCTGCTGGCACGGCATATCAAGGATGACGTCAATTTCGTCAACGCGCCAGTGCTCGCCAGGGAACGGGGCATCCGGGTGAGCGAAGCCACCACCGCAGAGTCCGAGGACTACCTCAACCTGATCACGGTGCGGGTCACCACCACCGACATGACCAACTCGGTGGCCGGCACCATCTTCGGCAAGCACAGCCTGCGCATCGTCAAGATCAACACCTTCCGCCTGGAGATGATTCCCAGCGGACACCTGGCGCTGATCCACAACATCGACAAACCCGGCTCCATCGGGCAGATCGGCACGGTGCTGGGCAAACACGACATCAACATCGGCAAGATGCAGGTGGGCCAGGAAGAGGAAGGTGACCGCAATATCATCTTCCTGAGCACCGACACCCCCATTCCGCCCGATGTTCAGGAAGAGCTGCGCCAACTGTCGCTGGTGCAGACCGTGACGCCGCTGGAGTTCTGACAGAAGAGGCATCCGGTGTCGGCCGTCCGGTTGCGCCGGCGGTTTTCGGACTGCCGCCCAAACCGGGCACCTTATCGCTAACAGCTGAGCGTCAATTTTTTCAAAGAAAAAACCATTTAGGAGCAAAAAACCATGGCTGAGGAAAAAGAAGAGAAAAAAGCATTTGTCGTCAGGGATCGGCGGCTCTTCACCGAGGAGGGCGAACCCCGTTCCGAGGCGGAGAGCCCCGAAGAGAAAGCGGAATCTTCCCGGCCGCAATCACCGCCCGGGGATTCCGAAGCCAACGGCCGGGAAAGCGCCGACGCGGGCGCAGAGGCCCAGGCCGGCCAGATGCCGCCGCTGCCGGAAGTCTCGTTCGCCACTTTCGTGCTCTCGCTGAACTCGGAGGCCCTGCTGCACCTGGGGATGATCGCCAACCCCGCCACCGGCAAGCAGGAAAAGAACCTGCCCCTGGCCAAGTACACCATTGACACCCTGGGAATGCTGGAAGAAAAGACACGCGGCAACCTGAGCGATGACGAGGCGGCCATGCTCAAGAACATCCTCTTCGACCTGAGGATGATCTACGTGCGCGAAAACACCTGAGCGGCGACAGGGGTGCACCGGGCGGATTCCGGCCGCCCCGTGGGCGGCGGCGCCCGTACTCCGGCAGTGCCGCAAGGCGGGGGCGGCCTTTCTTTTCTGCAACGACACCGGCCTGTCGTCAGCCGGCAGGGGGGATACGACAGTCCATGACATCACAGCGTACGCAATTTCCGACCGGGGGGACGAGCCGGTGTCTGCGGATCCTTTTCCTGCTGGGGGGCATCCTGCTGACATTGCCGGGAGGCGCCCCGGCGGCCGAACCTGCCGGCGCCGGTGCACCATCGATCACCCTGCCGGGAGGCTTCAGCGCCCTGGCCGAAAAAGTGGGGCCCGCCGTGGTCAACATCAGCACCGAGAAGACGGTCAACGGCGGCGGGCGCATCTTCCGTCACTTCGGCCGCAACCCCTTTGGCGGCGACGACGGCATGGACGACTTTTTCAAGCGCTTTTTCGGCGAGGACCCGCACCGCAAATTCAAACAGCGCAGCCTGGGATCCGGCTTCATCATCGACAGCGGGGGCTACATCGTCACCAACAACCATGTGGTGGAAAACGCCGACAAAATCAAGGTTATCCTAAGCGACGAGCGCGAATTGGACGCCGAGGTGGCGGGACGCGACCCCAACACCGACATTGCCCTGATCCGGGTCAAATCGGCAGACAAGCTGCCGGTGGTCCCGCTGGGGGACTCGAACGCCATCAGGGTGGGCCAGTGGGTGGTGGCCATCGGCAACCCCTTCGGCCTGGACCACACCGTCACCGCCGGCATCGTCTCGGCCAAGGGCCGCGTCATCGGCTCGGGCCCCTACGATGACTTCATCCAGACCGACGCCTCCATCAACCCGGGCAACAGCGGCGGACCGCTGCTGAATATGAAGGGCGAGGTGATCGGCATTAATACGGCCATCATCGCCAGCGGCCAGGGCATCGGGTTTGCCATCCCCATCAACCTGGCACGCCCCGTCATCGAGCAACTCCGACAGACCGGCGAGGTGGTGCGCGGCTGGCTGGGCGTCACTATCAAGGATCTCCCCAGGGATCTGGCCGAATACCTGGGGGTCGACGGGCAGAAAGGCGCACTGGTCATCGACGTGGTACCCGGCGATCCGGCGGAAAAAGCCGGCATCGCACCCAAGGACGTCATCGTGTCCGTCAACGGGCAGCGGATCGGAAACAGCCACGACCTGACCACCATCGTCGCCGGCATCCCGGTGGGCGACACCGCCCGTGTGACCGTCATCCGCGAGGGAAAGCCCAAGACCATCATGGTGAAGGTCGGCAAACGCCCTGACACCCGCAAGATCGCCAAGCGCAGCCCCTCGCGGCAGACGGAAGGGCTCGGCATGCGCGTGTCCGATCTCTCGGCGGAGGCCGCCGAAAGCCTGGGCATCGCCGTCGCCGGCGGCGTCATCGTCGAGGAGTTGGAAGCGGACGGCAAGGCGGAAGAGGCCGGCGTGCGCAAGGGCGACGTCATCAAAGAAATCAACCACCAGCCCGTAGAGGACACCACTGCCTATGCGCGCATCCTGAAAAGCATCCCGAATGGGGAAAAGATACAGCTCTTCATCTGGCGCCTCAACGAGGGTTTCGTGGTGGTCAAGCTGACAAAGTAGCGACTTGAAAAACGCACTGCGCATTCTGGCTCCGGCCAAGATCAATCTCTTCCTGCGGGTGATCCGCAAACGCCCCGACGGCTATCACGACCTGTCCTCGCTGATGTGCACTGTAGGGCTCTATGACGTGCTCACCATCGCGCCCGGCGGCAGCGCTATCCAGGTGACCTGCGGCCATCCGCAGGTGCCCGAAGACGAGCGCAATCTGGCCTGGCGCGCCGCCGACCTTTTCTTCTCCCGGTCAGGCGTTCGCAGCGGCGTGCGCATCTCCATCACAAAGCACATTCCCGTGGCAGCGGGCCTGGGAGGCGGCAGCAGTGACGCCGCCGCCGTGCTGCTGGCACTCAACCGCCTGCGGGGCAATCCCTTCCCGGTCCCGGACTTGATGGCGCTGGGCCGGCGACTGGGGGCCGATATCCCCTATCTGATCTATCGCAAACCGGCGCTGGCCGCCGGCATCGGCGACCGGTTGAAGCCCTTCGACGGACTGCCCCGGGCACCGGTGGTTCTGGTCAACCCGGGAATCGAGGTGTCCACGGCCTGGGTGTACAAAAATCTGAATTTAAGATTGACAAAACAGCCAAAACAGCTTAATTATTCCTCTTTTGGGAATGAAAAGTTCAGTTTTGCCACCGGGTTGCACAATGACCTGGAAGCGGTCACACTACCCCGATTCCCCGTGATCCGGGAGGTAAAGGCGAAACTGGCGGACCTGGGCGCCCGGGGTACGCTCATGTCAGGCAGCGGCCCCACGGTGTTCGGCATTTTCGCCGACATGCGGACCGCACGGGAGGCCAAGGGCCGGCTGGCGGGACAGGGGCCGTGGCGGGTGTTTCTGACGCACCTTCTGGCATGATCGGCGTCACCCCGAAAGATCGCACCCGGGAAAGAGATGCATTCCGTACTGGGGCGTCGTCAAGCGGTAAGACACAGGATTTTGGTTCCTGCATTCGGAGGTTCGAATCCTCCCGCCCCAGCCACAACGATTTTAGCGACGACGGCAGCGGCGTTCTGACGGCAAGCGGTTTTCGAGGAGTTCACGGAGGGGGGAAATGAAGGGGCTATCCATCTTTACGGGCAATTCCAATCCCGAATTGGCCAAGAAGATCTGCACCTACCTGGGCATGCCGCTGGGCGGAGCCGAAGTCAAGACGTTCAGTGACGGGGAAGTCCAGATCGAAATTCATGAAAACGTCCGCCTCAGCGACGTTTACGTGGTGCAGTCGACCTGCCGCCCGGTAAACGACTCCCTGGTGGAGCTGCTGCTGATGCTCGACGCCGTGAACCGCTCCTCGGCGTTTCGGGTGACGGCCGTGATCCCCTATTTCGGCTACGCCCGGCAGGACAAGAAAGTCGCGCCGCGGGTGCCCATCAGCGCCAAGCTGGTGGCCGACATCCTGACCACTGCCGGGGCCGACCGCATCATCACCATGGACCTGCACGCGGGGCAAATCCAGGGCTTTTTCAACATTCCGGTGGACAACCTTTTCGCCGCGCCGGTGCTGCTGGACTATATCCGCAACACCTTCGAAAACGACATCGTCATCGTCTCGCCGGATGCCGGCGGCGTGGAGCGTGCCCGGGCCTTTGCCAAACGACTGGGCGCCGGACTGGCGATTATCGACAAGCGCCGCGAGGCGCCCAACAAGGCCAAGGCCATGGCGGTCATCGGCAAGGTCGAAAACAAAACCACGCTCATCCTGGACGACATGGTGGACACCGCCGGAACGCTCACCGAGGCGGCCGAAGCGCTGGCACGCAATGGAGCGCGGGAAATCCACTCCATCTGCACCCACCCGGTGCTGTCCGGGCCGGCAGTGCAGCGCATCGAAGACTCGCCCCTGAAAAGCGTGGTGGTGACGGACACCATTCCGCTGGCGGAAAATGCGCTGGCCTGCGAAAAATTCAAGGTCCTGTCCATCGCGGAACTGGTGGGCGAAGCCATCATTCGAAGCCACCGGGGCGATTCGGTGACATCGCTTTTTGTGTGATATTGACATTAACCCGCTAACCATGCACGACTTTACATTCAGCAACGCAAGGAGGTCTTTCTTTGGAAGCCATCGAACTGAAAACCCGCGTGCGGCAGGGTCTGGGCAAAAACGCCTCTAGAGCCCTGCGCCGCGAAGGAAAACTGCCGGCCGTGCTGTACGGACCGGATACCGATCCGCTGCTGCTCAGCGTCGACACCCATGAACTCGAACTGGCCGTCAAAAGCGGCCCCAGCGGGCAGCTGCTGCTGCGGCTGGTTATCGAAAACGGGGAACGCACCACGCGGCGGGCCATGATCAAGGAACTTCAGCGCCACCCCCTTTCCCGAGAGCCGCTGCACGTCGATTTCTACGAAATTTCCATGGACCGCAAGATCAGCGTCAAGGTCCCGGTGGTCACTACGGGCGAGTCCAAGGGTGTCGCCATGGGCGGCATGCTGCAGATAATCCGCCACGAACTGGAGGTCGAGTGTCTACCGGACCGCATACCGGAAAAAATCGAGATCGACATCACCGAACTGGATGTCGGCGACTCCGTTCACGTCCAGGAGATTCCGCTGGCTGAGGGCGTCGAGTTTCCGGCCGATGTCAACTTCACCGTTCTGACCATCCTGAGTCCCAAGAAGGAAGAAGAAGAGGTCACGGGTGAAGAAGAAGGTGAAGAACTGGAAATGGAAGCCGAGGGCGGTGAGGAGACCGAATCCGCCGAAAGCGCCGAGTAACGACCCGAACGGCGGCCTCGCAGGGACGCCCGCGGAAACCGAAACCAACGCGATGACAGAGACCATTGAAGCTGATCGCCGGACTGGGAAATCCGGGCAGGGCCTACGCCGCTACCCGGCACAACATCGGATTCATGGTCGTCGACCGGCTGGCCGCCGACTACGGCATCGGGGTGGAGCGCAGCAAATTCAACGCCCGTTTCGGGCGTGGCACCATCGAGGGGCGGGCCGTCATCCTGGCCAAGCCCCAGGCGTACATGAACCGCAGCGGCTTGCCGCTGTCTCAACTGACCCGTTTTTTCAAAATTCCATGCACGGATCTCATCGTCATCCATGACGATATGGATATTGCCTTTGGCAGAATAAAAATAAAACAGAAAGGGGGGAGTGGAGGACACAAGGGTATACGATCGTTAAGAGAGGCCTTCGGCGATGACAGGTTCGTGCGGGTGCGTGTGGGGGTAGGACGGCCCACGGCCCATCAGGATGCGGCCGACTACGTTCTTGCGAACTTCTCCCCTGCGGAGCGCCGGATGCTCGACGAGGTCATCGCCCAGGCACGGGAAGCCGTGGTCACCATCCTGCGGGAAGGTGCACAGGTGGCCATGAATCGTTTCAACGGTCTTAACACGCTGAGGTCAGGCTAAGAGATGGAGGTAAGAATGGATTATGTAATGGGAAATGTACCACTGGTATGTGCCTTGGTTGGTCTCGTGGGGGTTCTCTACGCGCTGATCACCGCCGCCGGTGTCAAGAGCAAACCGGCCGGCAACGAACGTATGCAGGAAATCGCGAACGCCGTCAAAGAGGGCGCCATCGCCTATTTGAACCGTCAGGGTAAAAGTGTCGCCATCGCCGGCGGCATTATTTTTATCGTCATCTTCGCCACCATGGGCGCCAAAAATGCCATCGGTTTCCTGATCGGCGCATGCGCCTCCTACGCCGCCGGCTATATCGGCATGCGGGTGTCGGTCATCGCCAACGTGCGGGTCGCCGAAGCCGCCAAGAAGGGCCTGTCCGCTGGCCTGGCGCTGGCCTTCAAGGGCGGATCGGTCACCGGCATGATGGTGGCGGGCCTGGCGCTGGCAGCCGTGGCCGGCTACTATCACTTCACCCATGATGTGGTGGCCCTGGTAGCCCTGGGCTTCGGCGGCAGCCTGATTTCCATCTTCGCACGACTGGGCGGCGGCATCTTCACCAAGGGTGCCGACGTAGGCGCCGACCTGGTGGGCAAGGTTGAAGCCGGCATCCCCGAAGACGACCCCCGCAACCCGGCCACCATCGCCGACAATGTGGGCGACAACGTGGGTGACTGTGCCGGCATGGCCGCCGACCTTTTCGAGACCTATGCTGTCACCGCTGTGGCCGCCATGCTCATTGGCCACCTGCTGTTCCCGAAGGTCGAGATGGCCGTTGAGTTTCCGCTGCTGCTGGGAGCGGTCTCCATCTTCGCTTCCATCATCGCCAGCTTCTTCGTGCGGCTGGGAAAAAGCGAGTACATCATGGGCGCCCTTTACAAGGGCATGTTCGGCGCCGCCATCCTGGCCATCGGCGGCTTCTACTACGTGACCATCAAGATGATGCCCGCCCTGCCGGACATCGCGCCCATGTCGCTGTTCTACGCGGCCATGAGCGGCATCGTGCTCACGGTGGTCATCGTCATCATCACCGAGTATTACACCGGCATCTACGGACCCGTTAAGGCGGTCGCCCAGGCTTCGACCACCGGCCACGGCACCAACATCATCGCCGGCCTGGGAATCAGCATGCAGGCCACGGCTGCTCCGGTGCTGGCCATCTGCGCCACCATCCTGACGGCCTACCACTTCGCCGGCCTGTACGGCATTGCCACGGCTGCCATGGCCATGCTCTCCATGACCGGCATGGTCATCGCCATCGACGCTTACGGTCCCATTACGGACAACGCCGGCGGCATCGCCGAGATGGCCGAGATGGACGAAAGCGTGCGCGCCGTGACCGACCCGCTGGATGCGGTGGGCAACACCACCAAGGCCGTTACCAAGGGCTATGCCATCGGTTCGGCCGGCCTGGCGGCGCTGGTGCTCTTTGCCTGCTACGTCTTCGAGTTCCAGATGCGGGGCGGCAAGGGCGGCATCACCTTTGACCTGTCCAACGTCAACGTGATCATCGGCCTGTTCATCGGCGGCCTGCTGCCCTACCTGTTCGCCTCCATCGCCATGCAGGCGGTGGGACGTGCCGGCGGTGCGGTGGTGGACGAAGTTCGCCGCCAGTTCCGCGAGATCCCGGGCATCATGGAGGGCACGGCCAAACCGGACTACAGTGCATGCGTTGACATCGTCACCAAGTTCGCCCTGAAGGAAATGATCGTTCCGGCCCTGCTGCCGGTGGTGGCCCCGTTGCTGGTGGGCTTTCTGCTGGGCAAAGTAGCCCTGGGCGGCATGCTGATCGGTTCGATCATCACCGGCCTGTTCGTGGCCATCTCCATGACCACGGGCGGCGCGGCCTGGGACAACGCCAAGAAGTACATCGAGGACGGCCACCTGGGCGGCAAGGGCAGCGATGCCCACAAGGCCGCCGTCACCGGTGACACCGTGGGCGATCCTTACAAGGACACCGCCGGCCCGGCCGTCAATCCCATGATCAAGATCCTGAACGTGGTGGCGCTGCTGATGGTGCCGTTCCTGCTGTAACCTGACCCCATAACCGTACGAACCCGAAGGATTGGCGTCGTCGACGCCAATCCTTTTTATTTTATTGATCACCCCCCGATTGTGTGGTATTATACGCGGGTCTTGATTGAAGAACATTCGGTGAACCACATTCAGCGGCGGTCCGATGTACCGCGAGGACCCTTCAGAAGTGCCGCTTCCCCGGAAATCGCTTCCTTCGAGTTCAACAGAACCGGCTGTTATCAGAAAAACCCTTTTTCTGCATGAACGGCGATCTGTTTTTGATATTTCAAGATGGTGTTGAGGATGACAGAGAAAAAAGCCAAAGAGCAGACAGCGAAATCCAATGTACCCAAGTTCAAGGTGGGGGATCTGGCGGTTTACCCGGCCCACGGGGTGGGCCGTATCGAAGCCATCGAGAGTCGGGTGGTCAACGGTGAAAAGCACGATTTCTACATCATGAAAATCCTCGAAAACCAGATGGTGATCATGATTCCGACCTGGAACGTGGCCTCGGTGGGACTGCGGGACATCATCGACGAGGAGGAAATTCCCAAGGTTTACGAGGTCATGAAAAGTGAACGCGAGGCAGGCACCGAGAGCCAGACCTGGAACCGGCGTTACCGGGAGTACATGGACAAGATCAAAACAGGGTCACTTTTTGACGTGGCCGAGGTCTACCGGGACCTGGCTCTGCTGAAGCTCACCAAGGACCTCTCCTTCGGTGAACGCAAACTTTACGACACCGCCCAGATCCTGCTGGTCAAGGAGCTCTCCACCGCCAAGAACACCTCCGAGGAAACCATCATCTCGGAAATCGAATCCCTCTTTCCGGCCCAGAACTGATCCCCCCATGAACGACAGCGGTGCCTTCCGCTACCGCGTACGAACCGAAGAAGCCGGTCGGCGGCTGGACGTGGTGCTGGCCGCCCGGCTCGACGGGCCGTCACGCTCGGCCGTGGCCGGCGCCATACGTGAGGGGACCGTGACGGTCGACGGCCGGGTGCGAAAACCCGGCCACACCGTACGGGCGGGGGAAATCATCCGCGGCACCCTGCCCCGGCCGGCGCGCCCCGACGCCATTGCCGAACCCATCGAACTGAGCATCCTCTTCGAAGACGATCACCTGCTGGTGGTCGACAAGCCGGCCGGCATGGTGGTGCACCCTTCGGCCGGCCACTTCTCGGGGACGCTGGTCAACGCCCTGCTGCATCATTACCCGGAAATCGAGGTGCGGCGTGACGGGGAAATCCTGCGCCCCGGTATCGTCCACCGCCTGGACAAGGACACCAGCGGCTGCCTCGTCATCGCCAAGGACAGCCGCACGCAACAGCTGCTGCAGGAACAGTTCCGGGCACGACGCATCGACAAAATCTACCTGGCACTGGTGGTGGGACGCGTGGCCGCAGATGCCGGGCGCATCGACCGGCCGGTGGGGCGCCACCCGCGTGACCGCAAGAAAATGTCGGTCTTCAGCCACCGGGGACGGCCGGCGCTGACGCTGTGGAGGGTGCGCCGGCGCTTCTCCCGTGCCACCCTGCTGGAGCTGAAACTGAAGACGGGGCGCACCCACCAGATCCGTGTACACCTGGCCTCGCTGGGCCACCCCGTGGCCGGGGATCCCGTGTACGGCGGCACCCGGCGCCTGGCCGGCACCCCTCTGGAGAGCGCCCGTCGACAGATGCTGCACGCCTGGCGCCTGGCCTTTACCCACCCGATGGAGGGCCGGCCGGTGTCGGTGACGGCACCACTACCGCCGGATATGCGGCAGCTGCTGCGGGCACTGGCCGAGGATGCCAAGTCCCCCTGAAAACACCCCAAGGGTCCGCCAGCGAACCACTTGGCCGGCGTGCCCTTCCGCCGGGTGTCGCCCATCGCAACGACGGCGCTCCGCTGGTCGCCTCTTTTCATGCAGCCGTGTCGGCGGCAATGTCCGTGTGGCAGGCCTTCCACTTTTCCAGGGAAACCGGCAGCCACAGGCCGTAGATTCCCAGCGTGATGATGGTCGGCAGCCACCACTTGATCCAGCTGCCAAACAGCCCATGCCCGTTCCCCGGAAAACCAGGCGTTTGCCGCCGATCAGCGTGTACCGTGTTTTCCATTCCAGCACTAGGCAGTAAGCCCACGGGTGGGCGATTCCCAGGGTGAAAAAATCGATGGCCATGCCCACCGGCATCCACCCCAATACCCCAGGATGTCCCCGTCGAAGCAGGAGCCGTTCGAAGCCGTCTTCCTGTTTTCCGCGCTTTAAGGCGCAAATTGCGGGACGCTTATGGCCACGGCCGGTTGCACCCGCCTCGAGGCATCCCCCCGTTTCATTGCGGCCGGCGGGTTTTCTCAACGCCCATAGTAGGCCATCAGCGACGCCTTGGCCAGGGCGTTGTGGTTGAGGAAAAACCCCACCATGGCCGGCGATGCGTCAGGCCCCAAGTCCAGCTTCTCCACGCCCAGGGCATAAACGGTGAAAATATAGCGATGGGGCCGGTCTCCCTTTGGGGGGCAGGCACCGCCGTACCCCGTTTTCCCGTAATCCGTGCGGCTCTGGACGCTACCGCGAGGCGCCAGCTTGCCGGCCGGATCTCCGGCGCCGGCCGCCAGCCCGTGCACATCGGCCGGGATGTTGAAGATCAACCAGTGCCACCAGCCGCTGCCGGTGGGCGCGTCGGGGTCGTAAACCGTTACGGCGAAACTTTTCGTGCCCGCAGGGGCGTTTTTCCACGCCAGGCGCGGGGAGATGTTGTTGCCCGTGCAACCGAATCCCGAAAAAACCTGCTCCATGGACAGCTGGCCTTCAATGTCCGGGCTGGTGAGGGTGAAACCGCCCGCCTGTACGGCGGCAGCAGAAAAAAGGCCGAAGAGCAAAACGACGCCGAGCGTCCGTACACGGTGTTGCATGGTGCACCTCCTTTGGGTTGAAAAAAGCAAAGGCGGCCCGAGGAACCGTCCCCGGGCCGCCTTTGGGCTGGATCGTTTTCCGATATCCCGTCGGTCGTCAGACCATCCCCTTGAAGGCGAAAAAAGTCAGTGACAGGATGCCGGCGGTCACCAGGGCGATGGACGTGTCCTGCAGGGGGGTGGGCACCCGGGCCAGCAGGATGCGCTCACGCACGCCGGCAAACAGGATCAGCGCCAGGCCGAAGCCTGCAGCGTAGCTGAAAGAGGCCACCAGCGCCTGCAGAAAGGAGTAATCCTCGTTGATGTTGATCAGGCAGACACCCATGACGGCGCAGTTGGTGGTGATCAGGGGCAGGAAGATTCCCAGCCCGGCGTAGAGGGTTGGGATGCTCTTTCTCAGAAACATCTCCACGAACTGCACCAGGGCGGCGATGACCAGGATGAAAGAAATGGTGCGCAGGTACTCCAGGCCGAAGGGTTTCAGGATAAAGGCGTTGGTCATCCAGGTGAAAACGCCCGCCATGACGAGCACGAAAATGACCGCCATGGCCATGCCCACGGCGGTCTCCATCTTCTTGGAGGTTCCCAGGAAGGGGCAGTTTCCCAGGTACTGCGCCAGCAGGATGTTGTTGACCAGGATGCAGCTGATGGCCAGGAGAATGTAGTCACCCATGGTGGTTCTCCTTACTTTTTACCAATGAGGTTCATGATGCACAGCATGAGTCCCAGGCACATGAAAGCGCCCGGCGCCTCTACCATGAAGGTGAAAGGTTCGTAGTGCGGCCCGAATACCGACATGCCCAAGAAAGTTCCGTTGCCGAACACCTCCCGCACGGCCCCCAGGGAACCCAGCGCCAGGGTAAATCCGATGCCGATGCCCAAGCCGTCGAGCGTCGAACGGATGATGTTGTTCTTGGAGGCGAAGGCCTCGGCGCGGCCCAGTACGATGCAGTTGACCACGATGAGGGGGATGAAGATGCCGAGCTTCAGAAACAGCGGATAGGTGAAGGCCTGCATGAGCAGCTCCACCACCGTTACGAAGGTGGCGATGATGATGATAAACGCCGCGATGCGCACCTTGGAGGGAATCACCTTGCGCAGTGCGGACACCAGGATGTTGGAAAAAACCAGCACGAAGGTGGTCGCCACTCCCATGCCGATGCCGTTTTCCACGCTCTTGGTGACCGCCAGCGTCGGGCAGAGTCCGAGTACCAGCCGGAAAGGCGGGATTTCCTCCCAAAGGCCCTTGGTAAACTCCTGCGCTAACGATTTAGCCATCTTCCACTCCTGTGAGCCGGTTCCGGGTCCCGCCACTGCGGCCAGAGTCCGGAATCGTCCCTGCTAGTTGAACTTCTGTATGCCCTTTTCAATCTCCGGCTTGAGCCGCTTGAAGATTTCCCCGGCTTTGGTGGCCGCCAGGCAGACCGCCCGCGAGGTGATGGTGGCGCCGCTCAGGGCCGTGATCTGTCCGCCGTCCTTGGTCACCTTGATGGGTTTCAGGGCCGGTTTGCCCTTGAACTGCGCGACAAAAGTGGGGTCCGTCTTGGCGCGGGCCCCCATGCCGGGCGTCTCTGAGTGGGTGGTGACGGCTACCCCCGCCAGGGTGTCGTTTGTCAGGTTAATGCCCACCATAACGCCCACCGGTCCGCCGAAACCCTTGGCGAAGGTCTCGAAAGCCACCACTTCGGGCTTGCCGTTGAATTTGCCCACGAAAATACTGCGCTCGACCTCACCGTCCTTGATCTTGAAACGGTCCTTGATGGGGTCGTTGGAGGCGCCCTTCATGATCTCCTTGATGGCCGGCCCCTTGACGAACTGCAGCTGCTGGTTTTCGATGCGCTCCAAGGTCCCGTTGCGGATGGCAGCCAGCAGACCGCCGGAAACCACCGTCAGCACCGTCATCACCACAACCATTTTCGCCATCTCGTTCATCTAAGCCACCTTTCCAAGTGCCTTGGGTCGAATCTTGTCCAGCAGGGGGTTGACCAGATTCATGGTCAGCACCGCGTACAGGGTCCCGTCTGTGTGCGCACCGATGTTGCGGATCAGTACCACCAGCAACCCCCCGCCCAGGCCGTAGATCACCATGGGCAATGGGTTGACCGGCGAGGAGGAGTCTTCGGTAATCAGGAAAAAAGCCGCCAGCAGCGTGTATCCCGTCAGGATGTGGAAAAGGGGACCGGCAAAACGTTCCGGATTGACCATGTTGAAGATCTGGGCGGTGAGGAAGACCCCCACCAGAAAGGATACCGACACCTCCCAGCGAATGTAACCGCGCAGCATCAGGTAGATGCCGCCCAGCACCAGGGCCAGTCCGCAGCCGGAGCCGATGCCGCCCACCTGGCGGCCCAGGAAGAGGTCCATGAGGTCGTAGTGGGCGATTCCCCGGGGGCCGAAATTTTTGAGCATGCCCAGCGGGTAGCGCGACAGGAAGTCGAAGTTGTAGGCCACGTAAGCCCCGTCGAAATTGAAATGGTTTTTCCAGGAAATAATCAGAATGGCCGTCGCCAGTACCGCCGGGTGAAAAGCGTTGCTGCCGATGCCGCCGTATATCTGACGACCGATAATAATCGCCAGGAAGGTGCCGATGACCACGATCCACCATGGCGTGGTGGCCGGCAGCATCATGGCCAGGACGAGGCCGAACATGGCCGCGTTGCCGTCGCCGATGGTATCGGGCATTTTGGTCAGCCGGGTGTAGGCCAACTCCCAAAACATGGCCATGGAAACGGAGAGGCACACCACGCCCACCGCCGGCATCCCGTATCGCATGAACCCGGCCAGCACCGCCAGCAGGGCCGCCCCCATGACGTTGTAGCTGCGTTCGGCGATCCCGCTGCCGTTGTGCCAGAAGGGGGCATGCGAGACGATGAGCTTGTTCTGATTAATCATTCTCGGCCTCCAGTGCTTTAATCCGCTCGAGTTCGTATTTGCCCAGTCGGATGTACTGGAAAATGGGGATGTGGGAAGGGCACACGAAGCTGCACAGCCCGCACTCGATGCAGCAGTGCAGGTCGTACTCCTCGGCCGCCGTTTCGTACTGTCCGGCTTCCAGGAAGCGGATCAGCATGTTGACCGGCACGTGCACCGGGCAGATGCGGATGCACTCGCCGCAGTTGATGCAGGGATAGTCGGAGGACAACGGCACGTCGGCGCTGTCCTGCACCATGAGGGCATCGGTGTCGGCCTGCACGGGATGATCCGTGCTGTAAACGGCAGCGCCGGTCATGGGGCCGCCCACGATCAGGCTGTCGCGGGCGCCGAGCGTGATGCCGCAGGCCGCCAGGATGGCGGAAAAAGGCGTACCGATAACAGCCGAAACCATGCGCGTCACGCCCTGCTTGTCGATGACGGTGATCAGTTTGTGCATTTCGACCCGGGCTTCGGAGACGCTGCGACCGATGGCGGCCACGGCCTCGGCCGGGAAAAAAGCAGCGCCCACGTCCTCGACACGCTGCCCGGCGGGGACCGTGCGGCCGAACACATCGTGCATGATCTTCACCGGCATCCCGGCCGGGTGGCTGGCGTCGGCGGCCAGGAATTCACAGCCCATATGCCCGTACCCCTGGATGCGGTCGCGGGGCACCACGCCGACGATGTGCTTCTCTGCGGCCACCTGTTTGAGGACGGCGATGCCCTTCTTGACGTCCTCGACGCGGCTCTCCATAACGTACTGACTGGTGGCCATCAGCAGGTCGCTGTCCATTCCGCTGATCACGATGGTATCGATCTCCGGTCCGCCCTCATCCAGCAGGTGCAGCGGGGGCGCCCCCGGGCAGTCAGACAGGTAGCGGGTCAGCCCTGCCAGGGTGGGCTCGGCCGCTACGGCGGCGAACGCGTCGTCCTGGGGGCCGGAGGGCTCCGCCGCGATGGTCAGCCGCGTATAGCGCCGGCCGAAATCACCGCTGTAGGGCTCCACGGCCGTAACGCGCCCGGCCACCGGCGACACCGTTCCCTCGGCATCGCCCGGCATGAGCTGCACGAACTGGCCGGCATGCACGCGCTCGCCGACTTTCAGCTTCACGGCCGATACGGATTCAAACGGTTTTTCGATGTAAAGGGAAATGGTCTCGGGGAGCGGGATGTCCAGGGGATCGGCCGGCGGCCGCGGCGGCGGGTCGTATGGAAACAGGGGCGTTGCCAGACCGAAAAAGGATCGCTTTATCATATCCAAACCCTTATTTAGCTGTGAAGGCCGTCGGAGACGCCACGGCCCTTTGTGTGTTGACATTGACTCCCCGGCCGCGCGGGCGGCATTCGTTCACCTGCCGTTCTCTTGGTGTTCAACAGTGCATCCAATCCCATGATCGAAGCCACGGCCCCTGTGCCCGCTACTTGGTGTGGCACTCGGCACACTCCACCGGCCCGGCGCCGAAGTCCTGATGACACGAGATGCACTGGGCGTGGAAAGCATCGCTCTTCGTGAGCATCTCCGTATCTTCAATTTCATCGGGTTCGTGGCAGTCCAGGCAGGCCTTGGGCGGCTTCTTGCTTTCCTTGACCAGATGGCAATCGCCGCAGGCGCGGGTGTCGGTGTCTTCTTCCAGGGGATGGTGGTGGCAGTCCTTGCAGCTGAGGCCGATGCCCGGGATGGCGGAATGGGTCTGGTGATCGAACAGCACGTTGCCGACGGCCACCTGGTACATCATGCGCAGCGGCGGGTCCGGGGGGTTGCGGGAAAAGGCGGCGTAACTGAATGCACCCACGACGAAGAGTACGATCGCCAGGCCGTAGGCGAACCGCAGTTCCTTTTGTGAACCCATCTTCTCTCCTCTCCAATCAAGCGTCGGGTTTTTCCGGAAAAAGCGCGCGCACTCTACCTGCAACTAACGGCACTGCAAGGTTAAATTGCGTACCACAACCCCGGCCGGCTTTCAAGATTTTTTTATGAAGAGTCAATGCCTTCCGCGGGTCCGGCCGCCCCCCGGCAAAGGCCGCAGCGGTCGCAGGGAATCATGGGACAGGCCGCCGAGGATCTCGCCGCCAGAGCGCGTTCGTATTCGCGGTACAGGAAGCGGCGATGGACCCCGTGGTCAATAAACTCCCAGGGGAAGTGCTCGCGCGCCCCCCGCTCCCGCAGGGTGTAGAAATCGGGATTCAGGGGGCTCCCGCGGAAGACCGCCGGCCAGTTGCCGCCATTTTCGAAGGCGGCCCGCAGCAGGCGGCCCACGCGGCGGTCGCCCCGCGACAGCAGGGCCTGCACGTACGCCCAGCGGGGCACATCGGCGTGCACCCGCACGTTGGGAACGCGCGCCAGCTCGGTCCGGATGCGCCGGGCCTTGGCCTTGAGCCGCCTCACGCTGTCCATGGCAACCCACTGGAAAGGCGTCACCGGCTTGGGAACAAACGAGTTGACGCTCAGGGTGATGCGGCCCATGCGCCCGCGGGCGCGGCTGGACTGCAGAAAAGCATGGCGGATGCGCTTTGTCAGCGACACGATGGCGGCCACATCGGCATCGGTTTCGGTGGGCAGGCCGATCATGAAATAGAGCTTCAGGTTGGGAATGCCGCCGGCCACCAGGTCGCGGGCGGCGGAGACGATGTCGTCTTCTCCAAGCCCCTTGTTGATCACGCGGCGCATGCGCTCGGAGCCGGCGTCGGGGGCCAGGGTGGCGGTGCGGGTGCCGCTGCGGGCCAGCACCTCGATGAGCTGCGGCGTCAGCGCATCGGCCCGCAGAGAGCTGAAAGACAGGCGCGTGCCGCGGTCCAGGGCGCGGCCGCACAGTTCCGGCAGGTGGGGCAAATCCGATACTGCGGCGCCCACCAGCCCGACACCGCCGGTGAGGCGATGGCCCTCCTCCAGGGCCCGCTCCAGCACCTCGGCCGAACGGAAGCGCGGCGGGCGGTAGATGAACCCGGCGCTGCAGAAACGGCACCCGTGGGGGCACCCGCGGCCCACTTCGACCAGGTAACGCTGGCCGAAGGCGGTGTGGGCGGTAAGCACCGCGGTGCAGGTGGATGTGCGGGAAATGTCCTCCAGGTAGACTCGCCGGACGATGGGCGGGATTTCACAGGTGGGGGCCATGGCCGCCAGGGTGCCGTCGTCGTGGTAGCGCGCCTCGAAAAAAGCCGGCACGTAGACGCCGGGGACCTCACGGGCCAGGTCGAGAAGCTGCTGTCGGCGCGGCTTTCCCCGTTCTACCCGGCGGATAAAACGGGGAAGCAGCACCTCGGCGTCACCGATCAGGAAGCAATCGATGAAGTCCGCGATGGGTTCCGGGTTCAGCTGGCAGGCAACTCCCCCCGCCACCACGAGGGGGTGGGGGGTCCCTCGCTGTTCGGATGTCAGGGGGAGATTCGCGCCTGCCAGCACACCCAGAATGTTGATGTAGTCGTTCTCAAAGGAAACCGAGAAGGCAACGATGTCGAATTCGTCCAGCCGGGCGCCGGACTCCACGCTGCGCACCGGCCCGGCCTCACTGTGATCCGCCGACGGCAGAAAGGCCCGTTCGCAGACCACTCCGTCCATGCCGTTTAGCAGCGCGTAGACGCTCTGCAGGCCCAGATTGGACATGCCCACCGCGTAGGTGTTGGGGAAAACCAGGGCGATGCGCAGCCGGTCGCGCCAGCGCTTGCGTATGACGCCCTGCTCGTCGTTTTCCACCTGCCGTCGTCGTTCTTTTATACGTCTGCGGGACATGGGTCGCGGTGCTGCCTCCCCGGAGGTTGCTATCCGGCCGGAACGCCCGCCACTACCCCTGCCGCTGCGGACGCTCAGTCGGCCTTTTTGCGCAGGAACGTTGGCACATCCAGATCGTCGTTGTCAATGATGAGCCCTTTGTAGCCGCGGTACATGCCGCCGGACTCCTCGCCCACCGCTTTTTTGCGGCGGATGAAGGTGGGCTCGTCGTAGTTGACGGCCACTTCCAGGTCCTCGGGCGTGACGTCGCGGATCTTTCCGCGCAGCGGCGCATCCTCGCGCCGTTCGGGAGCGCTCGCGGACGATCCCACGGTGGTCACCGGTTTGAGCTTGGTGGGCGTGCCGATGCCGGCCGGGCCGGAACCGATACCGGTGGCGATCACGGTAACGCGCATCTCGTCGCCCAGGCTGTCGTCGACCACGGCGCCCCAGATGATCTCGGCGTCTTCGCCGACTTCCTCGTAGATGCGCTCGGAGGCCTCGGTCATCTCCTCCATGGTCAGGTCGCTGGAACTGGTGATGTTCATCAGCACGCCCTTGGCGCCGGCGATGGCAATGTCTTCCAGCAGGGGGTGGGAAATGGCCTTTTCGGCGGCGTCCAGGGCCCGGTTCTCGCCGCTGGACACCCCGATGCCCATAATGGCCATGCCGGCCTTGGACATGGTGGTGCGCACATCGGCAAAGTCCAGGTTGACCAGGCCCGGCATCATGATCAGGTCGGTGATGCCCTTGACCGAGTGCAGCAGGATCTCGTCGGCCTTTTTGAACATGTCGATCATGCGGGCATTCTTGGAGGCCAAGCCGCGCAAACGGTCGTTGGGGATGGTGATGACCGTGTCGGCCACCTCCTTGAGCGCCTCGATGCCCTCCTCGGCCATGCGCATGCGCTTGCGGCCCTCGAAGGAAAAGGGCTTGGTGACCACCGCCACCGTCAGGGCGCCGACCTCCTTGCAGATCTGGGCGATGACCGGGGCGGCGCCGGTGCCCGTGCCGCCGCCGAAGCCGGCCGTGATGAACACCATGTGGCTGCCCTCGAGCACCTTGCGGATGTCCTCGGCATTTTCGTGGGCCGCCTCGCGACCGATGTCGGGATTGGCGCCGGCGCCCAGGCCCTCGGTGAGCTTCTCACCGATCTGGATGCGCTGTGAGGCCCGCGAAACCTCCAGCGCCTGGCTGTCGGTGTTGGCCACGATGAACTTGACCCCCTGCAGATTGGACTCGATCATGTTGTTGATGGCGTTTCCGCCGGCCCCGCCCACACCGATCACCCGAATGCGGGCCTGCTTTTCCGGGTCCAACATTGCGTTCTCGGGTTCCACAAAAGTAAATGTCATGTCCCCACCTCCTGTAAATAAAAGAAAAAGTTAACGTTGACGGATAAATTGACTGTCCAGGACCGCTTCCTGTCGGTCCGTTTGAAACGAGCTTCCTGTCCGGCTGCCTTCCGCACCGCCGGCACCCCTAGAGCACATCTTTGAACCAGCGCTTCATGCGCGCCACCAGCCGGTTGAAGATGTTGCGGTCGCGGATTCTGAACTTCTTCTCGGACTGGTTCTTGGCGCCGTAGAGCACCAGCCCCACGCCGGTGGCGTACATGGGGTTGTTGACCACGTCCACCAGCCCGCTGATGCCGGTGGGCGTGCCCAGGCGCGTGGGCAGGCTGAAGACCGCCTCGGCGATCTCGGTGGTCCCCTCCAGGATGGCCGTGCCGCCGGTCAGCACCACGCCCGAGGCGGGCACATGCTCCATGCCCACGCGGATGATCTCGCGCTTGGTTAGCTCGAAAATCTCCTCCATGCGCGGCTCCAGGATCTCCCCCAGGATCTGGCGCGGCAGCTTGCGCGCCTTTCGCCCGCCCATGCCCGGCACCTCGATGATCTCCTCGGGGTTGATGTTGCGCGTCACGCAGGCCCCGTATTTCTTCTTGATCTTTTCGGCCTCGCTCAGCGGAGCGCGCAGGCCCACCGCGATGTCGTTGGTCAGGTTGTTGCCCCCCAGCGCCAACACGAAGGTGTGCCGGATGTTCTTACGCGCAAAGATGGCCAGGTCCGAGGTCCCCCCGCCCAGGTCGATGAGGGCCGTTCCCAGCTCGCGCTCCTCGGGGCTCAGCACGGCCTCCCCCGAGGCCAGCGACTCCAGCACGATGTCGCACACGTCGAGGCCGGACTTGTTGGCGCACTTGACCAGGTTGTGTGCCGAGGTGACGGCCCCGGTGATGATGTGGATCTTGGCCTCCAGGCGCACGCCGGCCATGCCCACCGGATTCTGGATGCCGGCCTGATCGTCCACGATGTACTCCTGGGGCAGTACATGGATCACCTCGCGGTCCATGGGAATGGCTACCGCGCGGGCCGCATCGATGACGCGCTCGACGTCCACAGCGGTGATTTCGGGACCCTTGACGGCGATGATGCCCCGGCTGTTGAAACTGGTGATGTGCCCGCCGGCGATGCCGGCATACACCGAACGGATCTCACAGCCGGCCATCAGTTCGGCCTCCTCGACGGCCTTCTTGATGGACTCCACCGTGGACTCGATGTCGACCACCACGCCCTTTCGCAGGCCGATGGAGGGATGGGTTCCGATCCCGATGATGTTGATCTCGTCCCCGGACACTTCACCGACCACGGCGCAGATCTTCGTGGTGCCGATGTCAAGACCGACGACAATGTTCTCGTTTACGGCCATTGCGAACCTCCCTGCCGGTCCCGGTGTCGGCGCTCAGGCCGCGGGGACTGACAACCACCCGATTGATGTTTTGAATGTCGACCCAGGAAAAATCGGAAACCGCCGCGTTTTTTTCCAGAAATCCCAGGATCGTGGCCAGGCGCCGGTATTTGCGCCGATAATTTTTAAACCCCAGCCGAATCTCGCGGCGGCCGTCGTTCACCAGCAGCGTAAGCCCGCAGTCGCGGTCCACGGCGATGCGCCGGATGTCGGTATTGGGCAACACACTGCCCGGGGCGCTTCCCAGCCGCAGTACGGTCATGACGGCCTGGAAAGGCCGCGTGGTCGGCAGCCCCTCGACGCTGAAATCGCCAAAACCCAACCCCGTGATCCGCGGTAGATCGTGGGGGTCCTTCTTTCCCAGTGCCTTGAAGATCTGCCCGTCCCGGTTGATCAGAAAGGGCCGCCCCAGGTCGACCACCGCCAGGGGCTGCTGCTCCCGGATACGCAGCACCAGGGTGTCCGGCAGTTCCCGACGGGCCTGCGCCTCTGCCACCCAGGGGTGGGCCAGCAGCCGCTTGCGTACCAGCGGCAGGTTGACGGCCAGGATGTTCACGCCCTTCTGTACGCCGGCCTGGCGGAGAACCTCGGCGCGCTTCAGCCGGTGGGTGCCTTCGACCACGATGCGCCGGCTCTTGAAATAGTCACACTGGGTCAGCACGTCGTAGCCAAAGATGAGCACCAGGCTCATAGCGCCCAGCAGCAGCAGCCCACCGCCGACACGTACGGCCTGCGCCAGCCGCCGCCTCAGGACCATGTGCTCTTTCCGGATTCTCCTGCGGTAACGGTTCTTCTTTCTCATGACACCACCTGCCGCCCGCGCCCCACGATCACCACTTCGGGCTCCAGCCGCACCCCGAAGCGCGCGTGCACCGCCTGCTGGACCTGCGCCGCCAGCGTCAGTACGTCGGTAGCCGTGGCCCGTCCCCGGTTGACGATGAAATTGGCGTGCCTGCGCGACACGGCCGCGTCCCCTACCCGCCGCCCTTTGAGGCCGGCGGCCTCGATCAGCCGGCCGGCGGGTTCGCGCCCCGGCGGGTTCTTGAAAAAACTGCCGGCGCTGGGCCACGCCAGCGGCTGTTTGCGCACGCGCGTGCGCGCCAGCCGGCGGGCGCGGGAACGAACCCGCTCCGGGTCCGAGGACCGCAGGCGAAACTCCCCGGAGACAATGACGGCGCCTGCGGTTTCAGCCGGCAGGGAGAAACGGCGGTATCCGAAAGTGAGCCGTTCGGCATCCAGACGGTGCAGGCGGCCCCCTGTCGTCATCACCGTGACGGCCTCGAGCACATCGGCCATGCTGCCGTCCGCCGCGCCGGCATTGACGGCGATGGCGCCGCCCACGCTGCCCGGAATGCCCACGGCGAACTCCAGTCCGGCCAGGCCGCGGGACAGCGCCAGGCGGCAGAGGCGCGCCAGCCGGGCACCGGCCATGGCGGTTACCCGGCAAGACCCGTCGGCTTCCGGCGCCGCCTGCAGCGTGATGGTGTCCAGATTCGACAACTCGATCACCATGCCCTCAATGCCCCCGTCCGTGACCAGCAGGTTGCTGCCCCGGCCCACCACCAGCAGCGGCAGGCCGCGCCGGGCGGCACCGGCCACCAGTATCCCCAGCTGGGCCACGTCCCGCGGGCGCACCAGCGCCTCGGCAGGACCGCCCACCCGCAGGGTGGTATGGCGCGCCATGGGCTCGTCGAACCGCACCGCCCCGGGTGCCGTCCGCTGCAGCCACTGCCTGTCCTGCGCGTTCAATGCCATCTTCGCCCGCCATGAATCACTTTTCCGTTTCCAGCTGCGACAGCAGCATTTCGCCCACCCGCACCACGTCGCCGGCCCCCAGGGTGAGCACCAGGTCGCCGGGCTTGACCATGCCTTTAAGGGTCTCCACA
>JAMOVG010000331.1 GCA_027061725.1 Desulfobacteraceae bacterium
CGGAGGGATATTCACCGCCGTGTTGGGCTTCGGATAGTCTTTCGATACAAGGTACCTGCCGGCTGAGGCTTAAAAGTTCAGATAGCGGGTCTCGCGGAAGATCAGCGGGACGTAGCCGAAGATGGCGTTGAGGTGATGCAGGTAGGCGTGCCGGCCCTCGGTCTGCCAGGTGCGGTCGACTTCCCCGGAAATCCGGCGGTAATAGTCGGTCAGCTGCACGGCGTCGGACTTTTTGGAAGCCTGGGGGGATGCCTGGCACAGGCGGTCGATCAGGTCCAGCCAGGTCTGGCTGGCACCCATGGCGAAATAGGGCCAGCTCTTCTGCACGGGCACCGACCAGTTCCGGTCGCTCGTATCGGCTACAGCAGGCCTTTCCGGGTTGTCGGGATCGTCGAACACCACAGCGGCCAACAGGTGCCCATCGTAGAGCAGCTGCAGCGTCGGATCCTGGGCGATGCGATCAAAAACAGCCCTGGCCGTTTCGGGCGTGGCGTAAAAGATGAAGCTGAATTGGTGCCCGGCGGCATCACGGGCCGCTCGGCGGTGGAAACGCCACAGAGGGATTTGGGCGCTGAAATCCGTAACCACCGGCTGCAGCACCCGGTGGGCGATAAGCGGGTCCAGAAACCACCGGGGTTTGCGCCGCGGCTTCCACACCATTCGGAAGCGGGCATACCACCAGTAGAGCGGCTCGGCCGCCAGCCGGTCGGGAGGTCCGGCCATGGGCGGCCCGGCCACGGGAGCGCAGCCGACGGTCACCCCCAGCAGGATGGCGATCAGCACGGCCACGCCCGACGGGCCGATCGGCCGGCGGCCGCAGTGCCGTTGATGTGGTCTGTTTTCGGTCAATACTGGCTCTTGCGTGTGAATGTCGGTTGGCGGAATGGGACAAAGCCGGCCCTGCTATAGGTTGTATCGACCAAACAGCAAATTGGATTAACCCAAAGGGGCCCTCTCGAATGGCTGGGGCATAACCCGCTGCGGACCCCTTCTGCATTCGGGCCTCTGCCTGCGTGAGGGGCGGGTGGGCTTGGGGCGCCGGGCGTCAGTCAAAACGCTCCTGCACATACTCCAGCATCTGGCTGGGTGTCAGGTCCCGACTGGAGGGACCCGAGCGAATGTAGAAATGTTCATCCTTTTTGTTTCTCAGGAACACGGGGCGGGCGGATTTGCGGCAGGTCACCACCAGCACCTGACAGTCTCCCACCGGCCGCAGGGCGAACTCCACGTACTCGGAGAATTCCAGGCCGATGTGCTGCTTGAAGATATTGGAGAAATGCTGCAGGTACTTGTCGTCGTTCTCGAACCGGTCCGCGGCCGTGCCTGTGACCGTCCCGTCGTCGGAAACCCCTACCAGCAGCGTGCCACCATCGGAATTCATAAAGGCGGCCACCGTTTTCAGGCTCGCCAGCTCGATCTCCTTGCCGGGCCGATCGGCCTTCAGGTTCCAGCGCAGAGTGGACTTAAACTCCAGCCGCTCGCTCTCGCCGCCCTCAATCATGCGGCGGATGACGTCTTCCGGGAGCTGCCGGGTGTCGAACGCATGCCGCTGGCGTGCGGCTTCGCGCAGGTACTTGCGTGAAAAGACCAGCAACCCGATCCACAGCACCACCAGCGCCGCCAAGATATAGAGATATCCGTCGCGCTGCTGCAGCGCCTGCAGTTCCCTTTCGGGTACGACCACACCCATCCCGGCCCCCCTGCTTTTGCTGCCCTTCAGCCGCACAAGCTGCCCCCACCAGCGCGTTTCGTCGGCCTGAAACTTGAAAGCCTCCACGGGTTTGCCGCGTTCACGCCACACCCGGATGGCCTGCCGCAGAACGGGCTCCGATCTGCCGGGCGCCTCCCCATCGGTGATGACATCCGGTAACGGATGCGGTTGCCCCCCGGAGATGGAAGGCGGGTCGGGATCGAAGAGAAAGGTGAACCCGGACTCGGTGAATCGAAGCGATGCCAGCTGCTGGCGAATGTCGCTTACCCGGATATTGAACGCCGCCGCATAGGAGGCGCTGTCCTGTTTCCAGGAGATGACGCTGCTGTATGCGGAAATTTTCTTGAAAGGCAGCGGATGGGGGCCGGTCCAGAACGGGCCCCGCCGTGCTGTGGTCAACACGTCCCCAAGCCACTGGAGGTCCGCACTGCCGGTGGTTTCTTCGGCGGCCCAGCGTTTCATCTCAGCGCTGTCGGCCCCCAGGTGAATCCACACCGGCCGTCCCTTGCCCTGCGGGGAAAGCACGTTTTCGTATGCCAGCCAGCCCGGATCGTCGCGCCGCAGCATGTACAGTAGCCGTTTGGCGTCGAACACCTCCAGGGAATACACCTGGGGAAGCTGGTCCAGCAGGGGAATCACCAGCGCGTTGAGGGTGGCGGCGGAAAGCCGGCCGAGCTTGCCGCTTTCGGCCCACCCCTTGAAAATGGTGGCAGCGGACTGCACCGGGTCGAAAAAATTGGAGAGTTGGTTGCCGGCCTTTTCGGTGGACTGCTGCATAAAAGTCTCTGCCCGGTTACGGGCCGCAGAAAGGTAGGTCGTCAGCACCCAGGCCACGATGAAAATCGTGATGATGCCCAAAAAAATCAGCAGTCGCTTGAGCAGCAGCGCCCCCCTGGGAGCGTTGGCGGCTCCCGGGGGTCCTTCTTTATTAGGGTTTGACACCTTTCCCCCAATCCTGTTAATTTGATGGACGGATTTTTCACCAGCCTGTGGCTGCAAGAGGATATTTCCTATCACAGTGCCAACAAACGCTCAAGCAATGAGCCGGGCAACGGCCTTGGACTGCGGGGGAAAGGCGGTTGGGCCGCCCAGGGAAAAGACATGAGTTCACCGAATTCGAGTCCCTCCCCCCCGGCCGGCCTGTCTTTCAGCCATCCCGCCCCCGATACCCTGTGCGTCCAATTCGGCGGTGTCTGGAAACTGGGCACCCGGCGCCCCTCTTTCTCCGAGTTCGAAAAGGCCCTCACGCCGGAAGTCCAGCGGCTGGTTTTCAATACCGACGGCCTCAAAGACTGGGACAGCATGCTGGTGACCTTTGTGCTCAAGATTGCACAAAGCTGCCGCGCCCGTAATGTGGCCGTCGATCAGGGCGGGCTGCCCGAGGGCGTCCGCCGCCTGATCGCGCTGTCGCTGGCGGTTCCCCGCAAAAAAGATGCTGCGCGAAAAATCGACAAGCGCTCCTTTTTTTTCATCGTTGGGGAAAACGCGCGCGCCTTCGTACAGGCGGCCCGTGACATGCTCACCTTCATCGGCGAGGTCAGCGTCGCCTTGACGCGGCTGGTACGGGGGCAGGCCCGCTTCCGCAGCAGCGACCTGGGCCTTTTCATCATGGAATGCGGGGCCGAGGCGCTGCCCATCGTCTCCCTGATCAGCCTGCTGGTGGGCCTCATCCTGGCTTTCGTTGGCGCCGTGCAGCTGGCGGTTTTCGGGGCCCAGATCTATGTGGCCGATTTGGTGGGCATCGCCATGGTGCGCGTGCTGGGCGCCGTTATGGCGGGCATCATCATGGCCGGGCGCACGGGGTCCTCCTTTGCCGCCCAACTGGGGACCATGCAGGTCAACGAAGAGATCGACGCCCTGCAGACCCTGGGCATCTCGCCCATCGAATTCCTGGTCCTGCCCCGCATGCTGGCCCTGGTATTCATGATGCCCCTGCTGGGCATATACTCGGACCTGATGGGAATCCTGGGCGGCGTCATCGTGGCAGTGGGTATGCTGGACATCAACCTGATAGAGTACCTCCACCAGACCCAGAACGCCGTACGGCTCATGGATTTCTGGATCGGGCTGTTCACGGCCGGCGTCTTCGGAGTGCTGGTTTCCCTGGCGGGCTGCCTGCGGGGCATGCAGTGCGGGCGGGACTCGGCGGCGGTGGGTCAGGCCACTACGTCCGCCGTGGTCACAGGCATCGTGGCCATCATTGTGGCGACTTCGCTGATCACCATCGCCTGTAACGTGGTGGGGCTCAATTGAACGCCGAGGCAATCATCAGGGTGCGCAACGTCACCATGGCCTACGGCAGCTTCGTGGTCATGCGCGATCTGACCTTCGACATCCGGCACGGAGACATCTTCATCATCATGGGCGGCAGCGGCTGTGGCAAGAGCACCCTGCTGAAAATTCTCATCGGCCTGAAACCCCCGGCTGCCGGGGAGATCTTCTACCACGACACCAATTTTTGGCAGCTGGATCCTGAAGGGCGCAAAGGCATCATGAGGGGCATCGGCGTCACCTACCAGAGCGGGGCCCTGTGGAGCGCCATGACCCTGGCGGAAAACGTGGCGCTGCCGCTGGAAACGTACACGGATCTGCCCGCAAACGAAATTGCCGACCTGGTCTCCTACAAGCTGTCGCTGGTGGGACTGGCCGGGTTCGAGTCCTACTATCCCTCGGAAATCAGCGGCGGCATGCGCAAGAGGGCCGGCCTGGCGCGGGCCATCGCGCTGGATCCGGAAATCGTCTTCTTCGACGAACCCTCAGCCGGGCTGGACCCTATCAGCTCCCGCAGCCTGGACGAACTCATCCTGCAGATCCGCGACAGCCTGGACGCCACCGTGGTAATGGTCACCCACGAGTTGCCCAGCATTTTCGCCATCGGCAACAACTCCGTTTTCCTGGATGCCGAAACCCGCACCATGATCGCCAGCGGCGACCCTCACACGCTGCTGAAGGAATCGAAGGACCCCAACGTGCAGGCCTTCCTGACCAGAGGTGAAAAAAAATGAGCAAACCGGTGAACAACACCCTCATAGGCGCCTTCGTGGTGGGAGCTCTGGTGCTGCTGGTAGCTGCCGTCATGATCCTGGGGAGCGGCAAAATCTTCACCAAGACTGAAAAATTTGTCCTCTACTTCGACGGCTCCGTCAAAGGTCTCGACAAGGGCGCCCCGGTGGTTTTCCAGGGCGTCAAGATCGGATCGGTGTCCGACATCTACATGGTGGCCGACCCCATCAGTTTGAAAACCTGGATTCCGGTGATCATCCAGATCGACACGCGCGGCATCAAACTGACCAGCGGCAAGCCCCATATCCGGGAAGACATCGCACTGCTTATCCGCCGCGGGTTGCGGGCCAAACTGGACATCCAGAGTCCCGTAACGGCCAAACTGATGGTTCAGCTGGGCATGTATCCCAATTCGCCGGCCCACCTGATGCAGAGTGAAACCGTTTTGAAGGGCGGTCTGCCGGATCTGCCGCAAATCCCCACCCTGCCCTCCACTTTTCAGCTTGTGCTGCAGGCCTTCCAGGAACTGGATCTCAAGGGGCTTGCGAAGAAATTCAACAGTATCATGGACGGGCTGGAGAAAATCATCGGTTCGCCGGACACCCGGCAATTGCCGGCGCTGCTGCGCAACGTGCTGGCCAGCGCCGACCAGCTGATCGCCAGGATCGACGCCGAAATCAAACCGCTGGCGGGCGACGCCCGGGGCGCGATCCAGGACTACCGCGCCCTGGCCGGAACCGCCGGTGCGAAAATAAACACCCTGGCCGCAGACCTCGGCAAAACCCTGGCAGACATGGACCAACTGGTCACGGGCCTTGCCGGCGAGGTCGACCAGCTGAAACCCGAAGTCAAAAAAGCCTTTGCGACCCTGCAGGAAGCATTGAAGGGCCTCAAAGGCGCCACGGGCGGTCTGGAAACCGTGGTGGGATCCAACTCGGCCACCGTCTACGATCTGCAAACCGCTCTGAAGGAAGTTGCCAATGCGGCCCGCTCCCTGAGGGCACTGATGGACTATCTCAGCCGCAATCCGGACGCTCTGCTCAAGGGCCGACGGAAACTGGAGAGGAAATAAGCCATGACTGCTGTCTTTTCAAAAAGCCATGCACGCTGCATCCTGCTGCTCGGCCTGCTGGGGCTGACCGCCTGCACCCTCAGAAACGCACCGGTCCATTTCTACATGCTCAACCCTGTGCCACAGACCAGTACACCGTCCCCGTCAGGGGAGCAATTGCCCCCCATCGGCGTGGGCCCCATATCCATGGCCGGCTACCTTAACCGGCCCCAGATCGTGACCCGCTCTGAGCAGAACCGCCTGCAGATCAACGAGACCCACCAGTGGGCCGAGAATCCCCGGACCATCTTTCTGCGGGTGCTCACCCAGAACCTGTCGCAGCTGCTGGGCAGCAACCAGGTTTTCGCCTTCCCCTGGCGCCGCGAAGCCCGGATCCGCTACCAGGTGATCGTCGACGTGGACCGTTTCGACGGCGAGGAAACCCGCACGGCGGTCCTGCAGGCCGGCTGGTCCATCGTCGATACCCGCAGTAACGAGATCCTCGTCACACGCCGGGCCGACCTGCGTGAGCCTACCAACGGAATCG
>JAMOVG010000332.1 GCA_027061725.1 Desulfobacteraceae bacterium
CCCGCAGGAAAAAGGCCGCCGCGGCCGCCGGTCCCGACGTGCGCACCCTCGTCGGCATCGACGAACCCTTTGACTACCGCGAAGTCGTTTCGGTGACCGGGCCCGAGTACGTGGCCAACCTGCGCCACGAGGGCGTGGCTTTCCTTTCCTACGAGGAGCTCAAGCGGAACGTGGCGCGCCTGGACGAAAAGCGTGTCATCGACGTGGACATGCCCTTTGACCGCGACGAGGTGTGCGAGGCCACCGGGGACGGGTACGCCGACCGGTTGACGCGCTCGGATGTGCCGGTGGTGGAGGTCACGGCCACCGAGCCGCTGGAGAACTTCTGCGAAGTGGGCAACATGGTGTGCGATATTTTCAAGAAGCTGGGTGCCACGTGCAAGGCGGGCACCAAGACCGGCAACTGCCCGCAGCTGGCCAAGAAGGCCCGCAGGAAGAAGGCCGCCGCAGCCGCCGGTCCCGACGTGCGCACCCTGGTGGGCATCGACCTGCCCTTCGCCTACGACGAGGTGGCCGCGGCGGCGGGACCGGGGTACGCGCGGCAGCTGGTGGGAGAGGACCTGGCGGTCATGCCCTACGAGCGGCTCAAGGCCCGTATTGCGGAACTGGGCGAGCAGGAGCGCCGGCGCCGTGAGGCACTGGTCGCTTCGGTGCAGAAACCGGCCCACCCCCGCATCCTGGTCATTGACGACGAGGTGGCCGTCAACAACAACATCCGCAAAATCCTGCAGAAAAAGGGATACCAGGTGGACCAGGCCGTCACCCGTGGCGAGGCCCTGGAACGCATCGCAGACGGTGGCTACGGCCTCGTGCTGCTGGACCTCAAGATCCCCGGCGTGCAGGGGCTCGATCTGCTCGAGACCGTCCGGGACCGTTGTCCGGACGCCCGGGTGATCATGATTACCGGCTACGCCAGTATCGAAACCGCCGTGGAGGCCGCCCGCATGGGCGCCGTGGATTACCTGCCCAAACCTTTCACGCCCGACGAAATCCGCCGGGCCACGGAGAACGCCCTGCGCCTGGCCGCCTGAAGGCGTGCAATGCCGCTCTCCCGGCGCGGATCGTTGCCGGGAGAGCGCCGGCCCTGTCGGCAACCGCTGCAGAGACCGCCCGCGGGTGGTCTCGCCCGCCCTCTCCGGAGCCCCTCCCGGGGATGCATATTTTCTGCATTCACCCGCCAAAAATCATTGACATTTCCCCGGATTTTCATATAGGTTCCAATCTTTGACTGGCTCCCCCGACGGCGCCGTCGCACCGCCGCCGGAGGGATGGTTTCCACGGCACTGATTCCTCAGGAGAAAAGACCATGCCAAAGGATGTCATTGGGTCGGTACTGGTAGTGGGCGGCGGAATCGCCGGCATGCAGTCGGCGCTGGATCTGGCCAATTCCGGCTACTACGTCTATCTGCTCGAAAAATCCCCCTCCATCGGCGGGGTCATGTCCCAGCTGGACAAGACCTTTCCCACCAACGACTGTGCCATGTGAATCATCTCGCCCATACTGGTCGAGGTCGGCCGGCACATGAATATCGAACTGATCACGTACTCGGACCTGGAATCCGTGGAGGGTTCCCCGGGGCATTTCAAGGTGAAA
>JAMOVG010000333.1 GCA_027061725.1 Desulfobacteraceae bacterium
ATTGGGGTCCATGGCCACCACCGCGCCGGCCAGTCCCTCGAGCAGGTCGCGGGCCTTGGCCTGCAGGGCCAGGTCCAGGGTCAGGTAGATGTTGTAGCCCGGCTTGGCGTCCACGGTGTTGAGCACACGCACCACCTGGCCGGCGGCGTTGACCTCCACCTGGCGCCCGCCGGCCTTTCCGCGCAGCAGCTTTTCGAAGGTCTTCTCGGCGCCCAGCTTGCCGATGAAGTCGCCGGGCTTGTATCCGGCGCCGCCCGCTGACTTGAGTTCCTTGAGGTTGACCTCGCCCAGGTAGCCGATCAGGTGCGCGGCCACATCGCGGTTTAGGTACTGCCGGCGGGGCTGCACGCTGACCGCCACCCCGGGCAGATCGAAGCGGTGCACCTCCACCGCGGCCAGCAGGTCGCGGTCCATGTCGTGCATCAGCACGATGGGCTTGTAAGCCGATGACTTGCGGGCGGCGATGCGCGACTTGAGTTCGGCCACGCTGACGCCCATCAGCTGCGAGAGTTTCTCCAGCGTGCGGTTCAGCGGCCGGGCATCCTTGAGCACGATGGTCAGGTTGAACGACGGGCGGTTGTCCACCAGCATGCGGCCGTTGCGGTCAAAGATCAGGCCGCGCGGCGCAGGAATCTCCTGGAGCCGGATGCAGTTGTTCTCGGACAGGCGGCGGTACTCGGGTCCCTCGAGGATCTGCAGGTAAAACAGGCGCATGAAGAGCGCGCCGAAGACGGCCAGCACGATGGCCATGGCCCACGGCAGCCGTTGCTTGAACCACTCGTTGTTGTCGGAATTCTTGACCAGTGTGTCGTTCATTATCGTTACCCGCAGTACGTCCGGAGGCTACACGCCGGCGCCGTTTCGCACCCTCATGCGGGCGCGCACCCAACGGTTCCAGCGCCGGTGCGCCCCGCCCAGCGCCAGCAGGAAAAGGGGTCCCGTCACCAGGGCCCACAGAAACTGCGCCCCCAGCGACTGCAGGGCCCGGGGCAGAAACCCCTGGGCCGGCACGAAAACGGTGATGATAACGGCGAAAAAGAAGTTTTCCACGAACACCGCCAGCGCCACCACCACCGGCATCAGCAGGGTGTTGCTGGCGTGCAGGAACTGTGTAATCCATTTGAGCGACATGAACAACCAGAAATAGGCCGTGGTGAACATGCCAAAGGGCGCCCCGGACAGGCTGTCGACCACCAGCCCCAGCAGAATCACCACCGCCAGGCTTTCCCGGCGGGGCCGGAACAGCGCCAGGTAGACCACCAGTGGAATCAGCAGGTCGTAGAAGGTATCACGTAGAAAAGGGCTCAACTGGATGACGGTGGCCTGCAGCACCACCAGCAGCACGCTCACCAGGAGGTAGAAGCCGTAGGTCATGGCGCCTTTTCCTTCTGCGCCTCGTGGGGCTCCACCAGCACCAGCACCTCCTCGAGTTTTTCAAAGTCGACGAAAGGCGCCACCATAACCTCCTGGAAGATGCCCGAGCTGCGTTTGACGATGCCCGAGACGTCGCCGATGGGCAATCCCTTGGGAAACACCCCGTCCAAACCCGAGGAGATGACCGTATCGCCGATGCGGATCTCGTTTTTTCGCAGTACGTATTCGAAACGGCACTGCCCGGCGGTGTCGCCCTTGACGATGCCCCGCGCCCGGGTGCGCTGCACCAGGGCGTCCACGGCGCTGTTGTTGTCGATCAGCAGCAGCACCTTGGCGTAGTGGCCGGCGGCACTGACCACCTGGCCGGCGATGCCCTGGGGGATGACCACCGGCAGGCCCTTGACCACCCCGTCTGCGGTGCCCTTGTCGATGATGACGGTCTTAAACCAAGGCGAGGGGTCCTTGCCGATGACCTCGGCGGCGATCACGCGCCGCGTGATGTCCTTCTGGAAGTTGAGCAGCCGGCGCAGGCGCTGGTTGGACAGCTTGACCTCGGTGCACTCGGTGCTCAGGGCCATGGCCCGGCCCAGCTGTTTCTTGAGAACGTCGACCTCCTTGGCGGCCGATACCAGGAAGAAGTAATGCCGCCAGATGTCGCTGGTGAAATCCAGGGTGCGCGTGACGGCCTTCTGGACCGGTCCGATCAGCGCCAGAGCATAGCGCGCCACCGGGTTGCCGGCGTCCCGGCGGCGACTGGTCACCGACAGGATGACGGCGTTGACGGCCAGCACGGCGACCACCAGGGTGATCACCAGCATCTTGCGAGAAAACATGGACTAAGGTATGACGACGCGCTTTAGGATTTCGATGCTGTCCAGGGCCTTTCCCGAGCCAAGGGCCACGGTGGAGAGCGGGTCCTCGGTCACCGTGATGGGCAGGCCGCTCTCCTCCATCAGGAGTTTGTCGAGGTTCTTGAGCAGCGCACCGCCGCCGGTCAGCACGATGCCGCGGTCGACGATGTCGGCCGCCAGCTCCGGCGGGGTCTGCTCCAGCGCGATCTTGACGGTTTCGATGATGGCGTCCAGCTGCTCGGAGATGGCCACGCGGATTTCCTCCGAATCGATGGCCAGGATCTTGGGGATGCCGGAAACCAGGTCGCGTCCCTTGACCTCGATGGTCTCCAGTTCGTCAGGCTGGGGATAGGCGTTGCCGATGGCGGTCTTGATGATCTCGGAGGTGCGCTCGCCGATGAGCAGGTTATACTTGCGCTTGATGTACTGCTTGATGGCGGCGTCCATCTTGTCACCCGCTACGCGCAGCGACCGGCTGTAGACGATGCCCGCCAGCGAGATGACGGCCACCTCGGTGGTGCCGCCGCCGATGTCCACCACCATGTTGCAGGTGGGCTCGGTGATGGGCAGGCCGGCGCCGATGGCGGCCGCCATGGGCTCCTCGATGAGGAAGACCTCGCGGGCGCCCGCGGATTCGGCCGACTCGCGCACGGCGCGCTTCTCCACCTGGGTGATGCCCGAGGGCACGGCGATGATGATGCGCGGGCGCACCAGGCGGCGCCGGTTGTGCACCTTGTGAATGAAGTGGCGCAGCATGGCCTCTGTGACCTCGAAGTCGGCGATCACGCCGTCGCGCATGGGGCGGATGGCCACGATGTTGCCGGGGGTCTTGCCCAGCATGTTCTTGGCCTCCAGGCCCACGGCCAGCACGCGGTTCTTGGAGCGCCCGTCGGTCTGCACGGCGACCACCGAGGGCTCGCTCAGAACGATCCCCTTGCCCTTGACGTATACCAGCGTGTTGGCCGTTCCCAGGTCGATGGCCAGGTCATTGGAAAAGGCCCCCAAAAGTCCGTTCAGGAAAAAACTCATATCGCCTCATCGCGCCGCCGCGCCGTCACCGCAAAACCCGCGCCCGGAGACAGACCACGGCATCTGTCCAGATGGTTGAATGAATGCAGCCGGAATTCCGCTGCTTATAATAATCGGCTGTTTTAACAGAACCTGTAAAAGGAAGTACGCAGTTGCAAATAAGATCGCTTAACAAAATAATACAGGGAAGACAAGGACAAAAAAGGCGGCCCGCCCGCCGCACTGTCACACCGCCCGGGTCTCAGGCTAGGTCCTGCATGACGGTGTCGTGCAGGAGCGGCCGGAAGGCGCGGATGCGCTCGTTTTTCCGTGTCGGGTGGATGCGGTTGGTGAGCAGCACTACGGTTACGGCGCGCGGCAGGTCCATCCAGAAGGAGGTGCCGGTAAAGCCCAGGTGGCCCACGCTCTGCGGCGTGAAAAAGCGCCCGCTGCTGGAATTTTCGGCATCCGGCCGGTCGAAGCCCAGCGGCCGCCCCCCGGGCCGCCGGGGCGTGAAAAAGCGCCGCAGCAGGTCCCGCGCAAAGCCTTCCCCTCCCCCGGCGCCATGGTAGTCGGCCGTCAGCCGCGCCAGCAGTCGGCCAACGGCGCCCGCATTTCCGAACAGCCCGGCGTGGCCCTCAATGCCGCCGGCCGCATAGGCGTTTTCATCGTGCACGCGCCCCCTCACCAGGCCGCCGCGCCAGGCGCACACCTCGGTAGCGGCGTAGTCGCCCGGCCGCGCCCCCGCCCCCGTATCGCTCTCGATGAAAAAAAGGTCTTCAATGCCCAGAGGCCGGTAGATCTCCCGCTCCGCAAAACGATCCAGTCGCAGCCCCGACACCTGCTCCACCACCCGGCAAAGGATCATAAAGCCCAGGTCCGAGTAGAGCGTTTCGCCGGACGGGCCCGGGACCTCGGCCGCCAGCCGCCGCGTAAGTATCTGCCGGCGCCGTACCGCCGGCAGCGACAGGTCCACATCCTTATAATAGGGACGCCAGGCCGCCAGCCCCGAACTGTGGTCCAACAGCGCGGCTAGGGGGATCCCGGCGCCGGGCGCTTCGGCCCATTGCGGCAGCAGATCCCCCACCCTCTGACCAAGATCCAGCCGCCCCTGCTGCACCAGGCGCAGGACCGCCAGGGTGGTGGCCAGGGGCTTGGTCAGCGACGCCAGGTCGAAATAGGTCTCTTCGGTCACCGGCCGGCGTGTGTCCAGATCACACACCCCGTAAGCGCCGCTGAAAACCACCTCTCCTTCGCGCATCACGCACAGGACGCCGCCGGGAAAGACGCCCCCGCGCACGCCCTCCTGCATGCGGGCGTGGGCCGCCTTCAATACGCCGCCCCCTTCATTCACTGCGCGCTTCCCGGTCCGCGGTGCCGGCCAGTTCCCAGGCCAGGGTCCCGTCCGCCGTGTCCAGGCGCGCCGCAAGCCCCAGGGGGAAGGTCAGATTCTCGCCCCCGTGCCCGGCCTCGAAACCGCCCAGCACCGGGATGTCCGCGTCGGTGAAAACGTCCGCCACGGCCGCGTAGACTTCCTCCAGCGGCCCGCAGCGGTCGAAGCGCCCCAGGGCCACCCCGGCCAGGCCCGCCAGGTGCCCGGCCAGCTTGAGCTGGGTGAGCATGCGGTCGATGCGGTAGGGTTGCTCGGTGACGTCTTCTATGAACAGGATGTGCCCCCGCAGGTCCGGGAAATACGGCGTACCCGCCAGCGCCGCCAGCAGCGCCAGGTTGCCGCCGGCCACCGGCCCCCGCGCCGCACCGTCCCGCAGCACCTGCGGCCGGGCCGCGGTCAGCACGCAGGGCGCGTCCGAAAAGAGCGCTTCCTGAAAGGACCTGCGGCAGCGGTCGCCGCCCGCCCCCAGGCTGGTTACCACGGGTGCGTGAAAGGTCACCAGTCCGCAGCGGGCGTACAGCGCAGCATGCATGGCGGTGATGTCCGAAAAACCGGTGAACACCACCGGCCGCCGCGCCAGGCCCGCATAGTCGATGCGCGCCAGGATGCGCATGCTGCCGTACCCACCCCGGGCGCAGACGATGGCCCGTACGTCCAGGTCGCGGATGAAGCTGTTGACCTGGCGCGCGCGCTCCTCGTCCCCGCCCGCCAGGTAGCCGCGCCGCGCAAACAATCCCTCTGCCAGGCGCACTTCCAACCCCATGTCCTCCAGCACGGCCAGGCCCTTTTCAAAGGCCTGCCGGTCGAAGGGGCTGGCCGGTGCCACGACGCCGGCCACGTCGCCGGCCTGCAGCCGCGGCGGCCGCAGCGGCTCCCCTGCTTTCTGCGACTCCATCTGCATCGCTGTCCACGCTCCCCGCGGTCTGCGCCGATCTCTCGCCGGGCCCCGAAGGCCGTTCGGCAAACCGCATTTTTTGGCCCCCAATGTCTTGACAGCCCCGCTTTCAGGTGTTAAATCTTTCCCAGCGTCGGGGCGTAGCGCAGTCTGGTAGCGCACTTGAATGGGGTTCAAGGGGTCGGAGGTTCAAATCCTCTCGCCCCGACCAAAATTTACAAATGATTTAAGCGGGTTACAGATTTCATCTGACCCGCTTTTTCTTTGGAGAGCCCTTTTTTGTTCATCCCACCCTCCCCGGTTTTATAAAACGCATCACAGGCGGCAGTCGGCACTTTCTGTGCGTAAAATGCCCAATACCCAGGCGGCCCGTCCAGGGCAATGCCCTTTTCCACCGTTTTTTTGATACCCTGGATCCCCGAGCCGACGGTATCTATGATGTAACCGTTTTGGGGTGGATTCTCAAGCAAATTGCAATCGTTTAGAAACACTCCTTCCTGGAGGGCTGTAAATGAAGACAACGCTTGAACAGCAGCGCTTCCCGGTCGCTTCGGACGATCATCCTCTCGCCGCAGCGGTGCATGCCATCAACCGTATTTGGAAAAGGTGCTTCTCCCCATTGTGGGCACTCGGCCGAGGCGGCTCCAGGGACAAGTTTGTAAAAACGCTCGCCCCCTGAAATCGTGAAACTCGTGCCACGTGGCAGCTGTTTATTCGTTCTTATTCATCTGCATCCACGTCGGACAGCACACACAGCGTGGAGGAGGTTTGGTATGGCCGGGTGCCGGCAACATTCACCTCGCTTTCGACACCTGGCGGTGCCGCCCCCGGCACTCGGAAGGTGGTCACGTCCACGGGTGCGATGGGAGTCTCTTTGGGCGGATCCAGCTGGGGTATCCATTCGTATGGGAGGCGGTAAGCCCGGTAGATCATATTCATCCTGAAGTGCTTTCCCCAGTAAGGACTGATGTATTCCCACACCAGCCGGTGGTCGGCGGTCACCTCCAGGATCCGCCCGCCGCTGCCCTCGGTGATGAGCGTATTGCCGTTGGGCAATCGCTGGGCGCTGCTGATGAACGGACTGTAAAAGCGGCTGCTGTCGGTGGGGTGCAGCAGTCCGGCTTCGGCCGGTGTGTACTGCCAGACAATTTTCAGGGAGACGGGATCGAATTCCAGCACCCGGGAATAATCACGCAGGGCGTTCTTGGTGCCTGTGGCGCTGCCGGGGTTGGGCGCCCCGTAGCCTGCCCAGCCGCCGTTGTCGAAAACCAGGATGTTTCCTTCGCCCGGCAGTCCGCGCGGAATCATGTGGGCGTGGTGCTGGCCAATGATCCACCCCAGCCTTTTCAGCTCCGGCGTCTCGTCATAGTACGGCCCCACCTTCCACACAATCTCACCGGTTTTTTTACTGATGATGAAGATGATGTTGGTCTCACGTCCGTCGGAAATGATGTTGTCCGGGTGGAAGCGCTCGTCGCCGGCGTCGTACCAGCGGTTGGGGCCCAGAGCGGACATGGTGTTGAGATGCATCCAGTCGCCCATGCCGCCGCCGGCCGGCCGCATGTTGGGGTCCCGGCACAGGATGTTCCGGGCCTCTTCGCGGAAGCCGAACGCTTCGAAGTGTTCGCTGCAAACCCACTCCCATACGATATCGCCGTCCCAGGTGACTTCATAAATCGTATCGTCCAGCAGGGGCTTGTCGCTGATGGCCCTGCAGAAGAGGTTCTTGTGCCCCAGCAGGAGGGTGTTGCCGCCGTCGCTGCGCGGGGGCATCCCGGGAACGTAGTAGCCGACGGGGTTGCCCTCGCGCTGATAGTCGTGGTGCACACGGGCCATCCACTGCGGCTGTTCGCCGGGATCCTCGATGTACTCGTAGCGGTTGAACCGCCAGACGACATTGCCGTCCCAGTCCACCTGGATTAGATCCCGGTGGTCCTGCATACCATACAGCGTATTGCGCTCCCCGGTATGGCCCAGCAGATGGCCTCCCGGCAGCATCTTGTTGGGCAGGCCGTGCAGCTGTTTCCAGAGCCGCACTTCGCGTCCGTTCATGTCGATCAGCAGTGCACCGCGTTCCTTGGCCTGGAACAGGGTGTAGCCATTCCAGCATCGCTGGGGATCATAAACGGTTGCACCGGTAGGGTAAACGGTCGGATAGCTCATTTCTCGTTTCCTCTTCTGGGTAGTGACCCGATTCTTGTCCCGGCGGCGCGTCTTTCGATATCACGCACGTTTCCCGGCAATCTGCCCCCGGCCGTTGCGGCGGTCCCTGTAGAGCGGCACAACAACGACAAGCAGTGTCAGCACTATCAGCGCCAGGGAAATGGGCCGCGTAAAAAAAATGAGCGGGTTGCCGTCGCCGATACTCAGGCTCTCGCGCAGGCGGTTTTCCAGCATTTCTCCCAGTACCACGCCCATGACCAAATTGACGATGGGCCACTTGAGGCGCAGCAGGATGTAACCCAGCACCCCCATGAAAACCGCCACGGCGGCGTCGAAGAGGCGCGTGTTGACTGCATAAATGCTGACCACCGAGATCAGCATGATGTTGACGGCCAGCACCCTCGGCGAAACGCGCACGATCATGGCGAAAGGCCTCAGCCACAGGGCCAGCATCAGGAAAGCAATGATGTTGATCAGGAAGATGGAGAAGTAAAGCGTGTTGATCAGTACGGGCTGCTTGACCAGCAGCAGCGGGCCGGGATAGATGCCGTTGATGGTGAAAACGCCCAGCAGCACCGCACTGAGGGCCTCACCGGGAATGCCCAACGTCAGCAGTGGTATCATGGCGCCGGCCGGTACGGCGTTGTTGCCGGCCTCGGAGGCCAGGCAGCCTTCCGGTGTACCGCGGCCAAAATCTTCGGGGTGTTTCGAGGCCCGCTTGGCGGCCTCGTAAGACATGAAGGAGGCCAGAATAGAACCGGTGCCCGGCAGCAGGCCTACGAAAGTGCCGATGATTCCCGAGCGGATAAGGGTTTTCCAGTACTTTGCGGCCACCAGCAGGCGGGAAAAATCCAGCGTGTTGCGGGCCAGGTTCATTTTTTCGGTCAGCAGAATGCGGCTCTCCACCAGCAGCAGCGTCTGCCCCACACCGAAGAGCCCCAGGCACACCGGCACAATATGCAGCCCGTTCTGCATGAACAGGGTTCCGAAACAGAAACGCGGGGAGAGGGTGGCACCGTCGATGCCGACGGTGGAAAACCACAATCCCAGGCCGAGCAGCAGAATGCCCTGCATGAGCATGTCGCGGTTGGCCATCACCACCAGGGTGACGCCGAAAAGGGCGGCCGCAAAATACTCCGGCGATCCAAAACTGGCCGCCACGTGGGCCAGCAGCGGTGCGAGGAAAACCAGGATCACCACACTGATAATGCCCCCGCCGAAAGAGCCCAGCAGCGCGGCGGAGAGCGCCGTCTGGGCCTCGCCTCTCTGGGTTAAAGGAAACCCGTCGAAACTGGTCACCAGCGAAGACGGCACACCCGGCGTGCGCATCAGGATGGCCGGTACGGCGCCGCCGAAGTAGCCGCCGCAGAACACTCCCAGCAGCATGGACAGCGCTACATCCGGTGCCAGTGAAAAAGTGAAGGGCAGCAGCACCACCATGCCCACCATGGGGCCGATGCCGGGCAAAATGCCCACCACGATTCCCACCAGTGTCCCGAAAGTCAGGCTTGCCAGATTGGCCAGGGTCATTGCCGCGCCGATGCCGACAGCCAGATTATGCCACACGGGTCAGCCTCCCATCCAGTCCATGATCAGAGGAGTCGGGAAGAAAATGCCCAACAGGTATTTGAACACCACGACGATCAGCAGGGTGACCACCACCGGCATCACCACCAACTGGACCCATCCACGCCGGCCCAGGTAGTACAGCGCCACGACCAGAAATCCGGCACAGGAGGCTTCCAGCCCAATCACCACCAATCCCATGAGGGCGGCGATCAGCAGACCCAGCACAACGGCCGTTTTTACAGGAAGGCCCCTGCCGTCCAGGTGCCAGGTACTGTCCTGCGGCGGTCGCAGCAGCCGCACCCATGCGGGTATGGCCGCCAGCGTCATCATGGACAGCACAATAAGAGGGAAGATGAGAGGGCCCTTGTAAAAAGGGTCGGGCCCTTCGGTATCCACATTCCACGGCGATGTGGCCAGCAGAAGGGCCGCCATCCCCCCCAGAACGGCGGCCAGCAGGTCGTGGACTCGACTGTTTTTTTCCGGTGCCGTCGTCATGATTATTCCCCGTGCGGCAACAGCCGTAACGCCACTATTTGATGATCCCCAACTCCTTCATGATGGCTCCGAAGGCTTTGAGTTCACTATCCATCTGCCGACGTGCCTCTTCAGCGGTAGTTGGATGCGGGATGACACCCACTTTTTTAATGACGTCCTGGATCTCGGGCTTGGCCATAACGCCGAAAAATACCGCGCCCAGTTTTTTGGCGATCTCATCGGGTGTTTTGGCCGGCACAAAGGCCCCGAACCAGATGGAATACCCTTCGCCGAAACCCTGCTCCTTGACGGTGGGGACATTGGGATAATCCGGCAACCGCTCCGGCAACATGCAGGCCAGCAGCTTCAACTTACCGGATTCCACGTAGTCCCGCAGACCGGGTGTCGAAAAGGTGATCACGTCTGCGTCGCCTTTGACCACCAGCAGCGGATTGAGCTTTTTGTAGGCG
Organism: Desulfobacteraceae bacterium; assembly: GCA_027061725.1. Taxonomy (GTDB): domain Bacteria; phylum Desulfobacterota; class Desulfobacteria; order Desulfobacterales; family JALSRD01; genus JALSRD01. The sequence continues at coordinate 10,198 of JAMOVG010000333.1, forward strand.
GTTTCCTTCCATTTGAACCCCCCGATTTTGGCGATATTCATCGCAATCAGGGTGGGTACCGCACCCAGCCCCCAGTGCGCCAGCCGCAGTTCATGGGTTTTGCCATAGGCGGCCAGTTCCTTGAGGTTATTATAAGGTGCATCCGCCCTGCAGGCCAGTGTGAAGGGAGACGACCACACCAGGCCCAGCGGCTTGAGATCCTGATTTTTATAGGGCGTCTTGCCCCGCAGCACCTGGGTGATCATGGGACCAACGGAAATGAGCCCCATCATATAACCGTCGGGACGGCTCCTGACCAACTCGTTGGTGGCCAGCACCGCACCGCCGCCAGGTTTGTTGACGACCTTGACCGGCACGCCCAGTTCCTTGGCCATCAAGGGAGCCATAGCAGTGGCCACCATGGTGGAAGGGTCATTGCCGGCCGGCCAGGGAATCATGATTTGAATGGGCTTCGACGGCCACTTGGCCGCCGCCGGCGAAACCATGAACCCCAGGGTCAGCAACGCCACTCCTGCCAGTAATAAACATTTCCTCAACATGGGCACCTCCTGTCGAAACGGGTTGCGGGATAAGCAAAACCTCCGCCCGCCGTGTGGGCCAGAGGAATCGGTTGCCAATTTTGGGCTAATGATATATGTTAGCCCAATCTATGTCAACGATATTCTCTCTGAGCTTTTCATGCACCAGGAGATAATGGCCCATGCCTGACTTCGAACCGGTGAAGACACTGCGCATTTCCGAAAACATCAGCACCCAACTAAAAAACGCCATACTAAAAGGCGATTTCAAGCCCGGCCAAAAACTGCCTTCGGAGCGGCAGTTGACGGAAGCCTTTCAGGCCAGCCGCGTGGTCGTGCGCGAAGCGCTCAGGACACTGGAGCTATCCGGTTTTGTGCGCATCCGTCAGGGTCCTCGGGGGGGGGCCTATGTCCAGCGCCTGGGATACGAACGGCTCACCGAATACTACACCGACCTTTTCCTTTCCGGGGCGCTCTCGGTGGGCGAACTGGTCGAGGCCCGCGTGCACCTGGAACCGGAAATCGCCCGCCTGGCGGCGCAGAACCTGACACCCGAAGCGGCCGCCAGACTCAAACAGGCGCTGTCCCGGGAGCAAATTCCCGCCATGAAGCATGCCGACTGGGTGCACCGCAACATGGCCACTGATTATGTCCTGATGGAGATATGCGGCAACCGCCTGTTCCAGGCCATGCTGGACCCCCTGCTTCGGCTCACCCAGGAGATCATCCTGGTAGTGAAGCCCAGGCGAACGGTTATCCATGACCCGCACGAACATGAGGCCATCGTGGATGCGGTGCTGGCCGGAGACGGCCGACGTGCGGCCAGGGCCATGAGGGATCACATCGAAAATGTAGGGCGCAGCCTGACCGGGCTTGAAAAAGCCTACCGACGGCAAAAGGGCTTGGGATGATCGCCGGCCGGCGGAGTGCTGCACCACTCGGCCCGCATAAGCCGGTATGCCGGCCACGACTGCCAGAAGCTGCTCCGCGGCTTGCAGATCGTGCCGGGCATGAGGCGCAAGGCAGACCGGCCGGGATAACGCTCCCATGGAAAGTTTTCTGCTCCGCCTAAATTCCCAAAGGCTGGACTACTGCCGGTTTGCCGACGGAAGGGCGACCAGCCGGCCCGATGCTTACCCGACGCCGGCGCCCTTCCCCGCCGCCTGAACGGCCATGGGATGATGGCCGGGTTTTTCCATGTCCTTGGTGTGGCACAGGCGGCAGTTGTTCCGCCCGATGGTGCGGGCGGCGCCCTGATATTGAATGGGTTGAATGTTGTCGCGGTCGCGGTCGAGCTTGTTAACGGCCGGGTAAACCGCATGGGGTGAACCGTGGCAGGCCTCGCACATCAGCGACTTGGTCTTGTCACGGCGCATACGGTAAAGATCTGCCGCTCCCGCCGTCCATTTGTTGAAACCGTCGGCCTTTCCGGCCACGGGGCGCTTGAAGTCCCCATGACAACCGAGGCAATCCGGCTCGTTGTGCCAGGGCGTGCGCGGCTTGATCTCGGCGAGAGTAGCGACCCTGCGGGGCCGCAGGTGCCGCATCAGGCGCCCAGCACTCAGCTTTCCGGCCTTCTGCTCGGCCTTGAGCAGCGTCAGAGCGTGATCCTCGAGAGTGCCGTGGCAGGTTGTGCAGTCCAGGTTCTTGGCATGCACGCCGCGCAGGCACTGGGTCGGTCCGTCAGGGGAAGAAGGATGGCATTTGAAGCAGGCCTCCGTTCCCCGGTCGGTGAGAAAATTGGCGTGCCATCCGTGGATGGCCGCCGGGAAATTGAGTATGCCCGCTTTGCCCTTGGCACCCAGAATCGGGTCGGGATGGCAGGACTGGCAAAGCTGAGGCTGGCCGGCCTCGGCCATTTCCAGCAGGCGCGTACCGCTGTTTTTATCGTGCACGGCCAGGATGTCTTTGGCGGTTTCGGCTGTGAACCCGGCTTTTCCGTCCACCCGCCATTGGCCGCCGTGGCAATTTCGGCACCCCATCTCGGTAGCTGTGGGAGCCACCACGCGGGTCTTGGCCAGGAGCCGCCCCGTCTTTTCATCGCGGGCTTCGACGGTAAAAAGCGGATACGGATTGTAGCCCCCCTGGTCCGGGTAGGGAACCACCGGAATCAGACTGGCCTCGTATGCGTTTAGCTTCTCGTCGAAATGCATCTCACCGGCCAGTCCGTTGCCCGAAAGCCCCACATTGGGTTCGAGCCGTTTGCCGAAAACCGATGGCGCATATTTCCAGAAATCCACGTGGGCCGCGGGATTTTCAAATCCCGATTCGACCCGATAGGTCAGCCTTACGCCCCTGGTGACCACTTGTGGCTTGGGCCCGCGTCGGACCAATTGCGCCACCAGATCGTTGGCCGGCGGCAGCAATACCCAGTATCGGTCGCTGTCGGAGATGCAGTGCATGCCCAGATCGTTCCAGGACAGCAGTACGTATTCGCTCGTAGCGGGGTCGAAGGGGGGCACCTCGTGCTGCAACCGACGGGCCGGCACCGGTCCGGCCGCTTCTTTCTGCTTGCCGTGCAGGCCGGCCACGATGAAACCGGCCAGGGCCCGGCGCTCGGCAACGGTTCCCATGAACGGCGGCATGTAGTCGTTGATTTTCCCCAGGCCGTTTAGCATGCTGTCCATGCCGAAAGTCTGGAACTTGGCCGTTCGGGGCAGGATATCGTTGAGCGGTCCGCCAATGGAGTGACAGCTAAGGCACTCGACACGAAATATCTCCCGTCCCGCCGCCAGTTCCGTGAGGGGCGTCAGGTTGCGGTAGCGCACCCAACGGGCGGTCTTCAGGATACCCTCCCTGTCGATTCTGGCCCGGTCACTTTTTACGATGGCGTTGGCGTATGTGTGGTTGTAGATGATGTACGGTTTGCGCCCGCCTTCGCGCAGAAATTCAAAGCCGCCCATGTACACCAGTCCGAGGGCCAGCACGCCGAAGGCGATGGCTTTCTGCACCGGCTGGGGGCTGCGCAGTGCCATCAGCACGGCAGCCACCAGCATGGCACCGGATGCGCCGGCAAAAACCTTCATGTAGCGCACCAGCTCCGGTGAACGTTTGACCATCATGGTCTGTATCTCCGGCGGCAGGCTGGAAAAATACCACCAAGCCCCGGCCGCGGCCACTGCGAAAGACAACAGCAACCAGCGGGCGCAGTACCGGGCCATGCGGTGGCGCAGTTCGTCCTCGCGAATGAAAGAACTGGTCAGGAAACCGAATATTCCGGTGTACATCAGGCCGATGGCGGTACGGAACACCATGGCCGGAAGCATGCTGGGGTTGAAAAATCCCGTCCAGAAACCGCCGTTTTGCAGCCAACCGCCCGGCGTAAGCATGAAGGCGATGATGCCATTAATCAGCACCAGCGAAAGCCAGGCGAAAAGAAAGTAGAGCCAGCCGATGCGCAGGTGCTGTGCCGGCTGCATTTTACCAAATGTATAATAGTAGATAAAAAGCGCTACGATCTCACCCGTAAAGCACACCCACTCCATGGCCCAGCCGAAGACGAACGTATGGATAAGGGTAGAGGTTGCCCCGGGATTGAGCAGGGCGATGGTGAACCATATCCCCACTCCTGTCAGCCCCCCGAAAACCATGGTCAGCAGCAGAAAAAACTTGGCGTGCTGCTGGACGTAACTCAGCAGACCCTGGGACCGCAGGCGGTAGGCTTTCTTTTCGAGCAGCACCAGAAACAGGCCGCCACCTACGGCAAAGTGGGAAACGTAGACATGCACCACGGCAATCAGGGCAATGATCAGTCCGCCACCGGCGACGGTGAGTTCCCATACCGGGTAATTCATGTCAGGCCTCCTTTCCGGCTGCCGCGGCAAGCTTGAGCATATAACCGATAACCGTGACGCCGATGACAAAAACGATCAGAAAAGCAATCAGCGGGCTGTAGTGGCCTGTTACCTTCAGGTCCGAAAACGAGAAGTACGGTGCCAGATAGGCCTGCCGCAGGGCATCGCGCATCAACGTCATGGGCACAATGGCAGCCATTAACGCTGCCGCAGACGGCCACACCAGTCCCTTGAGCCCCAGCACCAGCACCGCCAGCGCAGCGCATACGCCGATGATCAGCAGCGCCGTTGCATATCCGCTGCCGCCAAGAAACAGTTGCCGTTTATCGGGCGGCAGCGACATCAGGAACCAGAGCCCGATGAGCATTTGCACCAAGGTTGCGCCGGAGAACCAGCGCATCCCCTTGTCCAGGTTTCGCTGAGCGCCGACATCACCTTTGCCCAATCGCCGTTGGGCCAATATGGCCTGGAAAAGACCGGCGACCGCAACCGAAGCCGTCACGAAATGCAGGTACCGCGGGTAGAGCGTTTTATCGGACAGGTTTAGCAGGGTTCCCCTGGGATTGGAAAAGTAGCGGGTCCAGGCTTCAGGCCGTTGCATGAAGGTCATGTTGTTGCTGAAGATAAACCCGATCAACAGAAGTAAAATTGTTGTAATGGCAATAAAAATGGTACGACTGCCGGCCAGTTCATCGAATTTGAAGTCATATAGATAAGCGCAGTAATAGGCGACAATCAACAGGGCCACTACCGATAGCCAATAGACCGCCATGAGCACCGAGCTGCAGTAGATGAAATGGCCGTAAAGGACCTGCAAAAACAGTAGCGGCGCTACCCCGAAGTTGACAGTGAAAGCGATAGTGTAAGGCAATTTCAGGGAAATCACCTTATTCAGCCTCGGCTTGCCATCCCGTCCGCCGAGTTCGGTGACCAGGGCGATGATGCTGCTGCCCAGCATGGTGTTCATCATCAACAGATGCAACACAAAAGTCAGCAAAAGCAGCCCCTGAAACCATCCATAGGGCACCGAAATGGCATCCGGCTGCGGTACCAGATTGGCGGGATCCATAGTCAGCCTCCTTGTCGCTCATATTCGCTTTCGATCGGAGGGACCGTTTAACACGATCATCATCGATCGCAGCGCCCGGACGAAACGCATCGACTATGTCTTTATGTCTCTGCCGTAGCGCACGGAAATCAATACATTGGCATTAGCAAAATACGTGCCGCATGTATTGTAGTTCGGCGGACAGGGTCAAAACTTTAGCGATCAATTGGACAGAGAGACCCGAAGCGGTCAGAATACGCCACCGGTCCGAGCGCCGTTTTGGTCCAATCGCATGGCGCGCTGCCGCGGTCGCATACAAGGACGGTGATACTGCAAATGGAATTCCTGTGCGCATGCCAGCCACCAAAACGATGCGTGCAGCCACGCATCACCACGTGGCCGGTGCCCCGGCGATACCCTGATCAATCCTTTCCAGGCCCATCCACTGATGGCGGCCATGGGGGAAGGTATCGCCGTTGGAGAGCCGGCTTGCCATCCGGTATGCGCCAATGGTATCGTAGCGTGGAAGTGATGTGCATCCGCCGCCAGACAGGGATTGATGGCGGCAATACCCACAGCAGCTCCCATCACAAAAGGAGAGGTGTCCCGTTACCATGCGTGTCGGATTCTATCAATTCAACCCCGAATTCGGGCGTGTCCACCAGAACGTGACGCGGGTGATTGACGCCCTGCAAGACGTCCGTGCCGACATTATCGTTCTGCCCGAGCTGCCGTTTACCGGCTACCTTTTCCGGGATCGCCGGGAACTGGCCCTTCTGGCCGAGGAGATCCCGTGCTCGGAGACCATCGGCGCCCTGGCGACGCTTTGCCGGCGGAAGGACTTTTTCATCGTGACCGGCTTTGCCGAAAAGGCCGGCGACCGGCTGTTCAACAGCGCGGTGCTCGTCGGTCCCGGCGGTGTGCTGCACGTTTACCGCAAGCTGCACCTGTTCAATACCGAAAAAGAATGCTTCGACCCGGGCGACACGCCGCTGGAGGCGGTGACGGTGCGGGATGCCCGCGTGGGGATGATGGTGTGCTACGACTGGCGCTTTCCGGAGGTGGCCCGCGTGCTGACCCTCAAGGGGGCCCAGCTGATCTGCCAGCCGGCCAACCTGGTGCTGCCCTGGTGCCAGCAGGCCATGCTGACCCGTTCGCTGGAGAACAACGTCTTTTCGGTGACGGCCAACCGCCACGGCACCGAGCGGCGCCCACACGGCGAACTGACCTTCACCGGCCAGAGCCAGATCGCCGATCCCCGCGGTAACCGGCTGTGCCGCGCTCCGAAGGACACCGTTGCGCTGTGCATCGAAGACATCGACATCGCCCAGGCCGACGAGAAGAAGATGACGCCGCAAAACGACCTGCTCACCGACCGCCGCCCGGAGTTCTATGGCGAACTGGTGAAGACGAGGCAAGAGAACCGAAAGGAGACACCTGCATGACCCGAGAAGACACCACCGTCTGGCTGAACGGCCGACTGATTCCCTGGCGCGAGGCAACCGTTCCAATCCTGTCACATGCCCTTTCCCGCGGTTCGGCCTTTTTCGACCTGTTCGGCGTGCACGTGGGGCCCGAGGGGCCCGTGGCGTTTCGCATGGACAGGCACCTGGAGCGCTTCGAAAAAAGCGCCGCGCTGCTGGAAATGCCGCTTCCCCGCACCAGAGAAGAAATCGTCGCGGCGGTCAAAGAGGTGGTCGCCGCCAACCAACTGGGCCGCGGCATCGTGAAACTGGTAGCCTACTGGGGCGAGGAAGCCATCATCAACCTGGTGCTGGACACGCCCCTGGACCTGGCCATCTTTCCCATCGCCGACAGCCCGGAACTGGCCCTGGACGTGGCCACTCCCATCACGGCCTGCCTCTCGCGGTGGCGCAAGTTGCATCCGCAGACCGTACCCGTGGAGGCCAAAGCCTGCGCCAACTACCTCAACGGCTACCTGGCCCGCAAGGACGCCCGCGACCGCGGCTTCGACATCGGCATCATGCTGGACACCGACGGCAACCTGGCCGAGGGCAGCACCGAGGCGCTGTTCATCGTGGAGGGCGGCGTGCTGAAAGTGCCTCCGCTGGGCGGCGTGCTCTCGAGCATCACGCGCCTTTCGGTCATCGAGGCGGCGCCTTCCGCGGGCCTCGAGGTGCGCGAGGAAGTCATCGGGGAGCAGCGGCTGCACGTGGCGGACGAGCTGTTCTGTGTGCACACGGGAATCAAGGTGCACCCCGTCAGGCGCTTTGAGGACCGTTCCTTTGAGGCACCGGGACCGGTCACGCGCAAGATGATGGCCCTCATGGACGACATCATCAGCTTCCGCGACGAGCGCTTCGCCCACTGGTTCCAGCCGCTGTTCTGAAAAAAGGGCCCTGCAGAAAAAGAAAGGCCGCCGGATGAAGTACTCCTAGCGGCCTTTTTTCTATGGTTTCCGATCAGAAAAAGCTAGTACATCATTTCATCTTCGGTGATCTTGCCGGAGAAGACCTTGTAGGCCCATATCTGGTAAATCAGCACGATGGGTACGAAGATGGCGGCCACCACCAGCATAATCTTGAGGGTCAGCGGGCTGGAGGAGGCGTTGAAGGCCGTCAGGCTGTACTTGGCGTCCATGCTGGAGGGGAACAGGTTGGGAAAGAGCCCCACCACGCCAAAGAACACGGCGCCCGTGATGGTCAGCGCAGAGGCCGCCCAAGCCTTCATGAAAGCGCCCTTGGCCAGGAACAGCCGCGTGGCCAGCAGGGCCAGCACGGTCACGGCGATAACCACGAACAGCGAACGGTTGGCCATATAATTGGCGTACAGGTTGGTGGCAAACCAGGAGTACACCAGGAAGGCCACGGCCACCACCAGCAGCACGGGCCACAGGGCCGTGGCGGTGAATGCGGCGCGGTCGTGGATCTCACCCTCGGTCTTGAAGGCCAGCCAGATGGCGCCGTGCACCATGAAAAGCATCACGAACAGCAGCCCGCCCACCAGGCCATAGGGGTTGAGCAGGGTGAAGAGCGTGCCGTGGTACACCCCGTTTTGGTCGATGGGAATGCCCTTGAAGATGTTGGCGAAGGCCACGCCGAAGAGCAGCGCCGGCAGGAAGCTGCCAAGGAAGATGCAGGTGTCCCAGAGCTTGCGCCAGCCCGGGCTGTCCACCTGGTGGCGCATCTCGAAAGAGACGCCGCGGATGATGAGCGCGAACAGAATCAGCATCAGCGCCGAGTAGAGCGAGGAGAACATGACCGCGTAGAACAGCGGGAAAGCCGCGAAGGTCACGCCGCCGGCGGTGATCAGCCACACCTGGTTGCCGTCCCACAGCGGACCCATGGCGTTGATCATGGCGCGCTTGTCTTCTTCTTTCTTTCCGAGAAAGGGGTAGAGGGTGCCGATGCCGAAATCGAAGCCATCGGTGACAAAGAACAGCGCCCAGAGAAGTCCCCACACAAAAAACCAAATCGTCTGCAAATCCATTTTATTATCTCTCCCTGTTGATGACTGGTTGTGTTTTCAGGTCAAACATGCGTCCCGTCACTGCCCCGGCCGTCTAAGCTTCGGCCACCTGGGCGTCTTCAATGGCAGGCGTCTGCTCTTGCTCGTCCTGGGGGCCCTTGCGGGCGTTCTTGATGATCAGGGTGAAGCCGGCGATGCCCAGCAGGGTGTAGACCACGATGAAGGCCACCAGGCTGGTAAGCACCTGGGAAGAGGCCACCGGCGAGGCCGCGTCGGAGGTCTTGAGCATGCCGTAGACAATCCATGGCTGCCGCCCGAACTCGGTGACGATCCAGCCCAGCTGGATGGCCAGATAGGGCAGCGGGATGGCCCATATCATCAGCTTGAGATAGCCACGGCTCTCGAGCAGCTTGTTTCGCTTGAACCAGCCGTACAGCGTCAGCAGGATAAACAGCGTGCCAAGCCCCACCATGCCCTTGAAGGCGAAGGAGGTCAGCAGCACGGGCGGGCGCTCATCCTTGGGGAAATCCTTGAGGCCCTGCACCTCGGCGTTCAGGTCGTGCTTGACCAGGAAACTGAGGGCACCGGGGATGCGTCCGATCTCGACGGTGTTCTCCTCCTTTTCCTGGTCCGGCCAGGCAAACAGGTAGATGGGCGCGCCCTTCTCGGTGTTCCACAGGGCCTCCATGGCAGCCAGTTTGGTGGGCTGCTTTTCAGCCACCACGATGCCATTGATGTCGCCGACGATGAAGACCATCAGCGAAAAGATCAGGCCGAAGCCCAGGCCGGTGCGGAAGGATTTGGTGAAAAACTCGACGTTCTTTTTCCGGAGCAGATGGTAGGCGCTTATGCCCATGACGAAGAAGGCCGCCAGGGTGTAGGCGGAACTGGCGGTGTGCAGGAATTTGACGATGGCGAACTTCTGGAAGACGACGCTGCTGAAATCGATCAGCTCGGCGCGGCCGCCGCGGATGGTGTAGCCCACCGGGCTCTGCATCCAGGCGTTGGCGATCAGGATCCAGATGGCCGACAGGTTAGAGCCGAAGGCCACCAGCCACATGGTGCGGGCATGGGCTTTTTTGGAGAGCTTCTTCCAGCCGAAGATCCAGACGCCGATGAGCACCGATTCCAGGAAAAAGGCGGCCGTGGCCTCGATGGCCAGCAGGGACCCGAAAATATCGCCCACGTAAGCCGAGTACCGGGACCAGTTGGTCCCGAACTGGAACTCGAGGGTGATGCCGGTTACCACGCCCACGGCGAAGTTGATCAGAAAGAGCTTCCCCCAGAACTTGGTCATGCGCAGGTAGGTTTCATCTCCGGTTTTGACGTACCGGCTCTCCATGTAAGCTACCAGGATGGACAGCCCCAGGGTCAGCGGTACGAAGAGAAAATGAAACATGGTGGTTGAAGCAAACTGGATTCGTGAGAGTAACATTGCATCCATACGTTCTCCTCCTTCAAAAAATTATAACAAGAACTCATCACGCCGAGTCGCTTTCAAAACGCCTCTTGTGGTTCGGCGGACATTTTGAGATCGGCTCAGTGCTTATAAATCGCCCTTGATCTCTTTCTGTTGGCGCTTGAGCAGGTCCAGCGTGCAGCTTTCATGCTGCAGCAGCCTGGCGAAAGTGGCCTCCCGCAGTGTCTGCCGCAGTTGGTCCCTGGCTTTGCCCCACACCTCGTGAATACCGCAAGTGGAGATTCTATTGCAAGTGTTTGGGTTGATCAGACAGTCGTTTAGAAATATTTCCCCGATGACGGCTTCCACCACGTCCAGCAGGGTCAGCTTGTCGGGCGAAATGATCAGGCGGTAGCCGCCCTTGGAGCCCTGCACGATTTCGATAATGCGGGCCCGCGAGAGCTGCTGCGCGATCTTTCCCAGGAACTGGTCAGGGATGTCCATGATCCTGGCAATGTCCTTGCGCCGGGTCAGCACGCCCTCTCCCCGGAAAGACAGGTACAGGGCACATCGTACAGCATATTCACCCGCTCTGGTCAGGCGCATCACTACTCCAATACGTTACAATTGAGATATTTTTTATCTCATATTATAACCAAAACCCTTTGTCAAATGCTTTTTTAAAAAAAATAAGGGGACGTGGGAGGCTGGTGGACTATTTTCGCATCCATAAGATATGATGGGATTTATCCGCGATGGAAAAAGCTCCCGTTGGGGCCCCTGGAGGCTTCCTGCGGCCACGTCCGCCCCCCCAAAAAAAAACGTCAACCAAACTACTGGTTGACATTTTTTTGCCTTCCCGTGCGGCACTGCAACGGGGCCACCACCCCCAGCCATTGCCCACCGGCCTCCGGTGTAAAGGCCGGCAGACTCACCCGGGGGACTTTCGCGGCCGGCTCTTTCCGGGAGCAGCAGCGAAAACTTCCAGGGTGCCTTTCCGGGGCAGAGCCTGGAATATCCCCCGAGGCAGCGCGCCTGGCAAGGCAGGTAAAACCTCCCCGCCGGAGCCGGCAGCCGCGCTTGAATCGCTCGCGATTCGGGCGCCAGAGCACGCCGCATGCCGAATCGGCGGTGCGCTGTTTATCATTATCGGCAACCGCCGGCGTCGGCTTTAGTTCCGCGGCTCTCCCATCGGGCTATCGCAGGAATTTCAGACCAATGCCGCTGTCTTCATTGCGCACCACCCGGCAGGCCACCGAAACCCAGCCCATCTTCTTCCTGAAGGGGATAGTGGCCAGCACTTTGGCGCCTACGGGCACCACGTTGCTGGTTTCGATAAATGCGCCGCCGCGGCTCAGGTCCCGCAACAGCCCCCGAAAGGAACCGCTCTGCGTGCCGAAAATGATTTCTGCCGCGTAGCGCAGCCGATGGTGCCGCCGGTTGTTGGTCAGCGGACGGATCTTTGGACTGGAAAGCGGGGTGCGCCGCGAAAGGCGGATTCCCGAAGACGTGTTGCTTTTCTGCCGGGTGATGAGATGCGAAACCTTGGCCATTGATTCCTCCCTGCGGGTTGCCGTTAAGAGTGTTCGGGTCCTGCCGTGATGCTGGAATCGCCCCTTTCTTGCTCTGTTCTCTGCATACAGCAGTACAGCAACAACGATGCCAACCGGGAGAATATCACCAAAATATACAATAATTACTTTTATTTCAGCGTATTGGACAAAAGTTCCTCAAGGACCCGGAGAAACCCTGAATGGGAAAAATGGAAAGGCGCTTCGCACGCAGGCGGAAGTTTTTTTCCCAAAAAAAGTGGCCCGTCCCAAGACGAGCCACATTAGAAAGGAGGATATAAATAAATTGCCACTACCATTGGCGTGGTGGATGCCGGGCTCTTCATGGAACACGTGCGCCCGCGCTCGGCGGTCGGACAGGTTTCGCATGCACGCGGTTGGAGAACCGCTGGAAACAGATCCGCGGACCGGCAGCCGGATGCCGTACGGGCACCCGGCTGCAATCGCTTTTGGTACAGGAGGCTACTATTGGCTCGGGTTATTTAGTTATTTAAGGACGTCCCTGAATACTGGATAAATTTCGGCGGCGGCAGATTGGAATTGCCAAAAGGCCCATTTTCTGGTTTCCTTGCGTCACAGGCTGCTTCGACGGTTTTACGGTCGTGGACCCATTTCACGGGAGGCCCGATATGCTGAGAAAAATCAACCCCACCCGGACGCAGAGCTGGCGGAAGCTGTCTGAGCATTTTACAAAGATGGCGTCGGTGCACATGCGCGACCTTTTCGCCGCCGACCCTGGGCGATTCGAGCGCTTCTCGCTGACCTTTAACGACATCCTGGTGGATTTTTCCAAGAACCGCATCACGGATGAAACGCTGCGGCTGCTGCGGAACCTGGCGGCCGAGTGCGGCGTGGCCGAGGCCACCGAGGAGATGTTCCGCGGCGAGCGCATCAACGAAACTGAAAACCGCCCCGTGCTGCACGTGGCCCTGCGCAACCGCGACAGCACCCCCATTCGGGTGGACGGCCGGGACGTCATGCCGGACGTCAACGCGGTGCTGGACAAGATGCGGCATTTTTCGGAACGGCTGGCATCCGGGCAGTGGCGCGGTTTCAGCGGCCGGCGCATCACCGACATCGTCAACATCGGCATCGGCGGCTCGGACCTGGGCCCCGTGATGGTCTGCGAGGCCCTGCGGCCCTATGCGCGCACCGGCCTCAGGCCCCACTTCGTGTCCAACGTGGACGGCACCCACATCAGCGAGACGCTCAGGGCGCTGGACCCCGGGACCACGCTCTTCATGATCGCCTCCAAGACCTTCACCACCCAAGAGACCATGACCAACGCCCACAGCGCGCGGCGGTGGCTGCTGGAAAAGGCCGGCGCGCCCTCGGCCGTGGCGCGGCACTTCGTGGCCATCTCCACCAACCGCGAAGCAGTGGAGGCCTTCGGCATCGACAACGACAACATGTTCGTCTTCTGGGATTGGGTGGGCGGCCGCTACTCCCTGTGGTCGGCCATCGGGCTGTCCATCGTGTGCACCATCGGATACGACAATTTCTGCCGCCTGCTGCAGGGCGCCTTCGAGATGGACCTCCACTTCCGAACCGCACCCCCGGAAGAGAACATCCCCCTCACCCTGGCCCTGATCGGCATCTGGTACACCAACTTCTTCGGCGCCGAGACCGAGGCGCTGCTGCCCTACGACCAGTACATGCACCGCTTTCCGGCCTACATGCAGCAGGCCTGCATGGAGAGCAACGGCAAATCCGTGGACCGCGCCGGCCGACCCCTGGACTACGCCTCGGGCCCCATCATCTGGGGCGAGCCCGGCACCAACGGGCAGCACTCCTTCTACCAGCTGATCCACCAGGGCACGCAGCTGGTCCCCGCCGACTTCCTGGCCCCAGCCGTGAGCCACAACCCGCTGGGCGCGCATCACGAAATCCTACTGTCGAACTTTTTCGCCCAGACCGAGGCCCTGATGAACGGCAAGACCCGCGACGAGGTGGTGGCCGAACTCAGGGCGCAGGGGATGTCCGATGACGCCGTCGAGCGGCTGTGGCCCTTCAAGGTCTTTGGGGGCAACCGGCCCACCAACTCCATCCTGTTTCGCAAGCTGACCCCCGAGACGCTGGGTAGCCTGATCGCCCTGTACGAGCACAAGATCTTCGTACAGGGCGTCATCTGGAACATCTTCTCCTTCGACCAGTGGGGCGTGGAACTGGGCAAGCAGCTGGCCCGCAGGATCCAGCCCGAGCTGGCCGACCAACGGCCCGTGAGCGGGCACGACGCCTCCACCAACGGCCTGATCAACGCCTTCAAGCGGATGCGGGACTGAAAGTGCACCGGCCATGACCCACGTGTCCCCTGCGCCCCGGACCCCGACATCGGGCCCCGAAGCCGCCCTGGCCGGACCGCTTTTCATGCTGGCGGCCGCCTTGCTGTTCACGGCGCTCAACCTGCTGATCAAGCTGATGGGACCGTCCTACACCATCTGGCACATCGGCTTCTACCGCTTCGCCGGGGGCGTGGCGCTGCTGGTGCTGCTCTTCGGCCGGCACGGCAATCCTTACCGCAGCCGCGACTTGCGGCTGCTGATTATCCGCGGCTGCACGGGGTCGGCCGCCTTTTTGTCCATCATCACCGCCATCCGACTGCTGCCGGTCTCCACGGCCCTGGTGATCTTCTACGCCTTCCCGGCCTTTGCGGCGATTTTCTCTTTCCTGATCTATGGCGAGCGCATCTCGCGGGCCGAGATGGCCTGCATCGCCGCGGTTATCGCGGGCATCGCCGTGCTGTTCGATTTCCGGCTGGAAGGCGGGCTCTTCGGGCAGGCCATGGCGCTCTGCGGCGCGGCCTTTGCCGGGCTGACGGTGACGCTGATCCGCAACCTGCGTCAGCGCAACGGGCCGGTGGTCATCTATCTCTACTTCTGCACCATGGGCATGCTGGTGACGGCGCCCAAATTCGCGGCCGAGCCGCTATTGCCGTCTACGGCCCTGGACATCGCCATGGTGGCGGGCATCGTGGTGATCTCCGTCACGGCCCAGCTGCTGATGAACCAGGGGTTTTTCTACTGCCGGGGGTGGGAAGGCGGGGTCTTCATGTCCAGCGAGGTGATCTTCACGGCCGTGGTGGGCATCGTCTTTCTGGGCGACCCGGCCTCGTGGCGTTTCTGGACCGGCGGGGCCCTGGTCTTCGCAAGCTCCCTGGCCCTGAACCGGCTCAAGGCCGCGGCGGCGGGAAATCCGGCACCCGCGCGGCCGCCGGCGTCCTGAAAGCCCGCCCGCGGCTGCCGGCGCGACACGGACCGCCCACCGCCGGGGCGCATCGCTTCAGCCGCAGGTGCGCACGCTTTCGAGCACCGTCGGCAGGGCCTCCAGCAGTTCATCGATGTCCAGCGGCTGCACCACGGCCCGCCCGATGCCCTCCAGCAGCACCATGGCGATACGCTTGCGGGTGCGCTTCTTGTCGCGCAGCAACCCGTCGGCCATGCGCCGGGGGTCTACCTCGATGATCGTCGGCAGCCCCATGGCTGTGATCAGGCTACCAATACGCGCCAGCTCTTCGGGGGCCAGCAGGCCCCGGTCTACGGACATCTGGGCCGCGATCATCATGCCGGCGCTGACGGCGTGGCCGTGGGGCACACCGGCGGCGGCCTCGATGGCGTGGCCGAAGGTGTGGCCGAAGTTGAGCTTGCGCCGCTCGCCGCCCTCGCGCTCGTCGCGGTTGACGATGCCGCCCTTGATGGTCACCGAGTCCCAAACCAGGCGCTCGAGCACGGCGGGCGCCAGTGCCAAAGCCTCGCGGTGGCGGTCCTCCAGCAGTTCGAACATGCGGCGGCTGCTAATGAGGGCGTGCTTGATGATCTCGGCGAAACCGCAGGCCAGCTCCGCCGGCGCCAAGGTCTTGAGGAAGGCCACGTCGCTGAGCACAAAGCGCGGCTGCCGGAAGCAGCCCACCATGTTTTTGTAGCCGCCGAAGTTGACGCCATTCTTTCCGCCCATGGCGGCGTCCACCTGGGCCAGCAGGGTGGTCGGTACAAACCCGAAATCCACGCCGCGCAGGTAGGTGGAAGCCGCAAAGCCCGTGATATCGCACACGAGGCCGCCGCCGATGCCCACCACGCAGCCGCCGCGGTCCATGCCGCGGTCCATGAAGGCCTCGTAGAGGCTGCGCACGGTCTCCAGGGTCTTGACGCCCTCGCCGGTGCCGATTTCCACCACGTCCGTCGGCGGAATGGACCCGCCATAGAGCCGCTTCACGGTGGTGTCAGTGACCGCCACGACCTGCCGGCCGGCGACGAGCTCCGGAAGGTGCGCCAGCCCGGCGCCCACCAGGACCTGCGAGTCTCCCGCCGCGCCGCGGATGGTGTAGGTCTTCATGCGCTCTTCTCCCGCGGATCAGCCTGCGCCGCACCGGCGCCGCCGGGTTTAACGATCCGGAAAATGTCGTTGACCTCGCGGCACAGCTGCGCGAACTGGTGCGGGTAGAGCGACTGGGCGCCGTCACTGAGGGCCTTTTCCGGCTGATGGTGGACCTCCACCATGATGCCGTGGGCCTCGACGGCCACGGCCGCCCGGCTCAGCGGCAGCACCTGGTCCCGTCGACCGGCGGCGTGGGAGGGATCGATGATCACCGGCAGGTGGCTCTCCTTGCGGACCACCGCCACGGCCGACAGGTCCAGGGTGTTGCGGCTGTGGTGCACGAAGGTGCGCACCCCCCGCTCGCACAGGATCACGCGGGGGTTTCCGCCGGCCAGGATGTACTCGGCCGCCATGAGCCACTCGTCCACGGTGGCCGCCATGCCGCGCTTGAGCAGGATGGGCCGCGAGGAGCGCCCGGCGCGCTTGAGCAGGCTGAAGTTCTGCATGTTGCGCGTGCCGATCTGGATGATGTCGGCGTAGGCTTCCACGGCGTCGAAGCTGGCCTCGTCCATCACCTCGGTGACCACCGGCAGACCGAAAGCTTCGCGCACGCGCGCCAGGATGCGCAGCCCCTCCAGCCCCAGCCCCTGGAAGGAGTACGGCGAGGTGCGCGGCTTGAAGGCGCCGCCGCGGAAGACCTGGGCACCGGCGGCCCTGACCTTCTCGGCAATGGCCATGGCCTGCTCCTCGCTCTCCACGGCACAGGGGCCGGCGATGACGGTGAAATGGCCGTTTCCGATGACGGTGCCGCCCACTTCGATAAGGGTGTCCTCGGGCTTGAACTCGCGGCTGACCTGCTTGTAGGGCCGCGTGACCGGCACGACGTCCTTGACCCCGGCCAGGCCCGTGAACAGGGCCGGCTCCACCGGCCCCTCGTTGTTGACGATGCCGATGGCCACCCGCTGACCGCCGGGCATGGGCCGCGCCCCGTACCCGTTTTCCTCGATCCGGGCGACCACAGCGTCAATCTGTTCCTGCGTGGCATCCTGTTCCATGACAACCAGCATGACATTTCCTCCAGTAATGGCGTTTGCAGCGGCGGGCTGCTGGTCCCGGAACGGGTCCCGGGGCCGGGCCGGGCGCCGCGCGAGGGCACAAAAAAACCGCGGGCTGCCCGGGCT
>JAMOVG010000334.1 GCA_027061725.1 Desulfobacteraceae bacterium
GCGATCCACAGAGCCTGGATCTCCACCGGGTATCCCTGGCGGGGTGTGCCGGCCGGGTGGTTGGTGTCCATCCACGTAAAGTGGGTGGGGCTGAACACCAGGCCGCTTTCCGGGTCTACGGAGATGCCGTTGGGCGTGCCGGCCAGGTAATGATCGGCGATGGACACCAGCACCTCGTGGACACTGCGGCCGCCGCAGTCGGCGTCCAGGAAACGCCGGTTCTTCTGGCGCCGGACCAGGTCGGCGCAGGCCGTCACGAACCACAGGGCGGCGTCGGAAGTGTCGCGGTTTGCCGGCGTATCGCCCTGGATCATGTTGGGCAGGGTGCCGTCTTCCTCGAAGCGGCCGAACTGCAGCAGAACCGCACGGGCCGTGCCGGTCTTACCGGCGGCCACCAGCCCGCGCACGAAGATGAGGGCGTCTCGCCCCCAGTCCAGAAACCAGGGATAGCCGGCGATGACGGTCTTGCCGCCGCTGCGCGCGGCCACGTATGTTTCCAGGAACGCTTTGGTCCACGGCAGCACCGGCTGCCGCCGCCGTGCGCCGGCCGGCAGGGGCATGTCCCCTGCATCCGTTTGCTGCGCGGCAGCCGTGTGAACACTGGCCGCCAGCCGTGCGGACTGGCCGCCGGTCAGGAAAACGTCGAAATACCCCGGGCTGAACAGGTCGGAGTCCGGGTCCTGACCACGCAGGGCCTCCTGGGGACGGTGGACCATGTACTGCCACTCGGGTTCGGCATGAAAGCGCCCCCCCGGCAGGTCCAGTTCCAGGCGGCGCCCTTGATCGGGCTGGAAACGCAACCCGCTCTCACGGGCCGTGACGGCTCCCGGCCAGGCGAACTCGGGACCGGTGTGGGCCTTGGTGACGGCATGAAAGCTGCGGTCTTCGATGTCCGGGCGCAGGATAAGGCGCACCGGCCGGTGGTCGCCGAGCATCTCCGGACGGCCGTCGGTCGGGCGGCGGATGAAAGTCAGCCGGGTCTCGTTCCGGCCGGGGACCATTTGCACACACGCATCCAGGCGCACGTGCTGCCCCTGGCCCATGGGCACCCGGAAATGCCAGCGGCCCCCGTGTCGATCGTAGGTGAAACCGTACAGGCAACTCTCGCCGATCTCCGCCGAAAACCCCTGGTAGCGCAGCCAGGCCCGGCATCGGGTGAACATGACACGTCGTTCGTCGGGGCACTCGGGGTTGAGATTGGCCGCCAGCAGGGCGTCGTAGCGGCTGTACAGCCGCCCCCAGAGCACTGCGGCCCGGGACATGGCGCCACGGCCGTTGGTGGCAAGCAGCAGCAGTCCATCGTGCAGCAGTTCCACCCGACGGTAGGCGGGGCGAATGGAGGATACGCTTCCGGCCTCCGGCAAATACAGGAGCGCGCTTTGATGGTGCTCACCCCGCCCGTTGCAGTAGCGCGTCAGCTTCAGTTCCCGGGAACGGGGCACCCGGGGGGCCTCCAGCGGGGAAAAGAGCGCAAAAAAGCCGCCGTCTTCGGCCCGCAGGCCGTCTTCACAGGCCAGGGTCCGACGGCCGGAGGCAATAACCACCCGGAAAGGATCGGGACAGCGAACCAGCAGGAAGTGGCCGGGCGGCACCATCACCTCCCGGCGGGTGTCCACGGGCCAGTCCCACGGGATCACGCGGGACTCGGCACTGTCCGGGTTCAGGCGCCGGCAAAAGGCCTCGGGATTGCGGGAAAGCGCGCGCCCCCCTTCCAGGGGATCAAAGTCACCGATGTCCACCGTGCCGTGAAAGGTCCGAAAGACATCCAGCGCCTTGGCCCGCAGCATCTGTTGCCGGGTGCGACCCGGCAGTTCGGCCCCGCTGGCGGGGTAGTCCGACATTTCGAGGTCCCGATGGTCGGCGGACAGGCACAGCACCTCCCCCGGTTCCAGCTGCACCCGCAGCAGGTCTCGCTCCCGGTCGGGGTGCACCTCACGGCCGCTCAGCAGATCGAAGAGCGGCGTCGCCTGCAGGCCACCGTCTT
The DNA here is from genome assembly GCA_027061725.1 of Desulfobacteraceae bacterium. Lineage (GTDB taxonomy): Bacteria > Desulfobacterota > Desulfobacteria > Desulfobacterales > JALSRD01 > JALSRD01. The sequence continues at coordinate 1,985 of JAMOVG010000334.1, forward strand.
CCCCGCGCCAGGCGGCCGCTGCCCCCCGGTCGTCGCTGAGGTTGACGACGATCACCAGTCGCTGGCCGCCGGGGCGGTAATGGCGCGCGAGCACAAGGGCGTTGTCCGGCCCCCGGCCGATGACACGCGGCATGCAGCCGTCGGAAAAGCAGGGATGGGCTCTCAGCAGGGTGTTAAGCCGCCGGATGTGGTCCACCTGGTTTTCGGCCGCACCCCAGTTGAGCGAAGGGGCGTCGTGCACATCGATCTTCTCAGTGGCCAGCCACTCCACGCCGTTGGCGAAACCGAAGGCACCGCTCAGCGAGGCCAGGGCGCACAGCGCCGTGCGCATGCGGGCCCACACGGCCGAACGCGCCGCCAGGCGGTTGTTGTCGTGGGTTTCGGCAAAGTGCACCATCAGTCCCTGGCCACGGGAGATCTCCACCGCCAGGGGCAGGTAGGCCGACACCTGGTCGCGGTCGTAGTTCTGGAACAGCTCGGAATAGGCCCAGTTCAGGTTGGCGTTGTCCAGCAGCCGCCGGGTGACCGACACCTTGCCGCCCAGCCCCTCCAGCAGGAAGATGGTGTCCGGGTACTGCGTGCGCACCCGCGCCACGATGTACTCCCAGGCCGGTTCGGGTATCATGTAGCCGGCGTCGCAGCGGAAGCCGTCCACTCCCCGGCGGCACCAGGTCAGGAAAACGTCGGCCATGTACCGCCACAACCCGGTGTGGCGGTAGTCCAGTCGGGTGAGATCCTCCCAGCGCACGCCCCAGGCGCCGGGCACCTCGATGCGGCCGTCGGGGTCGCGCACCAGCCATTCGGGGTGCGCCTCGTGCAGGCGCGCGGCCCATCCGGTGTGATTGATGGCGATGTCGATGATCACGAGGCCCTGCCGGGCGTGGACGGCATCCACCAGCTCGATGAACTGTTCCACCGGGGTTGCCCGGGGGTCGAACTCGGCCAGCGCGGGGTCCACCTCAGTGAAGCTCAGGGCGGCAAAGGGGCTGCCAAAGCGACCCATGCGGCCATATGTCGTGGGGGTGGGATGGATCGGCAGCAGTTGCAGGATGCGGCAGCCCAGGTGGCCGATGATAAAGTCCAGCTCGCGAATCAGGTCTCGAAATTTCCCCGAGGGCGGGATCAGGGTGTAGCCGGCGGCGTCAAGGTCCCGGGCCGGAACTTTCTCCAGCAGCGTAAAGCCGCCGCCGGACTTGTTGGGGCCGAACTGCCGCACGAAGGCGTTGTAGATGATGTTGGCGCAGCAAGTGTGGGCCGGCTCCACGTTCACGGTAACGTTGGGACCCGGCGGCCAGGTGGGCTCCGTGAGGCCGTCCTCCAGAAAGAAGCTCTTGGCCTCGAAGTGGCCCACCTCAGTGAGGGGCAGGGTCAGCCGGAAAACGCCCGGCCCCACGGCCGGCATGGGTATATCGGCCCAGTCCTGCCCCAGGCGCGCTTCGCGGTGGTCCACCTGGCGCCGGATGGCCCTTCTCTGCAGGTCGGCGCGGCCCAGGTTGGTGCGCAGCCAGGCGCCGCCGGGCCGCGGACGGTCGATGGTCAGGGTAAACGTCTGGCAGTCGCCGCGGAAGCGCAGCCGGCGGTCGCCCGGCGGCGGGTCCTGGATCAGGCGGTCCGAAACGGTCATGACGGGCCCTGTATCACCAGGCGCCCGGTTTCACAGCCTATGTGCCGGGCGATAACCGGGCATTTGGCCTTGAACAGGAACACGATGGGATAGTCCTCGTCGGACAGGGTCTCGTAATTGCCCTGGCCTTTGGCAATGACCAGGTCGGCCTGGCGAAAACGGTCCCTGAACTGCGGTGCGCATTCCGCCAGCACGGTGCCGGGGATGTCGGAACCATTGTCGATGACCGGCACCAGCTTGGTCATGCCGCTCATTTCGGCATCGGTCATGGTGACGTCGTTGATCACGGGCCGGCCGCGCACGACGAAAGTGACCTCCCGGGGCAGGAGCTGCTCGATGAGCAGCCGGTCGAAAACAATCTCGCCGCAGTTGTCGCCGAGGTAAAGAATCCGACCGGCCCGTTGCAGTGCTTCCCGGAATCGCCCCAGGTCACCAAACAGCTCGGCGTCCAGTGCCTGTGTAATGGATGCCGAGATCACTTTTTCATCCAGATCCGACAGCGCCCCGAAATCGATAACATTGCCGGCGATGGCCAGCCGCACGGCGGTTTCCAAGGGGTCGTCGGCCTCTTCGACCCGGGCCCTGCATTGCGGATAGAGGGCCAGGGCGGCCCGGTTAAAGCGCTCTTTGACCGCCCGGTAAGGGTCGGCGTCGTCGCACAGCTCACGGATCAGCCGGTGAATGCGGCGCCCCATGACCGGCGGGGACTGGTCCATGGGCATGCGGCCCGCCATGTTCAGCACCCCGCGCAGCACCGCTTCGTGGATCTTCTCGTCGGAGGTGGCCATGCGGGCCGCCTCCAGGGCCTGACGCACGAAACAGGGAATGCAATCGAGATAGGTTTGCATGAGAATCGTCCGTTATCTGGAATGTGAAAATCACCGCCCCCGGTTCAACATATAGTAACAAAGGCCGGCCGCTTTTGTTTGGCAATGGCTGATGCGCGGTGGGGGATCAAACCGGTGGCAGATTCCCCACGCCGGGCAACACGTACTTGGGATGGTAGGCGTACTTCTCCAGGTCCGCCTCGGCGGTAACCCCACTCAACACCAGAACGGTATCCATTCCGGAATGAATGCCGGCAATGATGTCTGTCTCCATGCGGTCGCCGATGATGGCGGTTTGTTTGCGTGTGCAGCCCAGCATCTTCCGGCCGTGTCGCATCATCAAAGGATTGGGCTTACCCAGAAAGTAGGCTTTGATACCGGTGGCCATTTCGATGGGGGCGATGAGCGCTCCGGTGGCCGGGACGATCCCCTTTCCCATGGAATCGGTGAGATCGGGATTGGTGCCGATTAATTTGGCGCCGTTTTGCACCAGTATCACGGCACGCTCGATTTTCTCGTAGGAATACGAACGTGTCTCACCTACCACGACATAGTCCGGGCTGACCTCGTTCATGGAAAAACCCGCCTCGTATAGCGCGTTGATCAGCCCCGCCTCCCCGATGACATAGGCACTGCCGCCTGGGCGCTGGGATGCCAGGAAACTGGCCGTGGCCTGGGCGCTGGTATAAAAATGCCGCGCCCCCACCTCTATGCCGAGCCGCGCCAGCTTCTCAGACAGTTCGCGGGGGGAGCGTTCACTGCTGTTGGTCAGGAACAAGAACTTTTTTTTCTCGGCTTTGAACCAGTCAATCAATGCATGAACCCCGGGCAACAGACGGTTGCCGTGGTAAATGACACCGTCCATGTCGCAGATGAACCCCTCTTTGTTACGCAGTGTTTCTAAATTCACTCCAGCAGTCCCCGTTTCGTGTGTTTTCAACAATATAGTCATACCCCAAAGACCTTCCGAACCCGTCTTCAGACCGGCGTCGCATCCCTCAGCCGCAGGCGCTTTGGGCGGTCAAGACTAGTGTCTGGGGCCGTGTGTCACCAAGTGGGTTTGGCGTAAGGCCAATGCTGCCGGATATGCACGACGACCACAATCATGAATGCAAGGGCCGCCCATTCATGTACAGCGACGCAGAAATGCCGCAGGGAGACCAACAAGCCGCTGCGGGCGTTGGATCCTGTGGGCAAAACCAACCAATTCAACAGTCCCGTACCCGCCAGAACGACAAAGAGGGGGGAAGGAAATCACAGTCACGACCCACAGCTTCGATGATTTCATGGTCCCCATGCCGCGCTCCTGTCGTTGTCGATTCCTCGAATGCTTCCCGGCGGCAAAATCCGGGCATCAATCGGGCCCGGCAGAATCTCCTGGTCGGATGTCCCGGCAGGCAATCCCCGCTCATTCCGAAACAAACAGCTTTTCAATCTGTTTGAAGCGTCTTTCCCCTTCCGCGTCCAGCGGGCCGTCGGCCGTGTTGATACGGTAGATGAGGTCGAGCACCCGGGGCCCTTCCTCCTCGTGCCCGGCCATCAGCTTGGGGATGGCCGCTATGGCCCGCTTCTGGTCCAGCAGCAGCATGTAGTACTGGTCCCGCAGCACCTCTTTGAACCTGGACAGCGGCAGGCTGTCTTCCTGCTGCGCCCGGTATCTTCGAATGACCTCGAATTCCCGCTCGTCGACCACCTTCCCGGGCATGTTGACGTACATCATGCCGCGCAGCGCAGCCTCGCGCGGACCGCCTTTTTCGATCGCTGCCAGCAGCTCTTTTTTCCGGCGCGCGACGCGCTCCAGGTGGAGGGGATCCTTTCCGGGGTGCCTTCTGGGCGGGTCGTCGGAGGCCCGCAGGCCCATCAGGGCCTGGACCCATGGCTGACCGTAGAAGGCGAAAAAGGCCTGCTCGGTCATCCTGTCACGCCAGTCGCGGTAGGCGTCCAGGCTCTGGATGACCAGGTCCGAAAAGGCCTCCTGCCACTTCAGGAAGGGGTTGTCCGGATCTACCGGCCGCCGGTTTTCCTGCACCCAGCGGGCAGCCGGGGGCAGCAGGGTCATCAGCGGGTTGCGGTCGGAAAACAGATCGTAGCTTATCCGCAGCGGGTGCAGGCGCCGCAGCCACTCGGCCGTGGTGTCGTTGGACATGGCCCGCACCAGCGGCTGGAGCATGGTGCGATAGAGGCCCAGGTTGGTTTCCGACAGCCGCGCCACTCCGGCGAAACAGCGCTCGTCATCAAGATCATTGCCGCCCAGGGCCCGGATGTCGTCCAGCGTGCGCTCCTCGAAACGCGAGATGTAGTCGCCGGTCACCAGGTCCTCGTTGAGTGTGTCGTCGGAGGCCTTCTCGATAACCGCCTCGTAGAGGCCCGGCGGCAAACAGTCGATAAGGTCGATGTTGCTGGTGAACTCGCTGTGCTCCTTCCGGGCCACGCTGCCGGAGACGAAGATGCCCAGGTGACCGATGTGGTCGTGGATGGCGTAGATGATAGTCTGGCCCATGGCGCGGATGTCGTCCACGCTGTCGTAGAGATCCAGGATCCAGTCCAGCGCCTGCTGGGGCGGGGTGATGTTGTCGCCCTGCGAACAGAAACAGATGATGGGCGAACGGATGTTGCGCAGGTCTATCCGCTTGTTGTCCGAGGTGATGAGCTTCGCCGTGCTGAGCTTGTTGCCCACGAAGAGGTTGTCGACGATGTACTGGATCTCCTCGCCGTTGAGCAGCACGTGGCCGGTCCACCAGCGTTCAAAGCCCAGGTAACGCGGCACTTCGGTGTCGATGTGGGAGTACAGGTTGTACTGCTTGGACCACAGGGTGTTGGCGGGATTGAGGTTCTCGAAGTTTACGACCAGCCATGAGCCGTCGAAGATGCCGTTGCCCAAATCGCTGGCAAGCGCCGTCAGCCAGCTGCCTCCCAGCATGCCGCCGCTATAACGCATGGGGTTCTTTCCGTGCACGCCGGCCCAGTACGACAGCGGCGATCCGGCCGCGATGATGGGGCCACACCGGTCGGGGTAGACCGCCGCCATCATCATGACGGCCCAGCCGGCCTGGCAGTTGCCGATGATGACGGGTTTTTCGTCGGCATCGGGGTGCAGGCCGATGACGTGCGCCAGGAAACGGGCCAGGGCGCGCATCACCGCCTCGATGGTCTGCCCCGGTTCGGGACGGGGCGAAAAGCCGATGAAGTAGCAGGGGTGGCCCTCGGCCAGGATCATGCCGATCTCGCTGTCGGCCTTGAAGCCGCCGATGCCCGGCCCGTGGCCGGCGCGCGGGTCCACCACCACGAAGGGGCGCTTGGTCTCGTCGACGGCGGTTCCCTCGGGAGGGTGAATCTTCACCAGCCCGTAGTTGACGGGTTCGGGCAGGGTGCGGCCGTCGACAACCAGTTCGAAATCGTAGTCCAGCACGTTGGGCGCTTTGCGCGCCATGTGCCGGTGGTACTGGTTGCCGCGTCGGCGCATGGTGTCCAGGTAAAGGATCGTTCGCTGGGCGGCATCGATCAGGTACGGGGTCAAAGGGTCGCTGCCGGGCGGGTTCCCGGCGGCCTTTTTGTCGTCTTTCATTGTGAGTTCTCCGGCCTGCAGCCATTGGTCCCGGATGAGCCTTAGCGGCGGCAGGCGCCGTCCTCCGCGCGCGGGAGCTCTACTACCCCTTGGATCCCAGCCGCAGGCCGCCGTGGATAAAAAACACTTCTCCGGCCAGGGCCTCGTTCTTGTAAATATCGCCCACCAGCTGGGCCACTTCCCCAGGCTCGATGAGCCGCCCGATGGGCACCTGGGACAGGATCTTGTCCAGCGCCTTCTGGTTCATCCCCTTGACCATGGCTGTGCCCACGTAACCCGGCGCCACCGCCACGCAGCGGATCTTGTCCGCAAGCCCGCGCCGGAAAAACTCCGCCGTGATGACCTTGGGCATGACCGACATGGCGGCCTTGGTGGAGGAATAGTTGATCTGTCCGGCGGTACCCAGCGAACCGGTGGAGGAAATCAGGCAAATCAGCCCCTTGCAGTTGTGGTTGATCATACGCTCGGCGCACTCGCGCACGGTCAGAAAGACGCCGGTCAGGTTGATGTCGATGACCAGCTGGAAATCGGACAGGGACATCTTGCGGGTCACTTTTCCGGTTTCGCGGTCCGGGGAAACCATCATGCCGTCGCGGATGATGCCGGCGAAAGGCGCCACCAGGTTGATCTGTCCGAATTTCTCGATGGCCGCATCGGCCAGCTTGCTGTTGTCTTCCTCGGTGGTCACGTTGGCCGCCACCGAGAGGACTTCTCCGCCAAGTTCCCTGAGTTCCGCCTCGGCCTTGTCGAGCAACTCCTGTGCAATGTCGGCGATGACCACTTTTCCGCCGTTATTGACCCAGTATTTGGCCAGTTCCAGGCCGATACCGCCACCTCCGCCGGTGATGACCGCTACGGAATCCTTGATTTCAAGTATGGTATAGTCCTCCTGTGTCTGTCGGCGGATGTATTCGGATCAATATAATGAAAAAAGGGACATTTAGCTATCGTATCAGGAATACACTGGAAAAGAAAGGCGCAAAACCAACGCTCCGCCGGCGCCTGGCGGGCCGACGCCGGGGCTTCCGGCATTGCCGTCACTGTTCTTCCCCGTCGGTCCGCGAAAGGTCCTGCAGGATTTTTTCGACCGATATCGTCGAACCCGAGCCGGAGAGCATACCCAGGTGGGATTTCAGCAGGGCCAGCCGCTGGGCCGGCTCGGCCCCCGCCCCCTGAAACTCGGCCAGGGCGGCCGACACCAGGGCCAGCTGCCGCTGGATCAGGCTGTCGGGGTGTCTGCGGATCTCTTCCAGTCCCGAGAAATACGCGTTGGTCAACTGGTCCGTCAGCGCCCGGCAATCGGCCAGCCGCTGGTTGAGTTCGGCCATGTTTTCCTTGAGCGACTCGAACTCGCTCTCGGGCAGTTTCTCCTTTTCGATGCCGCCCAGCATGTCCAGTTCATTCTGCAGCCGCCGGCAACGGGCCGTGGTGTTGACGATGGACTCGGCCGTGAACAGCGTCTTCCAGATCAGGGCTCGGGCGGCCTGGGCCTCTTTTTCGGACTTCAGGCCGGCGCTCTGGCGGAGATAGTCCCGCAGCCGGTTCAATTGGCGGCGGTCGGGTCCGGTGCCCGCCGACAGTTTCTCCAGATCTGCCGCCAGGGATTCCGGGGTGGCAGCCTTTTCCGCGGACCCGGTGCTTTGGGCGGCCGTGGGGTGCAGCGCGGCCCATTGCCGGCGCAGCATGTCGGTGCGGCTGGCGGGCGTCACGATGCCCGAAAGCACCACCCGGAAGCCCAGGTCCCGGCTGCGGTAGGGTCCCTGGTCCAGGAAGAAGGGCATTTCTTCGCGGCGGCCGGGCATAATCTCATCGCGGTGCTTGCGAAAACTGCCGCCCTTGATTACAAAACCGCCGGCCGCACCGTGCAGCCGTTGATCCACCGAGAAACGGAAGAGATCGAGCGTCATTTCGGCGGCGTTGCCGGCCGTGTCGAACAGCCCCAGGGGATTGGCGCAGCGTGTGCCGATCCAGGCCAGTTTTTCCGGCGACTTGGCGGCGCCGGTGTCGGTAAAAACGGCGTAGTCGGAAAGTGGCCGGTCGTAGAGGGGGAAAAAGGCTTCGCTGTCGATGGCGGACACGTCCACACGCTGTCCACCACGGGCAGCGTACTCCCACTCGGCCTCCGTGGGCAGGCGGATGTAGGCCCGACGGCCGTCGGCCAGGCGGGGAAGGGCGTCGGGGCGGTTCTTGAGCAGCCACTCGGTGTAGCGCCGCGTGAAATCCACGGCTTCGAACCACGAAACATCGGTCCGCGGGCGCGGGTCCTCGGCCGTGTAAGTGGCGTCCCAGCCCGGGCAGTCCTTCTCCATAACCACCTGCCACTGGTAGTTGGAAATCTCATACTTGCCGATAAAATAGTACAAGCTACCCACAGTGCCGTCGCCAGGCGGGGGGCAGGCGCGTCTGTCCGCGGCCGCAACGGTCACCTGCTCCCGCCAGGCCGGGGGCAGATCATCGAGGCGGAAAGCGCCGGCCAGGGCCGTACGGTGCCGGGCGTCCATGAAACGCTCCCGCACCCGGCCGCAGTCGGTGCAGCCCAGTTCCAGGTCCAGGTCGTCGAACAGGTACACCGACGGGATGCACACCAGGCGCAGGATCAGTTTGGCGCCGCAGGGCATGGGCAGTTCGAAGTCGCCGGGCAGAGGCGTAGGGTTGACCATGTCTTTTACGATGGGGACGCGGTCGCTGCGTTTGTGCTGGTAGGCCGGGCAGTCCACGGCCCCGGCAGGCGGCACCAGCAGTGTCGTGAAAAATAAGACCAGCACAACACACCACATTCGACGACAGAAATATTCAGCCATGCTCATGAAAACCCCAAAAGCGCCGGTTTCGTGTCTTTCGCGGACGGGAATAAAGGGATTTCTTTCCCCGGCTGTGAAATGGAACCGGAAACCGTTCTTCATACATCCCGGATGACCGTGGAGGGTTCGATCCGGGTCACCCGGTAAGCTGCCAGGCTGGCGGCAATGACGCCCAAGGCCAGGGTGACGGCGAAGGCCGCCGCCAGGTGCAGCAGCGACAGACGGCAGACGTACTCGCCGACCGCCAGGTAACGGGCGAACAGGCGGTTGATGATCAGCGCCGAGGCCCCGTAAAGGCCGGCGGCCAGAGCGGTGCCCAGCACGCTGGTGGCTACGGACTGCACCACCGGGAACCAGACGATGCTGGCGGTGGAAAAGCCGATCAGACGGATGACACCCAGGTGGCGGCGCTTGCGGTTGACGCCCGCCAGCACGTTGCTGGCCATGGAGGCCAGGTAGCCGCACACCGCCACCAGCGCGATGAGCCGAAAGATCAGGCTGAAGGAACGGTCCAGCCGCTGAACCACCTCGATCTGCTCGGCCCGCGTATAGACCTCCAGCCCCTCGGCCTGCAGCCGGTCGCGCAGCGTGATCAGGTCGTAAATCGAACGGGCGTAGAGCCGGAACCCTGGGTACTGCCGGGCCCCGGCGGGTCTCGGGGGGCCGGGCCAGCCGAACAGGGCCGAGCCAAACCCGTCGCGGTAGTCCTCGGTGGCCTCCAGCAGCGCCAGGCGAATGAAGGCAGCATCACGTGAAAACGTGCCCTCCGGCAGCACGGCGGCCACCGCCAGGGGCAGGGTCACCTGCTGCTTGACGCCGTTCACAGCACGCCCCACGCGGCCCGTGATGGTGTCACCGGCCTTGACGCCGATCTTGCGGGCGGCCGAGGCCGAAAGCACCACCTGGTGATTGTCGGCCGGCACCCGGCCCCACTTTTCCAGCAGCGGGTCGCCCTCTCCCGTTGGGATCAGGTCAACGGCCAACGTGCGTGTGCGTCCACCGCTGCGGCGCGATAGGATCATGCTAGAGGCGATGGAGCGCGTGCGGGGAATGACAAAGGCCACCTCCGGCAGCGCAGCCATTTCGGCGAACCACTTCTGCCCGTAATGCCCGCTGCCGATGGGCGATATCTCCAGGTTGCGCGGGTCTCTCACCAGACGGTCCACCATGGTGTTGATGATGCCGCTCTTGACGCCGAACAGGATCAGCAGCGGCGCCAGAATGGCGGCCAGGCCCATGACGGCGCAGGCCGACAGCAGGCGTTCGTGGAAATAGTCCCGCAGAGACAGACCGATGATCGTCTTGAGTCCGTGCATCGCCGCCTACTCCCGCCCGCCGACCTGAGCGCGCACGGCGCCCCCGGCTGCCTGGGTGAGCTGAAAGCGGATCGGCCGGAAATCCAGCGCCTCGACGCGGTCCCACTCGTGGGTGGCCACGATCAGGGTGACCCCTTTCTCCTCGGCCAACGCGGTAAATAGGCCCATGATCTCTCCGGCGTTGATGGGGTCCAGCGAAGCAGTCGGTTCATCGGCGATAACCACCGCCGGCTGGTGGGCCATGGCGCGGGCGATGGCCGCCCGCTGGCGCTCTCCCACAGACAGCTGGCTGGGGTATTTCTTCAAGTGCCGGGCGATGCCCAGCTTCTCGGCTACGCGCTCCACGGACCCATCGTCGGGCAGGCCCAGCCCGCGGCGGCTGAGCGCGATGTTGTCGCAAATGCGCAGGAAGGGCAACAGCCCGCCGGTCTGCAGCACGTAGCCGATACGCCGCATGCGCACGCGGGCCAGACCGTCGATGTCCCGCTGCCGCCAGGCGGCGCCGACGTCCATCGACGGCAGGCCACCGCCCCCGAAGGTGAATTCGTCCGCACGGTCGGGCTCCAGGATCATGGCCAGCAGGTCCAGCAGCGTGCTTTTGCCACACCCGCTGTAGCCCACCAGGGCGACCTTTTCGCCCTCACGGATGGTCAGGCGGGGAACGCTCAGCTCGAACCCGGGCGCCCCCTCCCAGCGCTTGACGACGCTCGCCAGGCGAAACACCTCACCCCCGCCGCCCGCTTCGGGATCGGCGGGTGCCGGGGACTGCCGATGTTGGTCCATTTCCGTCAATACCATCTCCTGGCGTCGGTGAACGGGGGGTCAGGGCATCATGCTCAGCGGCACGCGGTAGACGCTGTCGCCGGGATCGGCGGCCCCGAAGCTGGTCCAGTTGGCCACATCGTCGTGGTACTGCCGATAGCGCTTGAGCTTGAGTTTCAGGTCGTCGATGAGGGCCTGCTGTTCGCCTACGCTCATGCGGTACCAATCCTCTTCGGTCAGGCGCATGATGTCGCTGCGGTAGGGCAGGTCGTCCAGAAATTCTCCCAGCAACCCCATCTGCCTCAGGTTCTCGGCCGGCTTGAGGCTGAACTGGTTGGGGTCCCGCGAAATGCGGGCGGCGGCCGACAGGATGCCCTGGAAGAAATCCCGCGCACCGGTGCGCTTGGTGCGCTGGGCCTGGTCCAGGATCACTTTGAGCCGCTGGTACAGGTCGCTCAGCTGGTTCTTGGTGAGCAGCACCGTGACCTTGAAGGCCGGGATGTCCGGGCGCGCCAGGTCCATGTCCGACACCCACGAGGTTACCACGTGGGGCGCCTGCACCTGCTCGCGCTGGCCCAGGAAGTCCAGCTGCATGGCGTAGCCCAGGATGGCGGCCTTGCGTTCAGCATCGGCCACCACGTCACCCCCGGCGGCGGTGCGTGTCGGCAGCTTCAGGCGCTTTCCCTGGCCGGTGGCCGCCACCAGGTGGACCATCTGGGCGGCCACTTTCTCCACCACCCGGCCGAAGGTGCGCGTGCCGCTGGCCACCTGGCTGGCGTCGATGGGCACGTAGAGATTGCCCAGGGTGGGGTCGGACTGTCCCGTGAGCACCTTGTACTGGGACTCGGCATAGGAGATGTTGCCGAGTTTTTTGCCCAAGGGGGTGCGAATGTGAAGGGCGAAGATTTTGACCCCCTTGGCCTCGGCCGCATCGGCAATTTCACGCTCGTTGAGTCCGGTGGAGGACCACGGGTCGTCGGCACGAATGGCGCCGGCATCGGTGATCAGGAAGATAATGCGCGACTGGTAGGGGCCCCAGTCCATCTTGTCCAGGGCGGTCTTGATGCCCGCAAAGGCGTCCTCGTTAAAGGACTGGGTCGAAACCCGGGCCTCGCGGGTTTGTTCCAGGGCCTTTTCGAAGGCCTGGCGGTCGGTGCCGTCGCGCAGGCCGGACATGACCTTGCTGACGTACTCCAGCTGGGGGGTTTTCTCGGTGCTGTTGCGGAAGGCTACCAACCCGAAGGCCACTTTGTCGGCCAGGCCGGCCTGCTCGATGGCGTCGTAGATCCGGCGCACGGCCTGGCGTGTGCGCTGGATGTAAGGCTTCATGGATATGGTGGTGTCGATGACAAACACGATGGCCGTGCGCAGCTCGCGGCGGGCCACGGGCAGCTGCCAGTTGCCCGGGTCGATGGAGGCCACCTCAAGGAACTTGACGCCCTCGAACAGCTGCACGGTCTGGAAAATGGGCATCAGGTAGAAGCGTTCCCGGGAAACGGCATGTTCGGCGGGCTCCATGGCTACCACCGGCAGGTCCGCCGGTCGCGCCCCTTCATCCGAACGCGCGGCCGCGAAACGCTGGGCCAGGGCGGCGGCCTCCCGGCCGGGAGACTTGCTGCCCGCTACGTTTTCCAGGGACTTGAGATCTTTGAAAAACAGGACCGGCTGGCGGCCCGACCTTTCGGTGAACACCAGAGTCAGGGCCTGGCGCCACTGCGAGGCCTTGTCGGCCGGCAGCCAGCCGCTGATCTCGCAACTGCTGGACGGCCCGACCTTGAGCCACTCCGTGCCGTCTTTCTGCACACGCTCGTAAATGTAGAACACCGTGAAAGGCTTGACCGGCGACTCGACCACCGGTGAGGCGGCATCGGCGGCGGTGTGCAGTTCAGCGCCCGGGTGGGTGACGACGCGCTGAAAAAGCGTGTGCTTGCCGGGCAGCAGCAAAGGCTTGCAGGGTTGGGCCAGGACGGCGGCCGAATCAAATACCAACAGGCCGACCAGCAGCAACGCGGCCGGTACGACGACGGTCAACAGGGAGGCTCTCGCAATGCGCATGATCAAAGGTATCCTCCGAAAGTCTGTCATGGGTGTGTCTCAGTCCCAGTGGTTCAGGAGTTCCCGGGCCTCCCGGGACCCCTGCCGGGCCTGCTCCTCGAGCCAGCCGCGGAGGCGGTCCAGCAACCGTTGCGCTTCGGGCCGGCCACCCTTGAGCGCCTCGCGGTACCAGTCACGGGCGGTCTCGGGGTTTTTTCGGATGGTGCCGCTGGGCTGATCGTCGGTGGGATCGTAGTACCGACCTACAGCCAGGGCGGCCGCGGGGTTTCCGCTGTCGGCGGCATACTCCAGCAGCAGAAAAGCCGCATCGGCCCGTTCCGGGCTGTCGGGCAGGGACCTGGCCAGCGATACCGCCTCCTCGGGGGTGACGCCCTTTTTCAGGGCCCCACGGACCTTTTCCAGCACCGGCGCATCGGGCGTGTAGGCCGGCGGCGGAGGCGGCTTCACCAGCGGTTTCTGGACCGGCTGGTTGGCCATGCGCGGCAGCTTGGTCTCCATCTTCGGTTGGGCTGCCTGCCGTTCGGCGGCCGTTTTTATGCGGTCTTTCATCAGGAAATACCCCACTGCGGCAGCGGCCAGCACGATCAGCGCCACGATGATCAGCAGGGGGGCCAGCTGGATTTGACCGGCAGCTGTCGTCCCTGTCCGGTTCTCATTGAACGGATGTCCCATGGCGGACGCACCTCCTCGGCGTCTCTGGTTTCCAAAGCGACTTCCCGGCCGGGACGCGGCGTCAGAGAGGTCGACGGCAAACATGGCTGTCTTCAAGGGGCGAGGGCTTTTCGTCGGCGCAGGACGTGTCTTCGGCTGCCGCCGCTTCCTCGCGCAACATGATGCGGGCGTCGGCCACCACACAGTCCTGCGGGGTACCGAATACCGGGTTGAGATCAATGGACGTAAAGCGTCCCTCGAGCTGCATCACCAGCTTGGAGAAATTCACCATCATGGCCACCAGCCGCTCGGGATTGACCGCCGGGCTGCCGCGGTGTCCCAGGATCAGCCGACGCCCTATCAGGCAGGTGACCATGGACCGCACGTCACGGGCCTCCAGGGGCGCCATACGCACACTGACGTCTTTGTAAATCTCGACGGCGGTGCCGCCGATGCCCAGCAGCACCACGGGGCCAAACTGGTAGTCCATTTTTGCGCCCACGATGAGTTCGACCCCGCCCAGACTCTCCTCCACCAGCACGCCGGCGAAACCGTCGATGCGCGCAAAACGGTCAAAAGCCGCCTCCAGGCTGCTCTCGTCGCGGATGCCCACCGCCACGCCGCCGACCTCGGTTTTGTGCACCACCCGAGGCGAGACCACCTTGGCCACCACGGGGTAGCCCACCTGGCGGGCGAAAGACAGGGCGTCGGCCTTTTCCCGCGCCCAGACATAGCGGGGCGTGGACAGGCCGGCGAGCTTGAGCAGCCGCTTGGCCTCGGGCTCCAGCACCCAGCCGGCGTTTTCGGCCTCGGAGAGAATGCTTTCGATGGCTGGATCTAGCATGGCTGGCACCTCCTCATGGCATCCGCCATGTAAATGGCCCGCTCGATGGAAGCGGCCACGGGGATGCCGTTGAGCTCAAAGCCTTCGATGAGAATGCGGTAACGCTCCGATGCGGGTACGTAAGCCACCAGGGGCTTGCCCTGATGGCGGTACAGCTGGCTGATGCGCGCCCCCAGATCGCCGCTGATCCCCGGCGAGTACGGCAGCAGCAGGATGATAACGCAGTCGATCTGATCGGACTGGCACAGGCCCAGGGCCGCCTCATAAAAGTCGTCGTCCACGGCGCTGCCCGTGACGTCCACCGGGTTCTTGAGCGAAGCGATGCCCTGGATGTTGGGATGCAGGCGTTCGCGGATGCGCGCCTGCTCGGCCTCGGTCAGCTCGGGCACTTCCAGGCCGACGGCGGCGCAGATGTCCACCGACAGCACCCCGTGGCCGCCGCTGCCGGTGAGGATTCCCACACGCCCCTGGATGGCGTCAGGGTAGCAGGAAAGAGCCTCGCAATAGGACACCAGCCGGTATTCATTGATCACCTCCACGACGCCGTGCTGAGCCAGCACCGACGAAAATACGGTGTAATCGCCGGCCATGGAAGCCGTGTGGCTGGAGGCGGCCCGCTGCCCGCCGGGGCTCTTGCCCGACTTGAGCACCACCACCGGTTTGGGGCAGCGGCTGGCGGCCTGCACGAAGGCGCGGCCCTCCCCGCGGGAGAAGCCCTCGATGTAAAAGGCGATCACGCGCGTCTTGGGGTCGTTGGCCAGGTAGTTGAGCAGGTCAATCTCCCGGATAAGCGCCTTGTTGCCGATGCTGACGGCCAGCGACACGCCCACACCCTCACCCGCGAAAATCACCATCTGGTCCACCAGCACGCCGCCGCTCTGGCTCACGAAGGCCACGTTGCCGGGCTCGGGGCGGACCAGGCGTTCGGCCGGGAGGAAGAAAGTATCCACCACGTTGGGGGCGTAGATGCCGAGGCAGTTGGGCCCCACGAAGGGGAAATCCGCTTCGCGGGCCAGGTCCACCAACTGCTGCTGGAGGTCGGTGCGGCCTACTTCGGCGAATCCGCCGGAGATGACCGTGGCCCCCCCCACGCCGGCGCGAATGCAGGCCGCCATCACGTCCGGCACCAGGTCGGCGCGCACGGCGATGACAGCCAAGTCGATCTTGTCCGGAATCTCGGAGACATCCCGGAAGACCGGGTTGCCCTGCAGAACGCCGCCCCGGGGATTGACGGGGTACACCGTGGCCGGGTACCGGTGCAGGGCCTTGTTGTAGATCACATTGGCCGGGTGTCGCCGGTTGCTCAGAGAGACCCCGATGACCGCCACCGTTTTGGGCTCAAAGAGGGGTTTGAAATTCACTGTCCACCTCCTGGCTGTGCCTGCATCCCGGCATCGCCCGGATGCGGGGCGCCTGCTCCGAATGCCATTGCATATGCATATCCTGTTCATCGGCAGGCGGGGAAAATTCCTCAGTCCCCGGCCGACGGCATCGACGGTCCGCTGCTCCTCAGCGCGGCGTCACCGTGATGACATTGTTGAAGGTGCCGAAACAGTTGCGCACCACTTCGCTGTTCTCGGGATCCGAAATCCACCGGCCGTCCACCTGGAACCGATACTCGTAGCGGCCGGGCGGTATAATGACGACTTTTTTCCAGGCACCGTTCTTTTCCCGGCGCATGGGGTGCTTTTTGGGATCCCACTGGTTGAAGTCGCCCAGCAGCCGGACTTCCCCGGCCTCGGGCTGTCTCAGGATGAAGGTGACACGGCGACGTTTGACTCTGGTCTGGGTTTTATGGTTTTTCTTACTCATGTCAAGCCCCCTCTGGGTTTTGATGGCATTGTTCAAAGGCCAGCGGCGCAGTGCCTCCCGGCAAAATACAGTTATGTGCAACGATGGTGTTGTCTGTCAGGTTTTTCCGGGCAGTGTGACGGCAACTAGCGGCGACTACAGAACAAGGTCACCGGTGACAACCGACCCCCGCCGCACGACGGCCTGGCGGTTGCCCTTGTTGACGATGGTCACCCGCCCGCGGATGACGACGTCTGCCTCGAAGCGCACGTCCCCCCTGACGCGCAGTGATTCGCACGCCACTAGGGAGGGTGCGCCCTCGGGAAAACGGGCGTCGAATTCGTCGATTTTTTCGAAATACCGCGGATCCAAATCGATGTGGAGGGAATCGAGGGAGCGGGAAGGATTGATCCGGAATCCATTTTCCCGGTCGTACACATAGCAGTCCGACCGCAAGGCCAGCAACTGGTTGCATTTCTTGACCGGCAGAAAGCGTCTGCGATCCACCAGAACGCCGGCCGCGCCATCAAACAGGGAAACGGCGGCCCCCATGGCCGTCTCGATCTGGTAGACCGGCGGGCTGCTCTCGTCCCTGGGATCAAGCGTCTTGGGGTTGACGATAATGGGCAGCCGGACGGTTCTCTCACGCGCCACCAAGTCCTGCAGAAAAGGCAGATCGATCCACAGGCTGTTGGTGTTGAAGTAACGGTAGCGGCTAATGTCACGAAAGGCGTCCAGTTCCTCGATGGGGCACTGGGCGGCTTCGCGTAGTACCAGGCGGCCGTCCATGCGCCGCGCCAGGTGCCCGCCCTTGAGGTCCACCGGCGTGCGCTCGGCCACCTCCATCATGAAAGGCAACCGCCGCTGCGTGAAATATCCCAGCAGCACGGGGTCCAGCACGGCGCCCAGGTTGTCCGAATTGCAGATGAACGCGGTCCGTTTGCCCTCGTCGAGCAGTCGCTGCAGCGTGCCCGACGTGACCAGGGCGGTGTAGATGTCCCCGTGGCCGGGAGGGTTCCACTCCAGGGCCGGGTTGGGCGGCCACACCGCCGGCGAAAGATCCTTGCGAAGAATCTTGGGGAACTTGTGCTGTAAAAAGAGAACGGGTTCCTGCGGCGGACGGATCTTCTCCAGCGCCCGGCAGGTGGCCTCGTGGGTGCTGAAGCTGTTCATCAGGGCCAGTTCCGCCCCCTTGGCGGCCGCCTGTTCCACGATCACCTGCAGAAAGCTGATACCGGGTTTGACCTCCAGCAGGGACTTGGGTCCCCGAAGCCCCATGCTGGTTCCCAAGCCGCCGTTCAGGACGATCATGACGGTTTCTTTCAGGGCGTCCCTGCCGGCGGCGACGTACTCCCCGGGCTCCCCGGCCATGTGCACTTCGTCCGCGGACACCGGCGTCAGTTCGGCGTCGCAGATGAAACCCCGCTCACCGCCGGCCACCTCCCGGTAGTAACCGGCAAAGGTGTCGATGACCATGTGCGGCAGGTCCTCCGCCTCCATTTTGCGGATGAAGTCCGGCAGGTGGACATATGGGTCCTTCTTGTTCATAAAGTGAACATCTCTACACCACCGCTTCGATCCAGCCATGGGTGTCTTCCACCCGGCCGTATTGGATGTCGGTAATGGCGTCGAAAAGGCGCTGGGCCACTGGCCCCACCTTGCCGTCGCCCACGGCAATGATCTTGTCGCCGTATTTCAGCTCACCCACCGGGGAGATGACCGCCGCCGTGCCCGAACCGAAAATCTCCTCCAGAGTGCCCTTTTCATGGGCCGCGATGACTTCGTCGATACTAATGCGGCGCTCGGAGGCCTTCATGTTCCAGGATCGGGCTAGGGTCAGCACCGCGTCGCGGGTGATACCCGGCAGAATGCTGCCGTTCAGCGCAGGGGTCACCAGTTCGCCGTCGATGACGAAAAAGATGTTCATCGAGCCGACTTCCTCGATGTACTTGCGCTCCACGCCGTCCAGCCACAGCACCTGGGTGTAGCCCTCCTGCTGGGCCTTTTCGCCGGCCAGCAGGCTGGCGGCGTAGTTTCCCGGCGTCTTGGCCTCGCCCACACCACCCCTGACGGCGCGCACGTGGTCGTGGGAAACCATGATCTTGACGGGGTTGAAGCCCTCAGCGTAATAAGCCCCCACCGGCGAGAGGATGATGAAAAAGCGGTACGTGTGAGAAGCGCGCACCCCCAGGTAGGGATCGGTGGCGATGATGGTGGGCCGGATGTAGAGCGACGTTCCCGGAGCGCCCGGCACCCACTGCTTCTCGATCTCCACCAGCTTCTTGAGGGCCTGCAGGGTGAAGTCCTCGTCAATGTGGGGGATGCACAGCAGGTCACAGGAGCGGTTCATACGCTTCATGTTCTCGGCGGGGCGGAACAGCTGCACGCGGCCGTCGGAGGTGCGGAAGGCCTTGAGCCCCTCGAACACCGCCTGGCCATAGTGCAGCACCATCGTGGCGGGGTCCAGCTCCAGGGCGCCGTATGGCTCGATGCGCGGGTTGTGCCACCCCTGTTCCGGGCTGTAGTCCATGTTGAACATGTGGTCGGTGAACAGGGTCCCGAACCCCAGGTTGTTCTCGTCCGGCCGCGGTTTGAGTTGATCGGCGATGTTGACGGTGAGCTGCATGACGCCTCCTTTTACTTGCTTTTTACTTGCTTTCGTTGCTGCCTGCTGTCCATGGTTCCTGGCTGTTGGCGGTACCGGTTTCCGGGATCTGCTGCGGCCAGAGATCCAGCCCCAGCGATGAGTCATAGTGCCTGTCAAACACGGGCGCGGTGATTTCCAGCATATCAATTTCGGCCTCCAGCAGCCGGGTGGGCGAAAAAAGCCGCCCGGCCACCACCCGCCCCCGGGCGTCGGCCAGGCAGATGTGCGCCCGCACAAATAACCCCCTCCCCTTGCGGGAAACATTCCCGCGGCAGGCAGCGATGTCGAAGGGCGCCTTCTCGTTTTCGGTGACGTAAACCTGCTGGGCGGGATCGAATGCCCCGATAGTGTATTCGCTCACCGTCCCCATGACCGAAAAAGCGGCCGTGTGAACGCCCGCCTGCCGACAGAAAGCGACGATCGCCGCTATCAGATCCCGGCCGTCCGGCATACGCCCCATCCAGCGTCGCCCGACCTTCACCGGCCTGATTCCCCGCAGTTCCATTGTCGTATCGGAATCCACCGCTGCCACACCCCCATCGAACCGGCCGGAGAGGACTTCCGCGAACAGGCCCCCCGGCATCACATTACCCCGCCACGGCAGTGAAAATCAAGCCCGGTGGAAAAATTTTCCATCCGCGTCCGACCGGGTGGTCAGTAGATGGACTCGCCCTTCTCGGCATCGAATATATGCAGGTGCTCTAGATTCATGGCCAGCTGCAGACGGTCGCCGCGCCGAATGAGTCTGCGGCCCTCGCTTTTGGCAATGAAGGCCGTTCCTTCGAGGTCAACGTGCACCAGGGTTTCACTGCCCAGGGGTTCGACCACCTCCACTACGCTCTCCACCCGCCAGTCCTGAGGGAAGCGTCGGCTGTCGATGAGCAGGTCCTCGGTGCGCAGCCCCATGATCACATCCATACCGGCCTCGATGGCGGCCCCCGGTTTTTCGGGAACCGGCACCTGGAAGCGGCCCTCGAAGTCCAGTTTGAGCCCGCCGTCGCCGGCCACGATGCGGGCCGGCACCAGGTTCATGGGCGGCGTGCCGATGAAACCGGCCACGAAGGTGTTTCGCGGGTGCTGGAACACCTCCAGGGGAGTGCCGACCTGCTCAATGTAGCCGTCCTGCATGATGACGATGCGGTCGGCCAGACTCATGGCCTCCACCTGGTCGTGGGTCACGTAGATAATGGTGGCCTCCACCTTGTGGTGCAGACGTTTAATCTCGATGCGCATCTGGGTGCGCAGTTTGGCGTCCAGGTTCGACAGCGGTTCATCAAACAGGAAAACCTCCGGCTCCCGCACGATGGCCCGCCCCATGGCCACCCGCTGGCGCTGCCCGCCGGACAGTTCGAACGGCTTGCGTTTGAGCAGGTCCATCAGGCCCAGGATGCCGGCGGCGGTTTCCACCCGCTGCTGGATCTCGTCTCTGGGAACCTTCTGCAGCCGCAAGCCGAAGGACATGTTTTTAAAGACGTTCATGTGGGGGTAGAGGGCGTAGTTCTGGAACACCATGGCCACGTCCCGGTCCTTGGGCGCCAGGTCGTTGACCACGCGGTCCCCGATTCGGATCTCGCCCTCGGTGACTGTCTCCAGCCCGGCCACCAGGCGCAGGGTGGTCGACTTGCCGCAGCCCGAGGGGCCTACCAGCACGACGAACTCGTTGTCTTCGATATCCAGGTTGATGCGGTGCAGCACCTCGGTCCTGCCGTAGCGCTTGACCACATCCTTGAGGGTTACAGCAGCCATTGGCAATCATCTTTCTTGCGGTTGGGTAAAGCCCTGCCCCATACGGCGCACGCCGTGCCAACGACCTCCTTAAAACCACGTTGCTCCCCGCAAAGTCAAGTCGCCCGGCAAAGTTTTTTACTCCCGGGACCGCCCGGAAAAGAGGTCCGGGCGCAGCCCAAACCGCCCGCGCGGACCAGGCGGGCATTTTTCCTTGACGGATGACAAAATCGCATTTAGGCTGTTACCCTCTTTCAGCTTCCGACGGATTGCGCCCGACAGCACCGTCAGCGTTCACTCTTCAATTCTTGTAAGGAGGACACCACCATGAGGAAACGAAGCGTCATCACAGCTGTAGGCATCATCGCACTGACCTTCTTCTTATGCGGCCAGGTGATGGCCAAACCGATCACCATCCACTGGTGGCACGCCATGCGCAGTGCGCGCGGCGAGGTTGTCAAAGAGATGATCAAGGAATTTAACGCCTCCCAGGACAAATACGTGGTGGTGGGCACCAACAAGGGCAACTACGATGAAACCGTCAACGCCGGCATTGCGGCCATCCGGGCCGGAAAGCAGCCCCACATTCTGCAGTCCTTCGAGGTGGGCACGCTGACCATGATGCTCTCGGGAGCCATCTACCCAGTCTACAAACTCATGGCCGACATGGGCTACAAGGTCAACTGGAACGACTACCTCCAGCCGGTGCTGTCGTACTACGTCAACGACGACGGCAACCTGATGTCCATGCCTTTCAACTCCTCCACGCCCGTTATGTATTACAACGTGGACATGTTCAAGAAGATCGGCATCGCCCCCCTGTCCAAGACCGAGCCCATCACCTGGGACCAGCTGGGCGATATCTGCGCCAAACTTGTCAAGGCCGGCGTTCCCGGCGGCATGGTGACCGCCTGGCAGTCCTGGATCCAGATCGAGAACTACAGCGCCATCCAGAACCTGCCTTTCGCCACCAAGGCCAACGGCTACGAGGGTCTGGACTGCGAACTGACCATCAACAACGACAAGGTCGTGCACCACATTGCACAACTCAAATCGTGGATGAAGGACAATCGCTTCGTTTACGCCGGCCAGAAATACCAGGGCGCCAAGAGCGAGTTCATCGGGCAAAAGGTGGGGGTCTACATGGACTCCATCAGCGCCATCGCCAAGCTGCAGAAGGCCGTCAAGGACTTCAAGTGGGACGCCGCCCCGTTGCCGGTGGAAGCCTGGAACAAGGAACCCCAGAACAGCATCATCGGCGGGGCCTCCAACTGGGTGCTCAAGGGGCACAGCAAGGAAGAGTACAAGGGCGTAGCCGCCTTCCTGGCTTTCCTGGCCACCAACAAGATGCAGGAGTTCTGGCACGAGAAAACCGGCTATTTCCCCATCACCCTGACGGCCTACAGGGACCTCAAATCCAAGGGCTATTACAAAAAGTATCCTTACCAGGAAGTGGGCATCAAGCAGATGACGCGCCGCAACCCCAACAAGAACTCCCGCGGCCTGCGGCTGGGCTACTTCATCCAGATCCGCAACATTATCAACGAGGAACTGGAACTGGTCTGGAACGGCAAGAAAACCGCCAAGGAAGCCCTTGACAGCGCGGTCAAGCGCAGCAACGTCAAGCTGCGCGAGTTCGAAAAGACCTACGAGTAGCGTTACGTTGCGTGTGAAATAACCGTGAGAACATGATCCCGCAGCGGGGCGGCCCCAACAGGGGGTGCGCCCCGTTTGCGGTGGCCACCGCCCGCCATGATCAAGCGCTCCATCTTCAAAAACCGGTTGTTGCCCTACCTGCTGATTCTGCCCCAGATCCTGGTGACGGCAACCTTCTTCTATTGGCCGGCGGCCCAGGGCGTCTACCAGTCCTTGATGCGCAGCGACCCCTTCGGGCTGCACAACCGCTTCATCTGGTTCGACAACTTCATCGCCCTGTTCACCGACCCGCTGTACCTCAAGTCCATCGGCATTACCCTGGTGTTCAGCGCCTCGGTGGCCGCCGTCTCCATCTCCATGGGGCTGTTCATCGCCACCATGGCCAACCGGGCCTTCAAGGTCAAAACCGTCATCCGCACCATGCTGATCTGGCCCTACGCCGTGGCGCCGGCCATCTCCGGCATCCTGTGGCTCTTCCTGCTGCACCCTTCTTACGGGGTGGTGGCCCTGTTCATCGAGAAATACCTTTCGATCCCCTGGAACCCGGTGCTCAACGGCAACGACGCGCTGGCCATGGTCATCCTGGCCAGCGCCTGGAAGGAAATCAGCTACAACTTCGTCTTTTTCCTGGCCGGCATGCAGTCCATCCCCCATTCGCTCATCGAGGCCGCCGCCATGGACGGCGCCAGCCCTTTCCGCCGCTTCTGGGCCATCACACTGCCCATGCTGTCGCCAACGCTCTTCTTCGTGACCGTCATGAACATCATCTACGCATTCTTTGACACTTTCGGCGTGATTCACACCGTCACCCAGGGCGGCCCGGGCGGCGCCACCAACATCCTGGTTTACAAGGTCTACCAGGACGGCTTCATCGGCCTGAACCTGGGCTCCTCGGCGGCCCAGTCTATCGTGCTGATGATCCTGATCATCATCATCACGGTGCTGCAGTTCAAATACGTGGAGAGAAAGGTGCAGTACACGGGGTAACTCGAAATGGTTGAAAAAACGCCCATCCTGGACACATTCACCTACGTTTTCCTGATGCTCGGCATTCTGGTGGTGGGCTTCCCCATCATCTACGCCATCATCGCCGCCACCCTGCCTCTGGACCAGGTCAGCCGGGTGCCCATGCCCATGATCCCAGGCGACCAGCTGCTGGCCAATTTACGTGAGGCCTGGCAGCGCGGCGACCTGGGCACGCAGCTGATGAACTCCTTCATCATGGCCAGCGGCATCACCTTCGGCAAGATCGTTGTATCCATGCTGGGCGCCTTCTCCATCGTCTACTTCGACTACCGCTTCCGCACGGTGGCCTTTGTGACCGTTTTCTGCACCCTCATGCTGCCGGTGGAGGTACGCATCCTGCCCACCTACGAAATGGCCGCCAACCTGCTGGGGCCACTGCAGCCTCTGTGGAAATTTCTGCACATTGACAGCATTATCTCCTGGTTCGCCGGCCACGATATCAAGGTGTCCCTGGAACTCAGCCTGCTGGACACTTACACTGGGCTGATCCTGCCGCTGGTAGCGTCGGCCACCTGCACCTTTCTCTTCCGGCAGTTTTTCCTGACGGTGCCCGAGGAACTGTGCGAGGCCGCCAAAATGGACGGCGCCTCGGCCATGACCTTTTTCACCCGCATCCTGCTGCCGCTTTCCAAGACCAACATCGCCGCCTTGATCGTCATTGAGTTCGTCTACGGCTGGAATCAGTACCTGTGGCCGCTGCTGATCACCACGAATCCCAAGATGACCACAGCCGTCATCGGCCTGCAGAACCTGATCCCCCAGGCCGACGACCTGCCCGAGTGGAATGTGGCCATGGCCGCCGCCCTGATCGTTATGCTGCCGCCCATCCTGGTGGTGCTGTTCATGCAGCGCTGGTTCGTGAAGGGTTTGGTGGACCCGGAAAAGTAGCTTCTCATTTGAAGCTTTTAGATAGAGGCTTGTTATTCCTCTAATGGGGCATAGGGAAAGGGGACGAATTTTCCTTATAAGGCTATTTGCCCATTTTTATTGACAAAAACATGAATCAATGCTATTAATTTTTTATTTTTATTTACAGCATCAGTATATGTGCTGAATGCATCTATCTGTAAAGCAAGGACTGCTGCAGCTGAATTGAACATGAGGCTGAAGATAGGCATATTGGCCACAATCGTGGCGATCGTGTTATGGGCGGCATTCACCTGCGCTGCTGAAGAGTTGAGCATGCCGGACCCCGGGTTGCAGTTGAAGTCCTTTTTGGACAAAATGGCAACTCATCTGAAAAGCGAAGCCTTCAGCCGGGGGAAAAAAACCGGACAGTACAGGGGCACCGTCGCCGTGGCATCGGAGGGTATTGATTTTCGTGAAATGTCGCGCCGCGTACTCGGCAAACAGTGGGAAACGCTAACATCTGAACAACAGGGCCGGTTCGTAGACCTTTTCTCGAAACTTCTGAAATATACGTACATTAAGAAAATCACCCAGGACGCCGATAAGAAGGTGGAAATTAAAAGACAGCGCATCCGAGGGCGACGGGCTGAGGTGAAAACGATGGTGACGGACCAGGGGGGCATAAAGCCGGTCGCCTATCGTATGATTCTCAAAAACCGAAAGTGGATGATTTACGACATCATTGTGGAAGGTATCAGTCTGGTTCATAACTATGGCGAACAAATGCGGGGAATTCTCCGCGATAAGCAGATTGCAGGTTTGCTGACCATGCTGAGCCAAAAAGTCAACAAGCTGGAAGTGCGACAGAGGAGAGGGCAAAGTTAAATCGACACAGGATACGCAGTTGGTTTCTGCCCATGAGGTTGATCACGGGTAAAGGTAATTGACCGGACCACTCAAAAAATATGCTTAAAATCGTTTACCATTGTGCTTTGCGCAACCTCATGCGTGTAAAGTTGCGCTCGTTTTTCACGCTGCTGATCATTAGCATCATTTTTGCATTGTTTCTGATTGTAACATCTATCGGACGCCAGCTTTCCACTCAAATAACAGACACCCTCAATGACAAAAAGATCGACATTGTCGTTCAGTCCAAATATGCCAGTAGCCCCTTTTCTTCCACTATTTCCCGCTCTACC
>JAMOVG010000335.1 GCA_027061725.1 Desulfobacteraceae bacterium
CGATCTCCTGCAGACCGCCCTGCAGGCCGGCCTGCGGGCCCGGAGCCTTGTCAAACAGATCCTGACGTTCAGCCATCAGGCCGAGATACGCAAAAGGCCCCTTCGCGTGGCGCCGGTGCTGCAGGAATCGCTGGCTTTTCTCAAGGCGATGGCGCCTCCCGGGATCAGGACCGTCTGCCACATCGCCCGGGCGGACGGCAAGGTGGTCGCAGATCCCATCCAGATTCATCGGGTCGTCATGAACCTGTGCCTCAATGCCGTTCAGGCCATGGAGGCCGAAGGGGGCCTGCTGGAAATACGCCTGGACGAAGCCAAGCTGGAAACCAGTGATTTCTCATCGATGCACAATATCCGCAAGGGACGCTACCTGTGTCTGGAAGTCAGTGATAACGGCCACGGGATACCGGGGGAAATCATCAACCGCATATTCGACCCTTTTTTCACAACCAAGAATCGCCGGGAAAATTCCGGCATGGGCCTTGCCGTGGTCCACGGCATCGTCAAGGATATGGGGGGCGCTGTCCTGGTGGAAAGCGAAACGGGGCGCAAAACCACTTTTCAGGTGCTGCTGCCGGAATACGATGATCGGCACGCCCGGGGTGCCCGGAACGGCTGAAGCCGGTTGCGGGCCGGTATCCCGGCATTGCGGCGACAGCGATTCTTCCAGCAGAAGAGACTTTCCGTTATGTCCCAGATTCTGATCATCGACGACGATCCGCAAATCTGTACGATTCTGTCGGAACTGGTCAAAAGCATGGGGCACCATCCGTGTACGACCACCCGGCTTGAAAACGGGCTCCGGATGGCGCGGCAGCAGGATTTCGACCTGGTCCTGCTGGACCTGGAATTTCCCGACGGCGACGGCCTTCAGATTTTGCCGGACCTGTTGAAGGTCTCCTCCCGGCCGGAGGTCATCATCATCACCGGGGCCAGCGGCTATCGCGGCGCGGAGTTGGCGTTCAAGTACGGTGCGTGGGACTATGTGGAGAAGCCTTTTATCCTGGCGGAAGTGTCCCTGCCCATCGAGCGGGCCCTGCAGTACCGCGGGAAAAAGGATCCGGCCCCAATCCCGGTGACCCTCAAGCGCCTCGGCATCGTGGGCGAATCCCCGGCCATCCTCGGGTGCCTGGAAGAGGTCGCCCGGGCCTCCGCCACCCGGGCATCCATCCTGATCACCGGAGAGACCGGCACCGGCAAGGAATTGTTCGCAAGAGCCGTTCACGCCAACAGCAACCGGTCGGCAGGCCCCTTTGCCGTTCTGGACTGCGGGGCCCTGCCCGACACGCTCGTGGAAAGCACCCTTTTCGGGCACGAGAGGGGGGCCTTTACCGGCGCGGAGAAAAAACAGGAGGGCGTGATCTGCCAGGCCAACCGGGGCACCCTCTTTCTGGACGAAATCGGTGAACTGTCGTTGCGTGTCCAAAAATCGCTGCTGCGGGTGCTGCAGGAGCATCGCATCCGCCCCGTCGGAGGCGTCGGCGAGATCGAAGTGGATTTCCGGCTGGTAGCGGCCACCAACCAGGACCTGGCCCGCATGGTCCGGGAAAACCGCTTCCGTGAAGACCTGTTTTTCCGCATCCGCGCCATCGAAATCAAGATCCCGCCGCTGCGGGAACGAAAAGAGGACATCTACGAAATCACGACCCGCAAGGTCGATCAGCTCTGCCGGGATTACGGCCTCGGGACCAAAGGCATATCGCCGGAATTCATGGAGGTGCTCAACTGTCAGCGCTGGCCCGGGAATGTGCGTGAACTGATCAACGCCCTGGAGTTCGCCATCGCCTCGGCGCAGCAGGACCCGATACTCTTTCCCAAACACCTGCCTCCCGAATACCGCCTGGCGCACCTGAAATCCGATCAGCAGCGGCCGGACGCAGGGGCCATTTCAACGGCCGGGCGTTTCGATACCAGTGAGCATTTTCCGACCCTGGCCGAATACCGCGCCAAGTTTGAAAAGAACTACCTGCGGATGCTGCTGCAACTGTCCCAGGGAAACCGCCACAAAGCCAGCCGGCTCTCGGGCATATCCCAGGCGCGCCTTTACGGCCTGTTGAAAAAATACAACCTTTCCCGCTTTTCCGGTCCATAAACCAGGAGGCCCGCATGTGGAGTCGCATCAGATTGGGGCACCGGGTGATGCTGGGGTTCGTCTTCGCCCTGGGCCTGCTCCTGATCGTATCGTTCATCGGCCGACACGTCATGACCGAAGCCATCGACCGGGTGGACAAAGCCAACGCCGTGAACACCCTGATCACCGGCATTTTGCAGATCAGGCCGGATGAAAACGCCTTCATTCGCAACGGAACCGAATCGGACATCCGCACCGTCCTCACACGCATATCGCGCCTGCGCCTGCAGGCCACCAGCCTCAAGGCCAAATTCAGCGAAGCAGAAGACATCCGGCAGATCACTCTGGTGGAAAGAAAGCTGGTCGAATACCTCAAGGCCTTCCTGACTTTTGTCAACACCCAGCGCCTGGAGAAGGAAGTGCTTTTTTTCATGCGGCAGGCCAGTCGCATCATCATGCGAAACGTGGAAAAAATCGACGCGTCGCTCTGGCCGCCCCGGATCTGCATCATCGCGCCGCACCATCACCAAGATCCGGCCGTGCAGGGCGGCAACGGATACCCGGTCCGCATCGAAAATATCGAGGCGCTCAAGAACCTGATCTCCGAAGCCAGGATTCTCCAGATGTCGGAGGCCATCCCCGGGACCCGCATCTATCCGCACTTCCTTGAAAAAAAGATCGCCTCCCTTGCAGCCTCCATGCGTGACCTGAGGCCATGCCTGCAGGACCCGGAGGTCGTGCACAGCATCGATGAGAGCATCCGGCTGCTCGGGCGTTACCGGCCCATGATCATGGTATACAACAACCTCAATCACAAGCAGTCCACCGAACGCCAGCGCATGATGGCCGCAGCCGACGCCATGCACCAGGTTTGCAACACCGTCAGCCGCAGGCAAAACGATATCGTCAAAACCAAGATCAGCTTCGCCCACCGGATGTCCCTGGTGTTCATCCTGGGCGGCGTTGTCATGGGCCTGCTGATCGGTCTGCTGGTGACGGTAAGCATCAACCGGGCCATGGAAAAGATCCGGGCGGTTGAAAAACAGCTGCGCGAGAGCAAGGAGGCGGCGGAGGCGGCCAACAAGGCCAAAAGCGTCTTCCTGGCCAACATGAGCCACGAACTGCGCACACCGCTCAACGCGGTGCTGGGCTTTTGCCAGCTGATGCGCAAAGATCCGACCGTCACCCGCAAGCAAAGCGAAAATCTCGACATCATCAACAAAAGCGGCGAGCATCTTCTCAACCTCATCAACGATGTGCTGGATATGTCCAAAATCGAAGCCGGCCGGATCGTCCTGGAGCACCGGACGTTCGATCTTTCCGGCATGATTCTGGATATTTCCGAAATGATGCGCCACCGCGCCAACAGCAAGGGGCTGGAGCTGCGCATCGGCCAGTCGTCCGATTTCCCCCGCTGGGTATGCGCCGACCAGGCCAAGATAAGACAGATTCTCATCAACCTGCTCAGCAACGCGATCAAATACACCGAAAAGGGGCATGTCATCCTGCGGTTGAATGCAATCCCCATGGACGGAAAAAACAGGGTCCTGCTGCACCTGGAGGTGGAGGACAGCGGCATCGGCATCAGCAGGGAGAATCGGCATAAAATCTTCGAACCCTTCGAGCAGGCCATTAAAAACGTCGACACCGTGCGGGGGACCGGTTTGGGGTTGGCCATCACCCGGCAATATGTCGAATTGATGGGAGGCACTATCGGTGTCGAAAGTGACGTCGGCAGGGGGTCGGTTTTCCGGGTGGAGTTGCCCGTGGAGAAAGCGGCCAATGCGGGCATCGAAAGCCGAGACTCCGGTTATCACCAGGTGGCGGCCCTGGAGGAGGGGCAACCGCAGTACCGTCTGCTCATTGTCGAGGACGACATGTACAGCCGCCTCCTGCTGCGGCAGATGCTGGAGAGGGTTGGCTTCGTCGTGCGCGAAGCCGAAAATGGTCCACAGGCCATTGAACGCTTCCGGCACTTTCGGCCTCACCTGATCTGGATGGATCGGCGTCTGCCGGGTATGAACGGCCTGGAGGTCACCCGACGCATCCGCAAGCTGCCCGGGGGCCGCAACACCGTCATCGTGGCCCTCACCGCCAGTGTATTCAAGGAGCAACGAGCGGAAGTGCTGGCGGCGGGTTGTGACGACTTCGTCTCCAAGCCCTTTCAAGAAGGGGAAATCATGGAAGCCATCGCCCGGCACCTGGGGGTGCGTTATCGGTTGGCTCAATCCGATCCGACCGGCAACCCGGTACAGTCTGACAAACCGATTGAAAAACTGAGCCCTGGTGATGTATGGTGCCTGCCGGCAGGCTGGAGGACGGATTTTCTCCATGCGGCACGGGCCGCCCAGGGCGATGAAGCGTTGGCCCTGGTAGCCGCCCTGGACCCCGGCTTCTCCGCCCAGGCTCGAAAACTGAAACATCTTATTGAAAATTTCCGTTTCGACCTGATCGTGGCCTGTTTTGAGCGCAACGGGGGGACCTGCGGAAAAGGCCGGGTGCAGCCCGGATAGGCACTGCAGGAAATCCCGGACCGTGTTTCGACTGGATGACCAACATGCACATTGTTCTGAAAAGGGCTTCGTCGCTGGATGATCTGGTGAAGGTGTTCGTGGTGCGCGGCATCGTCTTCTGCGCAGAGCAGCAGGTGGCCTACCGTCTGGAACGCGACGCGCACGACTGCGGCGCCATCCACATTCTGGGCGAGGTGGACGGCGAACCGGCCGCGGCCGGCCGCATAAGGGCCGTGGAGGGCTGGGCCAAGCTGGAGCGCATCGCGGTGCGCCGGCGGTTCCGGGGCAGCGGTTTCGGGCACCGGCTGACCGAATTCATGTTGCAGACCGCACGCCAGGCCGGTTTTTTCCGCTTCAGGATGCACGCCCAGGCCCACCTGGAGGATTTCTACCGCCGACACGGATTTCGTCCCCGCGGGGAGGTTTTTGACGAGGCCGGCATCGACCACGTTCTGATGACATTGGAGAAAGGGCAATAGGACACATGGAGGACCGTTACGACGCGGTGATCATCGGGGCCGGCATCATCGGTGCGGCCATGGCTTTCGAACTGGCCAGGCGGGGGTGGAAAACCCTGACTGTGGACAAGAACCCGGCGGCCGGACACGGATCCACCGGCAACTCCTGCGCCGTCATCCGCACCCACTACTCCACCTGGGACGGCACGGCCATGGCTTGGGAGAGCCTGCACTACTGGCGTAACTGGGCGGATTACCTCGAAGCCGACGACGAGAAGGGGCTCATCCGCTACATCAACACCGGCTGTCTGATCATCAAATCACGCCATTACGACGTAGACCGCGCTTTCCGATTCTTCGACCAGCTGGACATCGCCTACGAGCAGTGGGACCTGGCCGAACTGGCGAGGCGGATGCCCATTTTCGACCAGCACTCCTACTGGCCGCCCCGACGCCCCGACGACGAGCGTTTCTGGGACGAGCCCACCGAACGCATCACGGGAGCCATCTTCATCCCCGACGCCGGCTACGTCAGCGACCCCCAGCTGGCCGCCCACAACCTGCAGCGGGCCGCCGAGGCCAAAGGTGCAACGTTCGCTTTCAATACCGAAGCAACGGACATACTAAAAGAATCCGGCAAGGTTACCGGGGTCGCCCTGAAAGACGGCACCCGCATCCACAGCCCGGTGGTGGTCAACGTAGCCGGTCCGCACTCCTTCGTCATCAACCGCCTGGCGGGGGTCGAGGCGGGCATGCGCATCCATACCCGCGCCCTGCGCCACGAAGTGCACTTTGTGCCCGCCCCCGAGGGCTTCGACTACGAGAAGCGGGGCTACGTGTGCTCGGACGGCGACATCGGCTGCTACTCGCGCCCGGAAACCGGCAACGCCATCCTGGTGGGCTCCGAGGACCCCGAGTGCGATCCGCGGGAGTGGATCGCGGATCCCGATGACTTCAACCGCCAGGTCACCGAAGCCCAGTGGCGCGCCCAGATCTACCGTTTCGCCCGCCGCGTGCCCAGCCTGCGCATCCCCGAAAGCCCCTCGGGCATCGCCGATCTCTACGACGTATCCGACGACTGGATCCCCATTTACGACAAATCCGATCTGGCCGGTTTCTACATGGCCGTGGGCACCAGCGGCAACCAGTTCAAGAACGCTCCGGTGGCGGCGCAGCTGATGGCCGAAATCATCGAGGCCTGCCAGGCGGGCCGTGACCAT
>JAMOVG010000336.1 GCA_027061725.1 Desulfobacteraceae bacterium
GGCCGTCAATGCATGTACTTGCCGGTGCTGGTGTAATTGCGGATGAAATGGCTCAGGGCCGTTTCCTGTTCCGGCGTCAGGCCGTGGAACCGCACGCCCATACGCCGCGTGGTGAAAGGCCCCAGATCCAGGTCACCGGCGACCGGAACATCGGAAACCACCTTGATTTGCAGGTCCTGAAGGTAAAAGTCGTCTTCCGCCACCAGGATATCCAGGGTATCGAAATCCTCCAGCCGTTTTTCCTTCTGGATGTACTGGAAAGCGATTCCTCCCATACTGATATCCGTGATTTCGCCGATCTCCAGGGGATTGCACTTGAACACGGCACAGCCGATCTGCCCCATGCTCATGCCGCTCACATCCCCGAGCTTGGCGGAAGCAGGCCCGATAAGGGCCACAGCCACCCTGCCGATGGCATAGCGTTCAAACTTTCTGCGCTCGCCGGCCCTTTTCCGTAACGGTTCCTCCCCGGTCCACAGCGAAACGAGGTCTATCGAGTTGTCCAGCAGTAGGGAATCGAGAAGCGGTGCTACATAACCGGGAGAGCCGGCCCCCTTGTGTCTGGCATCAATGCGGGTGTCCATCTCTCCTCCTTTGGTGGAAGCCACGATTAACCTTCAATCGTCACATACTATTGTAATATAAGGAGCCGGGGGCAGCTTGTCCATAGGTCGCCGCCCCATTTTGATGGGGGAAAATCTGGAAACCGCTGGGGATTTGTCCCGTTGGGACCGACGGGACCGGTGGGTGGCGTACCGGCAGCGGGCGGTGATGTGCGCCGCCCTGAAGCGGAAAACGGGCGGCTCCCGGAAGCCGCCCGTTAAGAATGCGCCGCACGGCGGGGCGCCGCTCCTACGCGTATCAGGCGCTAACGATCAGCTCCCTGGCCAGCCGTACGGCCTCGCTGGCGTTCTCGGCGAAGGCGTCGGCGCCGATGCGGCGGGCCCAGCGCCGGGTCACCGGGGCGCCGCCCACCATGGTCTTGAAGCGCTCCTTGAGGCCGGCCTGCCGGAGGGCCTCCTCCAGCTTCTTCTGGGCGCCCATGGTGGTGGTCAGCAGGGCGCTGGAGCCGATGATGTCGGCGTTGAAGCGCTGGGCCTCTTCGATGAAGCGTTCGGTCTTGACGTCGCGGCCCAGGTCCAGCACCTCGAAACCGTTGGCCTTCAGCAGCGAGACCACGATGGTTTTTCCGATGTCGTGCACGTCGCCCTCCACCGTGCCGATCACAACGCGGCCACCCTCCTGGCCTTCGCCCTCGGGAATCGCCGCGTTGATGATGTCGGTGGCCGCCTGCATGGCCTTGGCGGCCTTGATCAGTTCAGGCAAAAAGAGCTGCCCGGTGCCGAACAGGTCGCCAACCTCGTTGATGCCCGGGATGAAACCGTTGTTGATCAGTTCGATGGGGTCGATGCCTTCGTCCAACCCCCTGCGGGCCACGTCGGCGGCAGCATCGATGTCGCCCTTGAGTACGGCCTCCCGGGCGCCTGCATAGATTTCGTCGGTCATGAAAAACTCCTGTCAGTCCACCCGGCCCGGCGGCCGGGCGGGTTCAATGGATTAAGCGTCCAGCTGCGAGCGGAACAGCGCCACCGAGCGGATGTTGATATCCAGCAGCCGCGCGACGCGGCTCTTGGCCAGTATTCCCTTGGGACTGCCGGCGATCGAAGTGACCGTGCCGATACCCAGGTCCTTCCTGAGCTCGCGCATGATTTCTTCGTCGGTCAACTCGAAGGGGTCGATCGCCAGCTTTTTCGCCACATATGCCTTGGCCTCGCGGATTTTCATGCGGCGGGTTATCTGCATCCAGGCGACCAGGTCTCCGGCCGTCCGGATGCCTCCCATGCACGAGGCCATGATATGGGCGATCTGCATCCCCATGGGATCTCCCACGCCAATCTACAACCCGTCGGCCTTGCCGATCTCCACCAGGGCCTTGGACACCCGGGTGACCGAGTCGATGGGCGGCTGCTCCATCATGGGCACCCCGCAGACGCCCATGCCCACGTTGGCGTGCACGGGGATGGGCGAACGCTCACTGGTGGCCTTGAGAAAGGTCACCGCCCGCGAAAGGTTCCACGGCACCGATTCGGTGGTGGCGGTGGAGACCGCCATGCCGAAGATGTCGCCGCCGGCCGCAGCCACCATACGCGCCTGGTCCTGGGGGAACATACCGGCCAAGCGTTCGCCCTGGAAGGTGACGCTGCCATGCATGCCCAGCACGAATTCGCCGGCGGCACCCATCAGGATGGGCAGGTCCGGTACGGTTTTTTTCAGTTCGGCCACGGCTTTCAGGGCCGCCAGAAAATCGGCGTCGCCGGCCGAGCCGCAGGTGTCGAAGTTGAGGCCCTCGAGGCCCACCTCGGCCAGGCGCCGGCCCACGAAGACCAGGTCGCGCTGCAGGTGTTCGGCGGCTTCTTCCTGGGCCTGGCAGGCCTCCTCGATCTTGCCCTGGGGCATGAGTTCGGCGGCGTTGGGGCAGGGCCCGTCGGGCTGGAAGTACAGGCCCAGGTTGGGCTGAGCGCCGTAGAAAAACGGTGCCGTGGTGGCCATGGATATGTTGTAGTAGTCGTTGGCCTCGAAGTTGATAATGGGTTTGACCGGCTTGTAGCTGTAGTCGCTGTGCCCCAGGGAGGTGGTGTCGGCCCCGCAGGCGCGCTCGTAGGTCAACACGGCCTGCATGCGACTGAGCGGCGCTCCCACGCCGCCGCCGTCCTGGCCGCCGTAGAAACTCATGGAGCAGCCGTCGTCGGTCACGATGACCTCGTTGCCCGGCTTCACGCTGACGATGCGCGCAGGGTCGGCGATGATCTCGAACAGCTGCTCCTGCTCGTCTTCGCTCAGCGGCGCGATGCCGGCGCGTTTGGCGGCGTCCTCGGTGCCGTCAAGGATGTCCTCCCGGATCTCGGCCGCTTCCAGGCGGACGCGTTCGCCGTCTCCCATACGGGTCAGAATCATGTCACTCATCGGCGTTGCCTCTTTTTTCCACATGGGCACCGGCGCTCAGTCGCTGATGCCCAGCTCCTTTTCGGTTTCCACGACAATGGCCCGAATGCCGGCCAGCACCTCCGGCGCCAACGGTTCGGGTTCGTGGTTTTCCAGAATCCAGCGCACCTTCTCCATGGCGCGGTCGTAGGCGCTGGGGCTGCCGGCCTCCTCCCAGACGCTGCGCGTCTTGCGGTCCAGCAGCACGGGGTCCGACTGGAGACGCATCCCGTCGAAGGTGGTTTCGTGCATCAGGAAATTGCCGCCGGGTCCGATCTCCTTGATGGCGTCCACGGCGATGCTGCGGTCGTCGACCGCGAAGCCCCGGACGGTGTGCTTTATCATACGGGCGAACTCGGCGTCCAGCACCAGCTGGCCATAATCAAACGTGATGCCGCTTTCAATCATTCCCAGGCCGTAGATCATATTGGCACCTGCCAATGCGGGGATCAGCCCGGTGAGCGTTTTCTCATGGCCCAACTGGCAATCGGGTATCTTGGCGTCGCCCTATCCGCCGGCCACGTAGCTGGGCAGCGCATAATAGCGCGCCAGGCGGGCCACGGCGCCGCTGATCAGGGCGCACTCCGGCGAGCCCACGGCGGCCGCAGCCAGCTTCAGGTCCATGGCCGTGGTGGAGCTGCCATAGATGACCGGCGCCCCCCGCCGGGTGAGTTGGGCCAGGGTCAGACCGCTCAGAATCTCGGCATTGTGCGTCACCAGCGCCCCGGCCAGGGTCACGGGGGCCGTGCCGCCGGCCATGGCCATGGACAGGATGTTGCAGACCACGTTGTTGCGGGCCGCCTCCATGATGATGTCACAGCACTCGGTAATCAGCTTCAGGGGACTGACCGGGCAGGTGGTGAAAGACACGATGGGGCGGCGGCGGAACTTTTTCATGCCACCCGCGATGAGGGCCGCCATGTCGATGATTTTCTTCAGCAGACGGCCGTTTCCCGGTCCGAAAGCGCAGTGTTTGGTGGTGTTGGACAGAAAGGCCTCGGCGTTGTGCAACGGCGCGCTCTCCTCGCTGACATCATGAGCGCCGATGGCCTTTTCACAAAAGTCGATGTCGTCGAGGTAGTCGATCACGCGCGCCGTCTGCACGAGGTCGTCTTTGATCGGCTCGCGGTTCTCGCCGGTCAGCGGATCGTTGATCATAACCCCTTCGCTGAAGTTGGTGAAGTGTACACGGGTGCTTTCCAGCACCAGGTCGTGTTTCGGATCGCGCCCGTACAGCACCACCTTGGGTGGCGCCGAGCGGATGGCCTCCTCTACCAGGTAGGGCGGGATGCGAACCGTTTTTTCATCCCGGTCCACACGCGCACCGGCCGCTTCGAAGCGCTCCAGGGCCTCGTCGCACTCCATGACGACGCCCGTATCCTGAAGCAGCTCAAGGGTGGCCAGGTGGATTTCCTCCAGTTCGTCGTCGGTCAGGATGTTCAGCGACAGACCGACGCCGAGATGCCTGCCGGCATGCAGGTTTCGTTTCATGGCGTTTTCCGTTTCATAGGTTTCTTGTTGTGATATCGTTCCAGTCTCCAATGAGGCCCGTACGCGGTCGGTGCCGCCCGTTCGGCGGGCAAAAGGCCCGCGGGGTCTTGTGGATGTGTCCCGGTGCATCTGTGGTAGCAGGTTTTGCGCCGCTTGAAAACCGCCTTTTCTATGCCAAATGCCGCCTGAGATATTCGTAGGACGGCGTCAGGTCTCCGTTGTAAACCACCACCGCGCGGCGGATTTCCGGAGGCAGACCGCAGTCGTCCAGCGAAGCGCGGTAATCGGCATTCAAAATGTCCGGGACGAACGGCTTGAGCTGGCCACTGAAAAAAGTCGATGCGTCCACGGGCAATTCGCAGGGCAGGTTGTCCACCGCCAGCACCACGATACCGTCGCCCTCGTGCCCGTCGGTGACGCGTCGGGTCAGCGGATCGCAACGGTAAGCCGGCATGCCGGGGTCCGTGGCGCGTACGGTGCACTCAACGGCCCCCCCGATGTCGCAGGAAATGTCGGCGATGGCGCACAGTCGCGGGCGGTTCGCCCCTTCAAACAATCTTGCGAGGTCGTCCCAGGTGATGAAACGCGGGTAGCGCGATTCCCAGTAGACCGCGTTAACCACAATAGTCAAGTACGGCAGGTAGCGTGCAAAACGGCTGCGATAGCGTTCCGGGTGCCGGTAGTACTCCTGCAGGTCGAAGGCCCCCCCGTCGCGGCGCGCCACCAGGTGCTCCTCTTTAAAGACACACAGGTGGATCTTGTGAGGATCCCTGCCGATGGACGCCAGGGCGTCGGGCTGGACGCGCTCCACGGGAAGACATTCGAAAATCTGTTGCGCACCGACCGAGACGTTGCCGTAGCCCAGGATCCCGATCACCAGTGGTGTGACGGCGGCGGGCAGGCCGTTTTCGGCGATTTGCGCGCCGATCTGACGCAGGTGTGTGCGGGCCGCTTCGACGGAGCCGTATTGATGGGCCCTGCGGCATTCGATGAAAGGCGTCTCAATGCCATGGTAGCGCCAATATTCCCCCACCAGCGAGAGGATGTCCAGGGCGCCGGCGTCGCCGGCGAAACGGCCGAAATAGACCAGGCGCTGGCCCCGGTCATCGGTAATTTTTTCATAGTCGATGAGCGTGCCGCCGCTTGCCATGATCTTTTTCAGCAGGGGCATCTGACCGGGCTGTCCTTTGATGGTGTGGGAGAAAAAAAGGTATACTTTTCGCGGCAGGATTTTTTCGGCCGGGATTTCCTTGATGCCGAAAATCACGTCGCCGGGGGCCATGGACGCGCACACAACGGCGCCGGCCGCACGGTAGTCGGCCTCGCCGAAAACGCGGCGGTCGGATTGTTCCACGTAGGCCTTGACTCCGGTGTTCCGGATGATATCCCCCAGATCGGCCGGAATGAGGGGGGCTCTTTTCTCCCAGATGTTCTTGTCTTCAGCCCGGATCAGCAGTGTTCTCATGACAGTACGGCCTTTTTTTCTGTTTTCGGGATGATTTCGGTCCGCCGTTCGACAAAGCGGATGCCCCGTTCGGCCAGTTCGGCTAGAACCGGTTCGTAGAGTTGCCGGGAAACCGGAATGTGGACGCCCTTCAGATCCAGGTTGCCCTCTGCGATGAGGCGGGTGGCGATGGCCACCGGCAGCCCCACCGTCCGCGACATGGCGGTATCCCCGTCGGGATCACCCACGTGGATCAGCGTGGACTGAATGCGTTCCATCCCGCCCTCGGGGTAGGCC
>JAMOVG010000337.1 GCA_027061725.1 Desulfobacteraceae bacterium
TCGCCGGCCACCTGCTGCCTGGTCAATCCCGACCGCGAAAAGACCGTGGAGAAGGCTTTTGCCACGGTGCAGAAACTCTCCGCAAACCTGCGGGAAAAGTACGGTCTGTAAAGCCGGCGGCGACCCTCGTGCACCGGACAACCGGTTGACAGTTCCCGGAAGAAAAGGGTAGATTGATAACCGGCAACCGGTGGACCATGTCCCACCTTTGCACCCCATGCCACGGCCGAATCATTGCACTGCAGCGTAACCGGAGGGATCCCGTCATGAGTTATTCACTGTACTGGGCCGACAGTTACCCCAAAAAACTGTGCCCCGCCGCCAAGGCCATGGAAATCATCCGCCCGGGCCAGCGGATTTTCATCGGTTCGGCCTGCGGCGAACCACAGGAACTGGTGCGCGCCCTGTCCGACGCCGCCTCGCGGCTCAGCGGGCTGGAGATCGTGCGCATGATGAGCCAGGAAACCACCTCACTGACCGAGATCGCCAACCGCACCCAGGATTTCAATCTGAGCATCCGCAACATTTACCTGGGTACGGCCAAGACCGAGAGCGTCGCCAAGAAGAAACGCTTCATCACCCCGGTGAACATGTCCGAGGTGCCAAGCCTCTTTAAAAGGCGCAAACTGCCCATCGACGTGGCCCTGGTGCAGGTCTCGGTTCCCGATGATTTCGGGTGGATGAGCCTGGGCATTTCAGTGGATGTCACCCTGGCGGCGGCCTCTGCAGCACGGCACGTCATCGTGCAGGTCAACCCGCGCATGCCACGGGTGCTCGGCCAGAGCTTCATCCATGTCAACGACGTGGCGTGCATCGTGGAGCACGAGGAACCACTGGTGGCCGTGACTCCGACGGCCCCTGCGGGCCAGTCCGCGGATGTGGCCGCCCAGATCGGCCGCCACATCGCCAGGCTCATCGAAGACGGCGCCACACTGCAGATCGGCCTGGACGCCGCTTCCCAGGCCACCATGCAGGCGTTGGCCGAGAAAAACGACCTGGGCTTTCACTCCCAGTACATTACCGACGACGCCATGCACCTGT
The DNA here is from genome assembly GCA_027061725.1 of Desulfobacteraceae bacterium. Taxonomy (GTDB): domain Bacteria; phylum Desulfobacterota; class Desulfobacteria; order Desulfobacterales; family JALSRD01; genus JALSRD01. The sequence goes on from JAMOVG010000337.1 coordinate 1,042, forward strand.
TCGCCAAGGGAGTCATCACCAACCGGCGCAAGGGCTTCAACGAGGGCAAGCTGGTGGCCTCGGCGGGCATCGGCAGCCACCATCTCTACGAGTTCCTGGACGACAACCCGGCCGTGGAGTTTCGTCCCTCGGACTACGTCAACGACCCTTTCGTGATCTCCCGACACTACCGCATGGTATCCATGAACGTAGCCCGGCGCATCGACCTGACCGGACAGGTGGCTTGCGAGGCCGACCCCCAGACTTTTTTCGCCGGCATCTCGGGCATTCCCGACTTCGTGCGCGGTGCCAAGAGCGCGCCGGGCGGCAAGTCGATCCTCATGCTGCCCTCCACCACCCCGGACGGCAAGTCCAGCAACATCGTGCCCGTTTGCCGCGACCTGGCGGTGGTCGTGCCCCGCGGAGACGTCCAGTTCGTGGTCACCGAGTACGGTGCCGTCAACCTGGCGGGCAAGAGCCTGCAGGAGCGCGCCTTGGCCGTGATCAGCATCGCGCACCCCGATTTCCGCGACGAGCTGTTTGAAAAGGCCAAGGAGATGGAACTGATCGGGAAGGAACGCAACCTGGGCGAGGCCGTGCGGGCCGTCTACCCGGTTCAGCTCGAGGAGACGTTCACCATCGACGGCGAAAAGATCACCATCCGCCCGGCCAGGCCCGTGGACGAACGGCGCATCCAGGAGCACTACTACGCCCTGGACAAAAACGATGTTTTCCTGCGCTTTTTCCACGACAAGACCAGCTTCAGCCGCTCCGAGATCGAGCCCATGTCCATGACCGACTACGTACGCGACTTGACTCTCATTGCGGTGGTGGGCGAAGTCGGCTTCGACCGCGTGGTGGGTGTGGGCGAATACCTGCTTATCGAGCAGGACAACATGGCCGAGGTGGCTTTCTCGGTCGACAAGGAGTATCGCCACAAAGGGCTCGCCAAGCGCCTGCTGCACAAGCTGGCCGACGCCGCCCGGGAAAATCACATCTCCGGGCTGATGGCTATCACGGCGGTGGACAACAAGGCCATGATCAACCTGTTCAAGACCCTGCCCTACAAGGTCAAAACCCGTTTCAGCGACGGCGATGTCATCCTGACCTGTCGCTTTGATGAAATGAAAGAGGCGCCGGTCATCACCGGCTGACGCCGCAATAAGGACAGCACTATGCAACGAAGCCTCTACATCATGGCCCAGGAGCCCAGGAGCGGAAAATCCGCCGTGGTGCTGGGCATCATGCACCTCCTGATGAGCAGCATTCCCGAAGTGGCTTTCTTCCGGCCGTTGATCGAACCGGAGGCGGAAGGCCGCCGCGACCATGACATCGATCTCGTGCTCAACGAATTCAAGCTGGACATGGCCTACGAGGACACGTATGCCTGCACCCTGGACGAGGCTATGAATCTGGTTTCTTCCGGCAGAGAAGACCAGTTGATCGAGAAGGTGCTGTCCCGATTTTCCGAACTGCGCGAAAAGTATGATTTCGTGCTCTGCGAGGGCAGCGACTTTCTGGGCCCGGACCATAATTTCGAGTACGACCTCAACCTGGAAATCGCCGGAGCCATGGGGACCCCGGTGCTGGCGGTCACCAGCGGTTTCGGCAAGCGCCCCGATGAAACCCTGGAGACCACCCGGCTGACCTTAGAAGCCATGTTGCAGGCGGAACTGGACGTTCTGGCGGTCATTATCAACCGTTTTTCGGATCCCGACGGGCACGAAGTTCCCCGGGAGCTGGAAGTCATGACTTCGTCCGGCCCGGTCACCATTCCCGCGTGGGTGATTCCGGAAAAGCCCAGCTTGGACAAACCGACCGTGGCCGATCTGATCGACGGCATGGATGCCGAGCCGCTGTACGGGGCTGAAGGCCTCGACGCTCTGGTGGACTGTTACGTCGTGGCCGCCATGAAGATGCACAACTTTCTCGGGTACCTGGAACCCGGTGCGCTGGTCATTACGCCCGGCGACCGATCGGACATCCTGTTGAGTAGCCTGGTCTCCCGCATTTCCGGCAACTACCCCAACATCTCCGGCATTCTGCTAACCGGCGGTCTGTTGCCGGAAAAAAGCATCCGGCGCCTGATAGAGGGCTGCATCGAGTTTCCCACACCGGTACTGACCGTTAAGACCCCCACCTACGAGACCGCCCGGCGCATCGGGAAGCTGCGCAGCCGGATCAATCCCGGAGATCAGCGGCGCATCGCATCGGCCCTGGGGCTTTTCGAGACCCACGTCGACGCCAAGGCGTTGAAGAAGCAGTTTCAGGCGGCGAAGCCGGAGAGGATCACTCCCAAGATGTTCGAGTTCAGCCTGGTGCAGCGGGCACGCAGCAACCGGCAGCGGGTGGTGCTGCCGGAAGGCATGGAAGACCGCATCCTGCGTGCCGCCGATATCCTGTTGCGGCGCGACGCGGCCGACCTGATCCTGCTGGGCGAGGAGGAGAGAATCCATAACCGGATCTCCCAGCTGGGACTGCGCCTGGACAAGGCGGTCATTATGGACCACCGCAAGTCACCGCACCTGGACAAGTATATCGACACCTACCTGGAATTGCGTCGCCACAAGGGCATCGTGCGCGACGACGCCCGGGATGCCATGAGCGACGCCACCTATTTTGCCACCATGATGGTGTACTTCGACCACGCCGACGCTATGGTTTCGGGATCCATCAACACAACGGCCCACACCATTCGCCCGGCTTTCGAGATCATCAAGACCCAACCGGGCGCCACCATCGTGTCCAGCGTTTTCTTCATGTGCCTGCGCAGCCGCGTGCTGGTTTTCGGCGACTGTGCCGTCAACCCCAACCCCACAGCGCCCCAGCTGGCGGAGATCGCCATCCAGTCGGCCCACACGGCCCGGACCTTCGGCATCGAGCCGCTGGTGGCCATGGTCTCCTACTCCTCGGGAGCCTCCGGCCACGGCGAGGACGTCGACCGCGTCCGCGAGGCCGTGGCCATCGCCCGGGAAAAGGCGCCGGACCTGCCGCTGGAGGGTCCCATCCAGTACGATGCCGCCATCGACCCCACGGTGGCGCGCACCAAGATGCCCGGCAGCAGGGTGGCCGGCCGCGCCACGGTGTTCATCTTTCCGGACCTGAACACCGGCAACACCACCTACAAGGCGGTCCAGCGGGCAGCCCACGCCGTGGCCATCGGGCCGGTGCTGCAGGGCCTCAAGAAGCCGGTCAACGACCTGTCGCGCGGCTGCACCGTGGCCGACATCGTCAACACCGTAGCCATCACGGCTATCCAGGCACAGCAGGTGGATGCCCAATAGGCCGGTCGGAGGCTCAAGGGCCGGTTTATCTCAGACAAGCGTTGTTATCGTTGACTGCAAACACACGGAGATGTATCGTCCATGGTCACACTGCCGATTCACGGAAGCCACGAAAGCTACCCCGTAAACCCCACCAAGATCATCGCCCTGGGCCTGAACTACCGCGATCACATCGCCGAGAGCCACTCCGTCAACGTGCAGGGGTTCACCGACGAGATTCCCGCGGAACCCATTCTGTTTCCCAAGACGCCCAACGTGCTCATCGGGCCCGGCGAGTCCATCGTGATTCCGCGGTTCGTGAAGGATTACGGCTTCGAGGAACCCCGGGTGGACCACGAGGCCGAGCTGGCCCTGATTATCACCGACCGCTGCAAGGACGTGCCGGCGGAAGACGCCCTTGCGCACGTTTTCGGCTATACCTGCATGAACGACGTGAGCCAGCGTAACCTGCAGACCGGGGATAAATCCGGCTGGTTCCGGGGAAAATCCCTAGACACTTTTGGCCCCATAGGACCGCAGGTGGTGCTGCCCGGCGACATCGGCGATCCCCAGGCGCTGAACATCCGCTGCCGGCTGAACGGCAGGGTCGCCCAGGAATCCAACACGCGGCACATGATCTTTTCCATCTCCGAGATCATCGCCTTCGTGTCGCGCAATTTCACCCTCATGCCGGGGGACATCATTATGACGGGGACCCCTAGTGGTGTGGGGCCGCTGCATCACGGGGACGTGGTGCAGGTGGAGATTGAAAATATCGGCGTGCTGGAAAACCCTGTCGTCGAAGAGTAGCACTGCGGGTGGTGGAAAGGGAAATGCCTTGGCGGGTATCGTGGTGCATCAGGATACGGTCAACGGCGCCGGCGATGCGGATCTGCGCATCGATTTTCACATTCTAGCCGGGGACGTCGCCCACAGCCGTTTCCGGCCGGACCAGATCCGCTGCCGCTGGCTGGCGCAGCCCTTCGAACCGGCCCACCCGGTGGGCGCCCTGGTCGAACGCCAGTGGCGGCGCAACCAGGCCACGGCTGCCGAAAGCGGCCTGCAGCTCTTCGACGGCGCGCTGGCACGGCTGGTGGCGTTCCGCCTGCAGGGCGACGGGCTCCACCTGACCCTGCAGCCCACCTCTTACCGTGTCTTCAGCGCCACCAACCTGATGCTGGATGCCCCCATGATTCCCCTCTCCGATGGCGGCCGGCAGTCCATCCGCCAGTTGGCCGGGGCGGATGTATTCCGACAGTCTTCGCCATACCTGGCCAACCCCTTGAATGTCATTGCCACCATCGTGAGCCGCGACGCGGTGACCTTTGTTCCGCGCCGCAGTTCGCGGGTCTACGAACGGCCCGGTACCCTGCAGACCTCGGTGGGCGGGGCCCTGGACAAGGGCGAACACCCGGCCGTGGCCCTGCGCCGTGAAACCATGGAGGAATGGGGACTGGAAATCCGTGAAGACGAGATCACCTTCCTGGCCCTGGGGGTCTCGGGCACCACGGGCGAGCCGGACCTGCTGGCCATGGTGCGATCGCGCCTGAGCGCCGAAGAGATCCGGCGGCGCTACCAGCGCCGCGCCGAGCAGGAGGAGTTCACCGTTTTCCGCCAGGTTCCGCTGACCCGCGACAACGTCGGCGCCGCCATGGAACTCCTGGCTACCGGTGACTGGAGCCAGCCCTCGGACCAGGCGGCCTTCTACCTCACGCTGGTGCGCACCGTGTTCAGCGACCACGGCCCCGCATGAGCCCGGCCACCCGCCCGCACCGCCGCCCCATCGGCCTGTAAAATAGATCCCCTCCTTTCCCCTTGTGCATTGCCCTTCAATACATCCGGTGCCGGAAGAACCACACCGCCAGGCTCAGGGTGATGGCGGCGATGATGGCCATGGGCCATATCTGGGACCAGTAGTCGGCCAGGCCGG
>JAMOVG010000338.1 GCA_027061725.1 Desulfobacteraceae bacterium
CAGATGCTGGTCGACGAAAATCCCGGAATCTGCGAAGAGGAAGAACCGTGAACCCGACGCACTACGGATCATTCCCATGAAGCCCATCGACTCCGCCGAACGCGACCGGCTGCCGGGCCGCCGCCTGGGGCCGGACGACACCTTCCGTTTCCGCTGCCACCCGGGTGTGTCCTGCTTCAACCGCTGCTGCCGCAACCTGAACCTGTTCCTCTATCCCTACGACGTCGTGCGGCTGAAGAACTGTCTGGGCATTTCCTCCGAGGAATTTCTGGACCGCCACGTGGACGTGGTGCTGCGCGATGGCAGTTTCTTTCCCGACGTGCTGCTGCAGATGGCCGACAACGCCGAAAAGACCTGCCCCTTCCTGACGCCCGAGGGTTGCGCGGTCTACCCCGACCGGCCCGACACCTGCCGCACCTTTCCGGTGGAGCAGGGCGTCGTCTTCGGCGACGATGGACGGCCGCGCGAGATCGTGCATTTCTTTCGGCCGCCGGACTTCTGCCGGGGACAGGACAGCACCCGGCAGTGGACCCCCCGCACCTGGGAGCGGGACCAGCAGGCCGCCGTCTATCACCGCATGACGGCGCGCTGGGCCGAGGTCAGGGGGCTCTTCTACCGCGACCCCTGGGGGCCTGGTGGGATGGAGAGCCCCAAGGGAAAGATGGCCTTTATGGCCACTTACAACATGGACCGTTTCCGGGACTTCGTGTTTCACAGCAGTTTTCTGAAGCGTTACCGGGTGCCCTCCAGGCTGGCCAGAAAGGCTCGCAGCAGCGACGCGGAGCTGCTCAAGATCGGTTTCGCATGGGTGAAGCTGTACATCTGGGGGATCCGGTCGAAGGAGATCATGCCGCGGGGGTAGGCGTCCGTTGTCCGTGGCGTGAGGTTCGTTGTGGGCAACGCGGACCCTGCCCGCGACACGGCACATCGTTTTGCTTGTTTCGCCCCTTTTTCACACAACCCCCTTGGGCATGGGGGGCACCGGGTCGCCGCCCAGCACGTAGCCGCCGTCCAGGCGCAGCACGCTGCCGGTCATGAAGGGCGCGTCCGCGACGATAAAGCGCACCGCGCGCACCACGTCGTCCAGGGTGCCGGTGCGGCGCAGCAGCGTGTGGTCCACCACGGCGGCGCGCTGGCGCTCGTCCAGCAGGCGCCAGCCGCGGGTGCCCGGGCCGTGGCGGGTCTCCACGATACCCAGCATGATTTCGTTGACGCGCACCTCGGGCGCCCCCTGGCGGGCCCAGGCCTCGGTGAGCGAGGACACCGCCCGGCAGGCGGCGGCGTAACCGTCGTTGAAAATCAGCCCGGCCGGTCCGCTGCGGCCCACGATGGCGGCGATGGAGGAAAAGTTGACCACCACGGCGTCGCCGGAGGCCCTGAGGTGCGGCAGGGCGGCCTCGAAGACCCAGCGCTTGGCCCGCAGGGTGGTGGCCTGCTCCATGTCCCACTGTTCGCGCACGTAGGTGCCGTGCACCACGGGCCAGCCGCCGCGCTCGATGTTGTTGACCAGGATGTCCAGGCGGCCGAAGCGTTCGATCACGCTTTCCACCATGGGCGTGATGCGCCCGGTGTCTAGCAGATCGGTGTGCAGGACCAGGGGCTGTACACCGATGGCCTCGAAATCCCGGCGCAGGGCCGGCAGGTGCTCCTCCCAGTCCCAGTAGTTGACGGCTACGCGGGCGCCGCGGCGCGCCATGTCCAGGGCCACGGCCCTGCCGATGCCCTTGACGGCACCCAGCACCAGCGCGGTTTTTCCCTCGATGTTCATCCCGGTTCCTCCCTGTCAAAGAGTTCTTTTTCCAGGAAACGGTAGCCTGCCATCAGCAGGTTCTCGTCGTCGGATCCGGCTGCCCGCCGCAGTTCCCCTCCCGGCGCAATGCCGCCCGGCAGGCGGTCTTCGCCGATGGCGCGGCGAAAGGCGTCCAGGTCGTAGCAGGCCAGGCGGAAGAGCCGGAGGGCGTCGGCCGCCAGTGCGCCGGGGTGCCGGCGGTTTTTGAGGCTGATGATGTCCAGCAGGGGGTCGTTGAAGCGGTTGTAGGGGGCGATGGCCTGGTCGTCGATCCACTCGGAAAGATTGCGCCGGGCCGCCTGTTCGAATCCCCGGCAGTGAGGCTCTTTCAGCAGCAGGTAAGAGGCCTCGGTGCGGCCGGTGGCCCGCGAGCGCGACAGCACGCGCACCAGCGGGTAGGTGCGGCAGGAGGCCGGTCGGTCATCGTACACGCGGCATCCGCGGGGGGTGACGAACGGGCAGGCCAGGCGGACGGGGTCCGCGGGCGCCAGGGTGACCACCGGCAGGCCGGAGCGGGGGCCAACGTGGAGCCGGCAGAAACGCTCCAGGAAAGCGTGCGAATCCAGCGCCAGGGCGCGTCGCAGGCGCAGGATGTCGTAGGGCATCAGAAACTGGTCGAGGTCACGGCAGCACTCGTTGAAGCAGGGTACCCCAGGGTGGCAGTCGAAGCGGAAAGTGTCACCGGCGCGCAGCGGTTTCATCATGGTCCAGCATCTACACGCCGGCGGCCCCACGCGTCAATCAAAAAGCGCCTGGCCGGCGGCCCATGCGCGTTACCGGCTTACCTACATATTGTGGTTACCGGAGGGCCGCAGACCATATGTGGGATGGCGGCCATCTGCTTGGAACTGCAGGTTATTTTTGCATTTACAGTCACTTAAAATCCTTGACAATGGTAAAGTCCAATGGTAATGATATCAACTTGCAACAATTACAGGATTATCCGCCCAAAAGGGCTGTTGCAGGGCGTATCTGACGTGGAACCATCGTGGCAGGTATGTTTGATGGGGGAGCTTCAAACCCCTGCCCGCGTGCTTTCCAGTCAACTCGTCAAACCAGCCGAAAAGTTTTTTCGGACTCCAAAAAAAGGAAGGGGGTGCAAAAGGAAAAGGGTATCGAAAAGGGTAAAACCGTTAACAATCGGGTCATCCTAATTCAAACCAGTCAGGAGGTATAATCAATGCCAAGTTTTGTCATTCAGGAGAAATGTGACGGCTGCAAGGGTGGTGACAAAACCGCCTGTATGTACATCTGCCCCAACGACCTGATGGTGCTCGACCCCAATGCGATGAAGGCTTACAACCAGGAGCCGGATCAGTGCTGGGAGTGCTTTTCCTGCGTTAAGATCTGCCCCACCCAGGCTATCGAAGTGCGCGGCTATTCCGATTTCGTGCCCCTGGGAAGCAGCATCATGCCCATGCTGGGTACCGAAGACGTCATGTGGACCTGCAAGTTCCGAAACGGCACCGTCAAGCGATTCAAATTCCCCATCCGCACCACACCTGAAGGTACAGCAAATGCGTATCTGGATCTGAAGGGACAGGACCTCGATGGTCCGCTGCTGTCCACCGAGGAAGCCGACGGCAAACAGCTGTGCGAACCGTCCCCGGACCAGCTGGCCTAGCCTGTCCGCGACAGGATCATTTTCCTTTCTCAATGCAATTCAGAAATTTAAGGAGGAGTTGATATGGCATTACCGAACAAACCTTTGGGTGAAATCAAGGCGGTGAGGGATCCGGAAGTTGAGGAGCGCGAGGTCGATATCCTGATCGTGGGTGGCGGCATGGCCTGCTGCGGAGCCGCTTTCGAGGTCAAGAAGTGGATGAAGGATGACCAGACCGTGCTGCTGGTGGACAAGGCCGCCCTCGAGCGCAGCGGCGCCGTGGCCCAGGGCCTGTCGGCCATCAACACTTACATCGGCGAGAACACTGTCGAAGATTACGTGCGCATGGTCCGCAACGACCTCATGGGCATTGTGCGTGAAGACCTGATCTACTCGCTGGGATGCCACGTGGACGACTCGGTGCACCTGTTTGAGGAGTGGGGCCTGCCTGTATGGAAAAAAGACGAGCAGGGCAAGAACCTCGACGGCAAGAAGGGCCTCAAGATGGGGACCCTCAAGGAAGGCGCCACCCCGGTCCGCACCGGTAAATGGCAGATCATGATCAACGGTGAGTCTTACAAGCGTATCGTGGCCGAGGCCGCCAAGCTGGCCCTCGGCGAGGAGAACATCCTCGAGCGCGTCTTCATCGTAGAGCTGCTGCTGGATGCCAACGTGGAAAACCAGATCGCCGGTGCCGTGGGCTTCTCGGTGCGTGAGAACAAGGTTTACATCTTCAAGTGCAAGAGCATGCTGGTGGCCTGCGGCGGTGCCGTCAACATCTACCAGCCGCGTTCGGTGGGTGAGGGCAAGGGCCGCGCCTGGTACCCGGTGTGGAACTCCGGCTCCACCTACACCCTCTGCATGCGCGTGGGCGCCGAACTGTCCATGATGGAAAACCGTTTCACCCCGGCGCGCTTCAAGGACGGTTACGGTCCCGTGGGCGCCTGGTTCCTGCTGTTCAAGGCCAAGACCCTCAACGGCCTTGGCGAGAACTACGCCGCCAGCGAGGCCGCCAAGGCCGAACTGGAAAAATACGCACCATACGGCACGGCGGCCATCACGCCCACCTGTCTGCGTAACCACCTGATGCTCTTCGAGATGAAGGAAGGCCGCGGCCCCATCATCATGGACACCGTGACCGCCCTGGCCGAACTGGGCAAGACCATGGACAAGAAGGAACTCAAGCACCTCGAGGCGGAGGCGTGGGAAGACTTCCTTGACATGACTTGCGGCCAGGCCAACCTGTGGTGCGCCACCAACACCGAGCCCGAGAAGAAGAACTCCGAGGTTATGCCCACCGAGCCGTACCTGCTGGGCTCCCACTCCGGCTGCTGCGGCTTGTGGGCCTCCGGACCGGACCTGCCCTGGGTGCCTGATTCATACAAGATCAAGGCTGACAACGGCAAGGTGTACAACCGCATGACCACCGTCAACGGCCTGTTCACTGCCGGCGACGGTGTGGGCTGCTCGGGCCATAAGTTTTCCTCCGGCTCCCATGCCGAGGGGCGCCTGGCCGCCAAGCAGCTGGTGCGCTACGCCGTGGACCACGCCGACTTCACGCCGACCCTGGCGCAGTCGAGCGAGGAACTGGTGGACATGGTCTACAAGCCGGTGCGCACCTTCCTGGATCACTGCGAGTACACTACGGCCGTGGACATCAACCCCAACTACATCAAGCCCAACGGCATGATGTACCGGCTGATGAAGGCCACCCACGAGTACGGCGGCGGAACGGCCACGTACTACCAGACCACCAGCAAGAGCCTGGAGATCGTTATGGATATGCTGGCGGTCATGCGCGAGGACTGGGAAAAGATCGCCGCCGGCGACCTGCACGAACTGCTGCGCGCCTGGGAGATCATTCACCGCATCTGGACGGTGGAGGCCCACCTGCGCCACATCCAGTTCCGCAAGGAAACCCGCTACCCCGGTTTCTACTACCAGGCGGATTACCCGGGACAGGACGACGAGAACTGGTTCTGCTTCGTCAACTCCAAGTTCGATCCCAAGGAGCAGAAGTGGGATGTCTTCAAGAGGGATTACGTCAAGATTTTCAAGGACTAAATCCTTTGAACCGTTCCGCACACCCGCTGTGTGACGGAAAGAACCCCTGAAACAGCGTGCCTTCAGGCGCCGCACGGCGCCTGAAGGCCCTGTTTTGTCATGACCCGCAGTCAAGACGGCCTCTGGCCGAGTCGTGCCCCCGTACCTGAGGGTTTCGGCGCCTGCCCGGAACCCTCAGGTATCGGGACACGGCCGACAGGCGACGTCCCCATTGTTTTATACCGTCTTCCTCTTAGCGCGCCGCTGACCGGGCGCGGAAATCTTCACCCCTAAACCCAATTTTACTGCACGGAGGAACAGCATGACTCAAGACAAAGCGGCCCCTGCTAGTCAAAGCATCATGGTGGTTGGCGGCGGAATCAGCGGGCTGACCTCGGCTCTGGAAGCCGCCGAAGTGGGCTACGAGGTGTTCCTGGTGGAAAAGAATCCTTACCTCGGTGGAAGAGTATCGCAACTGAACCAGTACTTCCCCAAACTGTGCCCGCCCACTTGTGGTCTGGAGATCAACTTCCGGCGCATCAAGGACAACCCCAACATCAAGGTGATGACCATGACCGAGGTGGTCAAGGTCGACGGGCAGCCGGGAGACTACGAGGCCACCGTCAAGGTGATGCCACGCTACGTCAACGAGAACTGCACCTGCTGCGGCGAGTGCGCCAAGGTGTGCGAGACCGAAATCTCCAACGAGTTCAATTTCGGTATGGACACCAGCAAGGGTGCCTATCTGCCTTTCGAAATGGCCTTCCCGGCGCGCTATGTGATTTCCCCCCAGATCATCGGCACCGAGGACGCCAAACGCTGCAAGGAGGCGTGCAAGTACGACGCCGTGGACCTGGAGATGACCGAAAAGACCATCACCCTCAAGGTGGGCGCCGTCATCTGGGCCACGGGCTGGGAACCCTATGACGCCTCGCGCATCGACAACCTGGGCTTTGGGCTGTATCCTAACATCATCACCAACATGATGATGGAGCGCCTCGCGGCCCCCAGCGGGCCGACCAAGGGCAAAATCCTGCGACCCTCGGACGATAAGGAACCCACCAGCATCGCCTTCGTGCAGTGCGCCGGCTCACGGGATGAGAACCACCTGCCGTACTGCTCCTACATCTGCTGCATGGCCTCCCTGAAGCAGGCCACTTACGTCCGGGAGCGTTACCCGGACGCCAAGATCTATATCTTCTACATCGACCTGCGGGCCCCCGGGTACCGCTACGAGCGGTTCTACAAGAAGATCAAGGAAGACGAGAACGTGTTTTTCATCAAGGGTAAGGTGGCCGAGGTCAGTGAAGACACCGAGACGCGCAACGTTACCGTAACGGCCGAGGACGCCGTTTCCGGGGAGAAGATCCACCAGACGGTGGACATGGTGGTCCTGGCCACTGGTATGCAGCCCACGGCCGCCGGCATGAGCCTGCCGGCCGGACTGAAGATGAACGCCGACGGCTTCTTCATCAACGACTTCGAAAAAGGCGGCGTGTTTGCCGCTGGCTGTGCCAACAAACCGGCGGACGTCGTGTCTTCCAATCAGAATGCAACGGGGATGGCCTTGAAAGCGATTCAAACCCTGGTGAGAAGGTAGGAGGTTAACCATGGATAAAAAATATGGTGTCTATATCTGCAAGGGTTGCGGTATCGGGGATGCGCTGGACATAGAGGCCCTGAGCGCCGTTGCCGATGAAGAGGGGCTGCCCGTCAAAACCCACGAGTTCCTGTGCGGCAAGGACGGCGTGGCCGTGATCCAAAAAGACGTGGACGACGGGATCAACACGCTGGTTATCGCCGCCTGCTCGCGGCGCGTCAACACGGATGTGTTTCGTTTCCCCGGATGCATCGTGGACCGCGTCAACCTGCGCGAACAGGTGGTATGGTCTCACCCGCGCTCCGAGTTTCCGGCCCTGACCGAGGATCAGAAAGACGACGGCGTGCACTTTGACCGGGTGCAGATGCTGGCCGAGGACTATCTCAAGATGGGCATGGCCCGGGTGGCCAAGGTCGACCTGCCCGAGCCCTACAAGGTGGAGACGCTGAGCAAGAAAATCCTGGTGATCGGCGGCGGCATCACCGGCATGGCCGCGGCGCTGGACGCGGCCGAGGCCGGCTACGAGGTCACCATCGTCGAAAAGGAGGCGCAGCTGGGCGGGCATGCCACCGAGTGGCGCAAACAGCTGCCCCTGTCCGACCCTTACGAGCGTCCCATCGCACCGGTGGTGGCCGAAAGGATCAAGGCCGTGGAGGCGCATCCCAACATTGTGGTCAAGACCGAGACCGTGGTGGCGCGCATCGCCGGTGAGCCGGGCGAGTTCATCGTGACCCTCAAGAAGCCCGGCGAAAAGATCGAGTTCGACGTTCCCTTTCCACTGCCCGACGAGATGAAGGTCGATGAAAACGGCAAGGAACTGGACGCCGAGGCCCTGCATAAGAAGTACATGGAATATAACAAGGGAAAGAAGGATATTTTGACCCTGGATCCCAATGGCGAGATGTTTGGCGCCGTCATCCTCGCCGCCGGCTGGCGCCCTTACGCGCCCGCGGAGGGAGAACTGGACCATTTGGGCTACGGCAAGCTGCCCGATGTAGTGACCAACGTGCAGTTCGAGCAGATGGCCAAGTCCGGTAAGATCACGCGCCCTTCGGACGGCCGGGAGGCCAAGACGGTGGTCTTCGTCCAGAGCCCGGGAGCCGGCGACGATTCGGATTTTGCCTATACCGGCGCCGTCACCAGCATGGTGGCGCTCAAGCAGGCCGGTTACGTGCGCGAGGATTATGCCGACGGCAAGGCCTACGTCTTCTACCAGCACATGCGCACGCCGGGTCTCTCCGAGAATTTTTACAAGAGCATGCAGCAGGACCCGGGCATTTTCCTTTCCAAAGGCGAAGTGGTCGGCGTGTCTAAAAACGGCAGCGGCCTGGTGGTCGAGGCCGACAACACGCTGTTTGGCGACAAGATCAAGGTGGGCGCCGACCTGGTGGTGCTGGCCACCGGCATGGTGCCGGTGACCAAGGACGACCCGGTCATCAACCTGGCCTACCGCCAGGGGCCGGGCTTCCGCGATAATGCCCTATTCGACGACTACGCCGATTCCAACTTCATCTGCTTCCCCTACGAGACCCAGCGCACCGGCATATACGCCGCCGGCGGCGTGCGCCGTGCCATGACCGTGGAGGAGTCCATCGAGGATGCCGCCGGTGCGGCACTCAAGGCCATCCAGTGCCTGGAGTCGGTCAACCGCGGCGTGTCGGTGCATCCGCGCTCCGGTGACATGACCTTCCCGGACTTTTTCTTTCAGCGCTGCACCCAGTGCAAACGCTGCACCGAGGAGTGCCCCTTCGGCGCACTGGATGACGACGAACGCGGCACGCCCAAGCCCAACCCCACCCGCTGCCGCCGCTGCGGCACCTGCATGGGGGCCTGTCCCGAGCGCATCATCGGCTTCGCGGACTACAACATCGACAGCATCGGCTCCATGGTGAAGGCCATCGGCGTTCCCTCCGAAGACGACTACGAGGAGCCGCCCTTGCGCATCTTGGGCTTGGTGTGCGAGAATGACGCTTACCCGGCACTGGACATGGTGGGGCTCAACCGCATGTCCTTTTCCGCCGAGGTGCGCTTTATCCCGGTGCGCTGCCTGGGCTCGGTAAACGTCATCTGGATCAAGGACGCCCTCTCCCAGGGCATGGACGGCGTCTTCCTGCTGGGCTGCAAGCACGGCGATGACTACCAGTGCCACTTCATCAAGGGCAGTGAGCTGGCCGACATCCGCATGAAGAAGATCGGCGATGCCCTGCAGAGCCTGGCGCTGGAGAACGAGCGCGTGGCGCAGTTCCAGGTGGCCATCGACGACTACGACAAGCTGCCCCAGATCATCAACGACTTCGTGGCAATGGTCGAAGACCTGGGACCGAACCCCTTCAAGGGCTTCTAACATCCGCTGAACGGACCCACGGTGCCGGAGCTGCTCCGGCACCCAACAGCTGCCGTTTGAAAACGAGGAGGCTATCATTATGGCGGAAGCATACCATGTTGATTCTGATGTGGGATTTATCAATGAACTGGCGGGGCTGGGCGGCGAAGACCTGAAGAAGTGTTTCCAGTGCGCCACCTGTTCGGTGGCCTGCCCCATTTCGCCGGACACCCGACCCTTCCCCCGCAAGGAGATGCTGGCCGCATCCTGGGGGCTGAAGGACAAGATCGTGGGCAACCCCGACATCTGGCTGTGCCACAACTGCGGCGACTGTTCAACCCTGTGCCCGCGGGGGGCCAAGCCGGGCGACGCGCTGATGGCCATGCGCAACTACAACATCTTTGAGTACGCTACACCCAAGGCGTTGGCCAAAGCTGTGGCCGACCCAAAAAAGCTGCCCCTCTTGCTGGCCATCCCGGCCGTGATCATCCTAGTGCTGGGCCTGGTACTCAAGCTGTTCGGCGTCAACTGGCTCAACTTTGCGCCCCACGAAGCCGTGTGGCAGGCCGACTACATCAACAACTATCTGGTGGACATCATCATGATCCCCACCTTTACCGGCGCCATCGCGGTGTTCGCCCTGGGCCTCAAGCGCTTCGTGGCCGATATGCACGCCAACGCCCTGGCCGACGGCAAGACCGACAAGCAGGCCATCGACCCGGCGGGATTCGGCCGGGCCCTGCTGCGCATTCTGCCGACCATCATGAAGCACGAGAAGTTCAACGAGTGCTCCGAGAACCGCGACCGCTCCACGGCGCACCTGATGGTGCTCTACAGCTTCATTGGGCTGTTCATCGTCACCGGCTGCTTTTTCTTGGCCGAGTGGGTCTTCCACATCGAAGGACCTTACACCCAGGTGAACCCGGTGAAGTGGATCGCCAATATCAGTGCCCTTTCGCTGATCATCGGCGCGGCGCTGCTGCTCAAGAACCGCCTGGCCAAGGAAGACCAGGTGTCCGGGTACTGGGATTGGTACCTGATCGGCCTGGTGCTGGCCCTGGGCGCCACCGGCCTGTTGACCGAGATGGCGCGCCTGGCGGGGTTCGTAGGGCTGTCGGCCGTCATCTACTTCGTGCATCTGATGTTCGTCTGGAGCCTGTTCGCCTACACGCCCTTTTCCAAGCTGGCGCACCTAGTCTACCGCACCACGGCCATGGCCTACAACGAGTACATCGGCCGCAAGTAGGACGCATCCGCCGGTTCGTTTGAAACAAAAAAGGAGGCCTCCGCTCGTGCGAGCGGGGCCTCCTTTTTTTGTTCGGTTCAGGGCGGGGCAGGCGCTATTCGCCGGTGGCGGCACCGTGCAGCTTGATCTCGACTTTCTCGGTCAGGCCGCTGTAGTACTCGCGCAGGATTTCGAGCACCTCTTCGCGTCCGAAATGATCCGGGATCTCGCCGCCCTCGGAGAGCAGCTTGCGCAGCATGGTGCCGGACAGCAGCACGCGGTCTTCCTTTCCGTGGGGACAGGTGCGCAGGGAAGCCATGCCGTCGCACTTGTAGCAGTAGAAGGTCCAGTCGATCTTCAACGGGCTGCACAACAGCGCCTTGCCGGGTTCCTCCGGGTAAGGGATCTTGTCAAAAATGGTCTGGGCTTCGAACATGCCATAGAAGTCGCCCACGCCGGCGTGGTCGCGGCCGATAATCATGCGCGAACAGCCGTAGTTCTGGCGGAAAGTAGCGTGCAGCAGCCCCTCGCGGGGGCCGGCGTAACGCATATCCAGCGGGTAACCGCCCTGGACGACGTGTTTTTCCACGAAGTAATTCTTGACCAGTACGTCGATGCACTTGACGCGCACTTCGGCCGGGATGTCGCCAGGCTTGAGGTTGCCTACCAGAGAGTGAATGTAGACGCCGTCGCACACCTCCACGGCGATTTTGCAGAGGTACTCGTGGGAGCGGTGCATGGGGTTTCTGAGCTGCAGGGCGGCCACTTCGCTCCAGCCGCGCTCTTCGAAGATCTTGCGGGACTCCTCGGGACGCATGTAGATGCCTGCGTACTTGGTGGGATACTCCCCCTCGCTGAGCACCTTCACCGGCCCGGCCAGGTTGAAGTCCTTCTGGTTCATGACCATCTGGACGCCGGGGTGGTCGTCCTTGGCGATTTTCCAGAACTCCTCGGCCGTGGGCGTGCCCTCGCCCATGAAGACTTTCTCGCACTCGAACTTCTTGTCGGCCTCGGTCATCTCGAATTTTTCGGTGACCTGCATAGTGGCCATGATTTCATCACCTTCAGGGTCGTAGAGCGCGATTTCGTCGCCTTCCTTGATGGCACCGGCATCTTCGGCGCTGACATCCAGGGTTACCGGGATGGGCCAGAAGGTCCCGTCGGCCAGCAGGAAGTTCTCGCAGACACCCTTCCAGTCGGCACGGGTCATGAAGCCCGTCAGGGGGCTGAAGCCGCCGATGCCCATCATGATGAGGTCACCCTTGACGCGCGGGGAAATGGAGACTTTTTTCAGGCCTTCGGCCTTTTTCTTCTCAGCCTCCAGTTCGGCACCTTCGAGCAGACAGCAGGTCAGTCCCTTTCCGCCGTGAGGTTCAACCAAGTTTGCCATGTGCTCCTCTCCTTTCAATGAATATTGTTGTTAACACCCACCTCCTCATTATTTAAAGGAATAAGCCTACAAATCAAGGGCAATTTTGTCAAGCGAAATCAAAAACATTCCGGTCTTGGGGGAGGGGGACGGAAGAACGGCGCATCCGCCGTGCGAGGGCCGGAAGCGGTTCTAGAGCGCCTTGTGCAGCGCTTCGGCCAACGTTTCCACGCGGAAGGGCTTCTGCAGGAAACCGGCGGCACCGCAGGCCAGCATTTCCTCGATGTTGCGGTTGAGCGCATAGCCGGTGCAGATTATAACCCTTACATCTGGCTTCCGTCGGGCCAGTTGGTGAAACACTTGCCGTCCGTCCATGTCCGGCAGCTTCATGTCCAGCAGAACCAGGTCGATCTCAGCGAGATGCCGGCTGAAAACCCGTAGGGCTTCGGCGCCCGTAGCGGCGGACAGGACCCTGTAGCGGAGATGCTGCAGGATCTCCCTGCCGGTGGTGATGAGTTCCGGCTCGTCCTCGACCAGCAAAAGGGTCTTGCGTTCCCCCGCGGCGGTGGCGGTTGCTGCAGGACGGGCCGCGGCCGCTTTTTGCCCGACGGGCAGACAGATGCGCACCGTAGTCCCCCGGCCGGGCTCCGATTCCACGACGATGTCGCCTCCGAGACTCTTGATAATGCCGTGAACGGCGGCCATGCTCAACCCCCTGCCCGCGAAGCGCGTGGAGAAGAACGGTTCGAAAATGCGGTCGATGGTCTCCGCATCCATGCCGCGGCCGTCGTCCGCGATAACGATCCCCACGCAGGCGCCTTCCGGCGTATCGGGGTGATGGCGGCGGCGGTAGGCCGGCGTCAGTTCCCCCAGGGTTTCGATCACCACCTTGCCGGTGTTCCCCAGCGCCTCCACGGCGTTGCTGATCAATTCGGAAAAAACCAGCCGCAGCTGGGCGGGGTCGGCGATGATGTGGGGCATCGGCAGCCCGAAACGGGTCTCGACGGCGATGCCCTCGTCAATGTCACGCGTGAGGGCCGGGAGGTTGGTGCGCAGGAATTCGTTCAAATCAAGGTGCACCGGCTGGTAGTTGCCACCACCACCGTACGCCAGCAGTTTGCGGGTCAGGCCGGCCATTTTGCGGACGCTTTCGGCGATGGGCGCAATGTGTTCACGGATTTCGGGAGCGTCACCGAGGCAATACCGCATCAGGTCGATCCGGCCCTGAATGACGGCCAGCTCGTTATTGAAGCGGTGGGCGACCCCGCCGGCGAGTACGGATATGGCTTCCAGTCGCCTGGCCCTGTCGAGCCGTTTTTCGAGTTCCCGGGTTTCGGTGATGTCCTGGGCGTTGACGACGATGCCGGCGATGGCGCCCTCTTTTTCGCGGTAGGGGTAGGCGCTGATGTTCAGGATCCGCTGGTCGCCCGCCCACAGCCGGGCCCTGGCCCGCCACTGGACGGGATGTCCCTCCAGGCAGCGGCTCAACCGGGTGCGCAATTCCGCCCGGAAATCGGCGTCCCGCAACAGCATGTCGACGGACCTGCCGACCATGTGTTCCCGCCGGCGGCCGCAGGCCTGGGCAAAGGCCCGATTGGCCACCAGGCAGTCCAGGTTGGCATCCAGCATGAACATCAGGTCTTCGGAGGTCGAGACGATGCGTTCGTATCGCCGCAGGATCCGTTCGGTCTCCTTGCGCGTGTCGATGTTGGACAAAAGGCCGTCGGAATATTCGGCGCCGTTGCGGCGATAGGTCTTCAGCGCGCGGTCGTGCACCCACACCCAGTTTCCGCCGGGGGACTGTATACGGTACTCCACGTCATAGGGCCGGTTCTCGTCGAACAGCGCGTCCCAGGCCTTTTCAACCATGGCTTTTTCGTCGGGGTGAACGGCGTCCGGCCAGGCGGTTTCTATCCCGTGCCCGGCTCCCGCAAAGCGTTCGATGCCAGGGCTCATGTAGACGGTGACTCCCTGCCGGTTGCGGGTCCAGGTGATGTCGGGGATGTTGGCTACCAGGGAACGGTAGCGCTCTTCGCTGTCGGCCAGCTGCCGGTGTAGGCTCTCGAAGTAGGACAGCAGCAGGCCCACGGCCAGGGTGTTGGCCACCAGCAGGCAAAATACATAGCCCCACGGGTTGAACGGCTTCTGGGTCGGAAAATAGACCAGGTATACCGCCTTGATCAGGGCCCACAGAATGAAGGCGGTGCTCGCCAGGTATTTTCCGCTGCCCTTGAGTTCTTTCCAGCGCAGGAGGTCGATACCGGTGCGAAAATAGACGGCGCTGAGAAAAGCGAAGGAGGGAATCACCAGGATCCGCTGGGACAGGCCGGCCGCAACCCCCAGCAGCAGCCAGGCGGTGACGAGGATGAAGCCCACGATCCAGGAGAGCGGCATCCGGCGCCCCATGAAGAGGCGCGTGCCCCACAGCAGAACGATGCCGCCGGCGATATTGGGCAGATGGTCCACCAGGAAAGGACTGGGCTCCTGCCCGTGAATCAGGTTGGACAACGCGATCAGGCAGCGGGCCAGGAAGGTCATCCAGAAGAGCATCCACAATCCCAGGAAGGGTGTGCGCTGCTGGAAGTAAATGGATAGGAAAATGACGGCCAGCACCACGGGGCCGGTCTGGGCGGCGACGATGGCAGGGATAAAGAAGTGGCCTGTCATGGAGAGCCTTTTCTTGGAGAAATACCCGAGGAAGTAATCTACTATAAAGGCTAGGAAAAATCAACTCGTCTCGCACGCGGCCCCTTCCTTTACCCGTGGCGGGGCCTGTGGTATAGCTGAAGAAAGGGCCGCTATCGGCGGAGGCGGGGGCGACCGCTGGACAGACTCCGGAGACCACAGGTGACCGGCATGCAGATCATGATCGGGGTGATGAACGACCCCCGGCGTTCAATTTACGAGGAAATCGAGGCCATCGGGGAGGCGGGCTATGATTTCGTGGACCTGACGCTGGAGGGCCCGGCGGCCCTGAAGGTCGACACGCGGCGGGCGGCCGGCCTGTGCCGCCGCTACGGCCTGGCAGTGGTGGGCCACACCGACCCCTGCCTGCCCTGGGCCTATCCCCTGCGGGAGCTGCGGGAGGGCTGCCTGGCGGTTCTCGAGCGGTGCGCGCATATATTTTGCCGGCTGGGCGCCTCGGTCATGAACCTGCACCCCTGCTACAGCTGCCCGCCGGCCATGAAGCCGGATCTGCCGGAGCTCAACCGGTCGGCCCTGCCAGCGCTGGTGCGCATGGCCCGCGACCACGGGCTGGAGCTGGTCCTGGAGAACTTCACCGCCCCCTTCGACCGCGTGGCGGTTTTCAGGCGGCTGATGGAGGCCGCGCCCGGCCTGAAAGTGCACCTGGACGTGGGGCACGCCAACCTGGGAGGGGACGGCTTCGACGTCTTTCTCGACCGGCTGGGGCCCCACGTCCGGCACGTGCACTTCTCGGACAACCGCGGCAACGCCGACCAGCACATGCCCCTGGGCGTGGGCGTGATCCCCTGGAGCGACGTGGCCAGCGCCCTCAGGCGTACGGGGTACCGCGGAACGGTTACCCTGGAGGTCTTCTGCGGCGATCCCCGCGAACGTTTCCGGTACCTGGCGGTCAGCCGCGAGTTGGTGCGGCGGCTGTGGGAAGAGGCCCTCTGAACGTTACACGAAGCGGGACTTCCACTGCTTGACCTTTTCGGGCGGCCACTGCGTGCAGTAGGCCGGACGACCCTTTATCACCATGTGCATGCAGGCGTCGGGGCACTCGGGGTCGCAGTGGATGATCTCGTCCTCGCGGCCCCCGGCGACTTTGCGGGGCCAGTCGGGGTCGGCCCACAGCACGCGGGCCAGGCCGATCAGGTCGGCTTTTCCCCCTGTGACGGCCGATTCGGCGACTTCGCCGTCGGAAAAGCGGCCGGCGGCGATCACCGGCACGTCCACCGCCGCTTTCACCGCCGCCGCCAAGTCCAGCATGTAGGCCGGCTGCTTCGACTTCTCCAGGATTTCGGGCAGAAAAAAGGACTCGTAGGTGCCGCCCATGACCGAAATGTAGGCGATCCCGGCCCTGGCCAGCGCCTGGGCAAAGACGGTGGATTCGTCCAGTTTCAGGCCGTCGGGCAGCCATTCGTCGGCCAGGAAGCGGTATCCCACCGGAAACCTCCCCACGGCGCTCTTGACCCTGGCGACGACTTCCAGGGGAAACCGCTGGCGGTTTTCCAGAGAGCCGCCGTATTCGTCGCTGCGCCGGTTGGTGCGCGGCGACAGGAACTGGGACAGCAGATAGCCGGTGCCGCCGTGCAGCTCGACCATGTCGAACCCGGCTTTCTGGGCCCGTGCGGCGGCTTCGGCGAAGCGGTCGGCGATGCGGTCGATTTCATCGGGGGTCAGTTCGCGGGGCATTTTCCCAAAGGTCTCCACCGCCGAGGGCGCCGCCGGTTCGGCCGCGGTGCCGGCGAAGCGTCCGGCGTGGTTGACCTGCAGGCAGGCCAGGGCCCCTTCGGCCCGGATGGCCTGCGCCAGCTTCTTGAGCCCATCCAGGTTGTCGTCCGTATCGGCCCGGAGGGTGCGGGTGGAGCCGCTCCCGTTTTCGAAGTCCACCGTGCTGTTTTCCACCACCACCATGGCCACCCCGCTTTGCGCCATCAGTCGGTAGTGATCCAGCAGCATGGGGCTGACGGTGCCCCCCTCGCCGGCGTACCCCAGGTAGATGGGCGCCATGATCAAACGGTTTTTCAAGGTCAACCCGCCCACTTCGATTTCGGAAAAAATGCTTTCAGCCATGTTGAATCCCCCTTCTCCTTCGTCTCGCGCCGGAATGAAAGCGCGCATTGCCGGCGGCTTCATCCGGGCGCCGGGTTTTCGTCGGCCAACCGCAAGCGTCTATGCGCTGGGATGTGATTTGGGTGCATTCTGCGTTTGCTCCAGCATGCGCCTGACGTACCGGGCGATGGCCAGGCTGCCGGTCAGCCCCGGGCTGTCGATGCCCAGCAGGTTGAGGCATCGCCGGGTGGCTGGACTGAATTCGATGACCCAGTCCTGGTGGCCGGCCAGCCGGGCCTGGATGCCGACCTGGTGCGGCTCCAGGTCGCCGGCCTGCAGACCGGGAAAGAAGGGCCGCACGGCATCCAGGAAAACCGTCTCGGGGCGGTAGGGGCCGCCGTAGTCCGACTTGTCCCGGGCGGCCCGGTTCAGCGGCCCCACCGTTACCGTGGCGCCGAGGGTGTCACGGCCGGACGCAGCGCTGTCCAGCGTCGGCGTCAGGTGCACACCCACCGTGAAGTAGGCCCCCCGGTCGGTGGTGACCCGCCGGGGGGTGGGGTAAATGTTCATGCCCTCGAGAAACAGCTCCGGCCGGCGCGTGCGGTAGAATTTCATGGCTTCGCTGCGCACCGGGTCCACGCGGTAGGGCGATGCCGGGTCCAGCAGCCGGGCGATGTCATCGCTGTACAGGCCGGCGGCGTTGACCACGATACGCGATCGGTAGGTGTCGTGGGCGCCGTCACGGTATTCCAGCGTCACGGCGACGCCCTCCGGGGCCGGTGCCAGTTTTACCACCCGTGTTTCGGGAAAAATCTGTACCCCGCAGCCGTCGGCCAGGTGGTACAGGCGGGCCACCAGGGCGGCGGGGTCGATGATGCCGGAAGTGGGCAGCAGAAGGGCCGCGGCGGCCTGCACGCGCGGTTCCCGCTGACGTACCTGCGCCGTGTTCAGCAACTGAACGGGAACGCCGTTTTCCACGGCCCGCCGCCGGTAGATCTCCAGCGTTTCGCACTCGGTTTCGGAGACGGCCACGATCAGTTTGCCGGTTTGGCGGGCCGGGACGCCGTGTTCTTCGCAGAAACGGTAGAGCATCCGGTTGCCCGCCACGCACAGACGGCTTTTCAGGGGGCGTGTATCCCGGTCGTAGTAGAGGCCGGCGTGAATCACCCCGGAGTTGCGCGAGGACTGGTTTTCCCCGCGGGTCACGCCGGGGTTTTTTTCCACCAGCACCACCTCGCGGCCGGTGCGGGCCAGCTCCCGGGCGATGGCGCAGCCGACCACCCCGGCGCCGACCACCGTGATTTCCACCATGTAGGACATGAGACACTGATAGCATATTCGGCGGCCGCCGTGAACGATTAAGGCGCGGAGACCCTCTCGGGGGAGATGGTTGTTTCCGGCAAGGTGTTCTGGTATTGGATCGGTGAACGCCTGGATGGACGTAACGAGTTTTCACCATCGGCCGGCGGCGGACGGCAGAACGGCGGGGCATGCAGACCCTCTCGCGAAAAATCGAAGCCATCATCCTGCAGCACGGGGAGCGCGGCATGGACCGGTTGTCGCGGTCCCTGCAGCCGGGCTATTGCGGCCGGGCCGCCCGGATGCTCCTGGACCACCGCGGCACGGTGATCATCGGCACCGGCTTCCCGGTGTCGGGCAGTTTTGAGAGTGACGGCCCCATCGGCGCCATCGCCCTCTACCGCGTGCTGCAGCAGCTGGGCAGCCGGCCCGTCTTCGCCTGCGCGCCTCCCATCTCGCGCATTCTGGCGCGCGATTTTACCACCCACGAACTGTCGTTCGCGGACTGGAACGCCAGTCGCGATGCCGCCCGCCGGGCCCTGGCGGAACTCAGGCCCCGCATGATCGTTTCCATCGAGCGCCCGGGCGTGGCGTCCGACGGGCGTTACTACAACATGCACCGACGGGACATCTCGGCTTTCACGGCCAAGTTCGACCTGTTTCTGACCGAGAGCGACTGCCCCAGCATCGCCTTCGGCGACGGCGGCAACGAGATCGGCATGGGAAACGTGTACGAGGCGCTGTCACAGATCGACATCATACCGGCGGTGACCCGCTGCGACGAACTGGTTATCGCAGCGGTATCCAACTGGGGGGTTTACGGGGTGATTGCCGCCCTCAGCCAGCTGGTCGGGAAGGATCTCTTGGCCTGCATCGACCCCCGGGCCATCGCCGAGTACCTGGTGGCCAACGGGTGCGTGGACGGGGTCACGGCGCGGGCGGAGGCCAGCGAGGACGGTTTTCCCATCTCCGTGGGCCTGTCTATCATCGAACAGCTGCGCCGCCTGGTATCGGAACATCGCCGCTGAGGTCGGCGGATCCTTCCGAAGCCGAACCGTGTGCTGCCGGCGGGATGCTTTGCCGGAATCACTTTTGAAGACCAAGAGGAGATGCGCACATGCAAAACGATGCCATCGAGCAGGTGGAGATGAAAGACGAGTTCAGGGTCTGCCCCTCCTGCGGGTACGAGGACGGGTTTCACTCCATGTTCCGAAAAGAGGCGGGCATTACCCGCTGGCTTTTCATCTGCCCGGCGTGCCACCGGATCTTCGACATCGGCCTGACGGCCTAGGCGTGTTACTGCCAGCGGTCATCGTCGGATTTTCTCAGATCGATGTACTCGATGCCGCCGCGGTCGTTGACCAAGGAGGTCATCAGCCAGCTGATGATGCTGATCATCAGGGAGCCGAAGACCGCCGTCCAGAAACCGGTCACTTCGAAGCCTGGAATGATGGCCGAAGCCATCTTGAGCAGGGCGGCGTTGATGAGAAAGGTAAACAGGCCCAGGGTCAGGATGTTGATGGGCAGCGTCAGGATCAGCAGGATTGGTCGGAAGAGGGCGTTCAGAATGCCCAGCACCGCGGCCGCGAAAAAAGCGGAGAGAAACCCCGACACGTGGATGCCGTCCATGACGTAGGCCGTCAGCAGCACGGCCAGCGTCAAAATCAGCCAGCGCAGTCCGATTCCGATACCCATTTTCCCCTCCCATTCCCCGAGGACTCTCAGGATAAACAGCCTTTCCTTGACCTCCACCTGCTGGGGCGTGGCGCCGTCTATATCCCGCCAGAGGGGTATGTCGGCGCAGTAGAAGTGAAAGCTTGGCCTCAGATACCAGACTCGGGGTGCAAATGCAAACTTGCAGATAGGCCTGTGTGAGGATGCGGCTTTCGGTGCCGGCTGGTTGCGAGTGACTGAATGCCTTGTTCCTGCAGCACACCGTCGACGTATTCCGGCGGGAAATGGGTTCCCCGGTAATACAGCAGCGCTGGGGACACGCATTTCCGGAAGGCCTGCACCACCCGGCTGTCGAACTGCCGGTCGCTTTGCTTGTCGATGAGTGCCAGCACATCGGACAGGGGCATGCGCTCACAGTCGAGCATGTCGCCCTCTGCGTTGTACTTGGGGTAGTCGCGGGGGGAGGTCAGGGCGTCGAAGACATCGGCCAGGGCCAGGATCTTGGCCTCCAGGGGGATGTGGGAGCCGGTCAGGCCGCGGGGATACCCCCGGCCGTTGCACTGCTCGTGGTGCAGGGCAGTGACTTGCGGAATCCAGCGCAGGTGCTTGGGGAAGCGGAATTTTTCCAGGATGCGCTGGGTGATGACGGGGTGCTCGTTCATCTTTTCGCGTTCCGCCGCCGTGAACTTTCCCTGCTTCAGGAGGATGTGGTTGGGGATGCCGATTTTGCCGATGTCGTGCAGCAGGGCGGCTAGGCGCAGCCCCTCCAGTCGTTCGGGCGTCAGGCCCATTTGCCG
>JAMOVG010000339.1 GCA_027061725.1 Desulfobacteraceae bacterium
ATCATTACCGCGTAGCGGGCCACACGTTCAGAGTGGCCGGCGGTCAGGGGGTGGCGGGCGTCGATCATGGCCGAGAGAGTGGAGATGGCGCTGTCGAAAAATTGCTGCAGTTCTTCGTGCAGCAGGGAGTTGCGGATGTACTGGGCCACGTGGCAGGCGATGGTGCTGACCAGCCGCAGGTCTTTTTCGGAAAAGGCCGTCGTATTTTCGAACGACTCGATGACGATGGCGCCAAGCAATTCGTTGTCGTGGAGAATGGGGGTCGCCATGGATGAGCGCACACCGCGTGAGATCATGGACCCGGCCTCGCGAAAACGGCGGTCGGAGAGAACGTCCGATAAAATGACGCCCATCTTCTTTTCCCTGACATACCCGATCAGCGTGGACGACAACCCCGGGAAGGGGCCCGGGCGGCGGCACTTGCGCGCCTGGAGGCGAAGTTCCCCCTTGCCGTCGATCAGCAGGATGGCGGCCTGGTCGTAATCCAGAAACTCGTAGGTGCGCTCCAGGATCTTGGACAGCATGGCGTCGAGGTCAAAGTCTGCGCTGATGTCCTTCTGCAGTTCGTAGGTGATCCTCAGTTTCTCATAGTCGCGCCGCAGCGTTTCGGTGTCCGGCACCTGCTTTTCCGGTAGGAATTCGGAGTGGTCCAGGGAAAAAAACTCGGTGTAGATGTTGTTTTCCTGCAGGGTGCCACCCGCTCCGATGGTGTCCGGATCGGGTTCGTCGTTGTAGAAAGTGCAGCGTACGTCCGCAAAACGAAGGGTGTCTCCGCTGGACAAACGGCGTTTGCCCTGGACCCGGACATCGTTGACAAAAGTGCCGTTGCGGCTTTCCAGGTCCTGGACCACCCAGGCCCTGCAGTCATCCTGGAAGACCCTGGCGTGGTAACGGGAAACCAGCGGGCTGTGAAGCCGGACCCGGTTGTCGGGGTGCCGCCCGACAGAAACCACACTGCCGGCCGGACAGGCCCACTGCCCGGCCGGGGAAGACTCCACGGAAATGATGAGGGCCGATGGCCCGGTCGTTGGCGCCGGTTGCTGCAGCATCATGCTTTTCGCTTACCGATCTCCCCGGGGGATTTCAGGGGGCGTGTTTGCCTGCCGCCCGACGGGGCCGCTGGCCGGTTTCCGGGGGGCACGCCCGAAAACTTTTCTCAATGGAATAGCAAGAAACATACCACCTGGTGTGATCGCCGAGACGATTTTCGGAAGGCGTCCGCCGGCAGAGACGGGGCCGCGCATAGCGGCCGTTTTCTCTAAGGATTCAATGTGTCTTGCCCATCGAAATTATTGTGCCCCCGTGGGGGGGATATCCCCGGCGGGTCTGTGCGGTGGAAGGTGTCTGCCTCAATTTGGCAAAAATTTGGCAAGCAGGTGCCGGAATTTGTCCGGCGGCTGCGGCTCACTCCTTGGGGCCGAAGGGAACGATGGCATCTTTCTCGGCGGAGCGCAGGGACGCGGGTTGCCGATAAAATTTCCGCACGAAGTCCTCCGGCATGGCGGCCGTGGTGATCAGCAGGGGCCGGGGGATGAGGACCCGGTACCCCTGTTCCAGTCGTTCGGGGTTCAGGCGTGCATTGGCATTGGCCAGCTTTTTCCAGTTTGCGGCTCTTCCGGTATACCATTTGGCGATAATCGACATGGTTTCGCCTTGCCACCGGACGTGGTGCACGAATGCGTCATCGCCGAGTTTGGCCAGGTTGCCGAGATTATTCAAAGCGGCTCCGGGCCGGCTTGCGGCACACGCGACAACGCCCAGCAGGAGCAGGATGAGAAGTCCACCCGTCACTGCGTTGCGGTGCGTTGCGAGGGGGCACGTTTCTTTCATGACAGCCTTTTCAGGAGGTTAGGCGTTTCAGAAGAAGCCTGGCCATCCGGTTTTCAGGATTTGCTTTCAGGGCCTCCCGGAGGTTCTCGATGCTGGCTTGCCGCTTTCCGAGTTTGTCCAGGACGAAGGCCAGGTTGAAGAGGGCTTCGTCGCGGAATGGGGGATCCAGGTTTGCCGCCCGCTGAAACGACTGTGCGGCCATATTCCAGGCCCCGGTCTGCATATAGGCGTAGCCCAGGTTGAAAATCGCCTTGGCCAGCGTCGGGTCCAGTTCGACGGCCTTGCGGGAATACAAAATGGCCTTCTCGTAGGCTCTTTCGTTGAGGCACAGCACGCCCAGCTTGTGATAGGCCCGGCTGCTGGACGGATTGTGTTTCACGGCTTCGCGCAGCAGGGTTTGGGCCTGCTGCGGATCACTTTTCATCACGGCCTCGGCCCGTTTCAGCAGAGTCCGGAAGTCGTTTCCGGCGCCGCCTTTCTCCTGCATCGGTGTTTTTGCACCGGCCCTGTTGCCGGTCCCGGCCGGCTGCACGGCGGCCTTTGCCGGCGTCGGGGTGTTTTGGCGCACGGAATCAATACCGGAAGTCAGCAGAAGGGCTGCCAGCCCGGCGGCGGCCAGGCCCGCTGCCGGCAGAGCTTTTTTCAACCGCCTCCCGCGAGCACCCGTCGCCGGCGTCCGTTTTTTTCCGGAGGCCGCTTCCCCGGCCACTGGCGGCGTGGCGGCCGTTTCCCACACCTGCGTTGCGGCTTCCATGGCGGCGGTTTCGGTCACGGAAGCGGAACCCATGGTGCTGTCGCGGGCTTCTGCGGGCAGAAGCGCCCGCAGGCACGCACTCCGTTCGCGGCTGCCGTCATGAAGATCGAGCTTCGCGGCGCAGGCCGCCAGGTCGCTCCCCAGGTGGGCGGCCGAGGCGTAACGGTTCCCGGGTTTCGGGGCAAGGGCCTTTTGCAGCACAGGCCGCAGTGGGCCGGGGATATCGCCCGTCACCACCTCGTCCGGCCGGAATTTGCGCAGCCGGCTCAATGCCTTGAAAGTGTCGCCCGCAAAAAGGGGTTTTCCCGTGATCAGTTCAAACAGCAGGAGGCCCACTGCAAACAGGTCCGAGCGCATGTCCACCGTTTCGCCGGCGGCCTGTTCCGGCGACATGTAGGCGGCCTTGCCCTTGATGACCCCGGCCTGGGTCATGGTATTCCGGCTGGCGGCCTTGGCGATGCCGAAGTCGATGATCTTGACCTGCCCCTCCCGGGTGATGAAGATGTTCTGCGGGCTGATGTCCCGGTGGATGATGTTCAGCGGCCTGCCGTGGGCGTCGGCCAGGTGATGGGCGTAATCCAGGCCTTCGCAGACGCAGCGTGCGATGTACAGCGCCAGGGAAAGCGCGATGGGCTGCTTGCGATGGCCGGCGGCCCGCATCAGCCGCCCGAGGTCCCGGCCGTCGAGATACTCCATGGCGATGAAATACGTCCCCCCGATGCGCCCGAAATCGAAGATCTGGACGATGTTGGGGTGCTGCAGCCGGGCGGCCAGCTTGGCCTCCTCGATGAAGGCCTTCACCAGTTCCTCTTCGCCGGACAGATGGGGGAGAATTTTCTTGATGGCGACGATTTTTTCAAATCCCTCTTCCCCCGTCATACGGGCCCGATACAGCTCTGCCATTCCGCCGACGGCGATGCGTTCGAGCAGTTCATACCGGGCTGATTTTTCCGTCGTCCGTGTAGCGTTCATCAAATCATGCCATCGCGCAAGCTGTATCCCATCGCCAAAGCCGTATCCGTGGACCCGGGTTTTGCGGGTGGGGTCCACCAGTGAATTTATCGGCTTTCAGGCCAAAAATATTAAGCCGGCCGCGGCCCCGGCAGGGCCTCCGGGGCGGATGTTGCCGCAAGCCGCTTTGGCGGCGGGGAAGATATGTGCTATGAACGGGAGGCAGGAACGCAATGGGCGGGAAAACCACTTCAAGTGAACAACGCCTGCCGCCCGCGAACCAGCAATTCTCTCCATGAAAAGAGGTCGGTATGAAAATTCCGATTCGGTGGGCCCTTATTCTCGGCTGTCTCGGCCTGATCTGGGGTACCCAGGTCATCATCACTTCCACTACCTACCTCTCATCCCAGCGGGTTCTCATGCGTCATGCGCGGGATATCATGAAGAACATTACCGATTTGACCCGCGAGAAATCATACAATCACCTGGCGTTGGCCCAGGGTGCGGCGTCTCTCACCCGCAGGCTGATCGCATCGCAAGTGGTGGGAAGTGATCAAGCCCGAAGCGATGTCCTGGAAAAGTATTTCCTCGACCAGTTGGTCATATACCCCCATTTCGCAGGCATCTATGTGGGAAAGCCCAACGGGGATTTTTTCTACGTCAGCCGTTCGGATGCCCGATCCCCGGGCGGCTATCGGACCAAGATCATCACCCACCGAAACGGCGCACGGCAGACCCGGCTGATCTGGCGCGACAGCCAGCTGGCGGTAATTTCCCGCGAAAACGACCCGCACGACACGTACGACCCGCGCGTCAGACCCTGGTACCGCAAGGCCCTCAAAGCCAAGGCCGTAGCCTGGTCCGACCCGTACATATTCTACACTTCCCGAAAGCCGGGAATCACCATTGCGGGTCCGATATACGACCGCGGGGGGAGGCTGCGCAGCATCGTGGGGGTCGACATTGAGATCGACCACCTGTCCACTTTCATCAGCCGCCTGCGTATCGGCAAGAACGGGCGCGCCTTTATGATCAACAGCAACGGTGACGTGGTGGCCTTCCCGGACCTGGACAAGATCCGGGTACACGAGGGAAAGCAGCACAGGTTCCGGCTGGTCACCATCGAGGAGATCGACGACGGACTGAGCCAGGCCGCCTTTCACGCCATCGAGTGGCAGCGTGACGCCCATGGCCTGTTGCGGCTCCAAAAAACCCGCTTCGGCCGCTTCGATTACGGCGGCCAGACCTACCACGTCATGTTTTCCCCCTTTCAGAACGGACAGTGGCCCTGGATCATCGGGGTGTACGTGCCGGAAAACGACTATATCGGCGCACTGAAGGAAAACCGACGCAACAACATCCTGATCACCATGGCACTGTCTCTTCTGGCCACGGCCCTCGGTCTGTGGCTGGCGCGCGGCATTATCCGTCCGCTGGCGGGCCTGGAAAAGGAGGCCCAGGCAATCAAGGAAAACGATTTAACCAGTCGCTTTGACACCCGGTCCGTTTACAAGGAGCTTCAGGAGACCGCCGATTCTTTCGCCCGCATGAAGGAGGCCATACGCAACGGGGAGGAAAAATACCGCACCATTTTCGAAAACATCCAGGACATCTACTACGAAAGCGCCCTGGACGGAACCTTGCTGGAGATCAGCCCTTCCGTGGAAAAACTGACTTCCTACACCCGGGAGGAACTGATCGGCAAACCGCTGTCGCGCATCTACCGCGACCCGCGGGAGCGGCGGGCGCTCATGGAGAAGTTCGCTTCCGAGGGAAATGTCAGCGATTACGAGATTCTCCTTACCGACAAGGACGGGACCGTCCACTACTGTTCCATCAACGCGGTCCTGCAGACCGGGTCTGACGGCCGGGCCGCAAAGATCGTCGGGTCCCTGCGGCTGATCACCGCCCGCAAGAAAGCGGAGATGGCGCTGCAGCGCCACCAGCAGTTTCTGGAGGCAGAGGTCGAAAAGCGCACCCGGGTGCTCAAAAAAACCAACGAGCAGCTGCGTCGTGAGATCGACATGCGCCGGGAGAAGGAGGCCCAGCTGCGCAAGAGCGAAGAGAAATACCGCTCGATCATCGAAAACATGGAAAACGGGTATTTTGAAATCGACCTGGAGGGCAACCTGACCTTTGGCAACCGACCGCTGGCCGACATACTGGGCTATGCCCCGGAAAAGATCCGGGGGCTCAACTACCGCCAGTACATGGATGCCGAGACGGCCGCGCAGGTGGCCGGCAAGTTCGATGCCATGCGCCGGACCGGGGCCCCCGAGCGCTTTTCGCGATACACCATCATTCGAAAAGACGGGAGCCGCCGAATCCTGGAAACGTCGGCGGCGGTCATCAACGACAGCGCCGGCCGGCCCGTGGGGTTTCGGGGCGTGGTTTTCGACATCACCGAGAAGCTGGTGGCGGAGAGGGAAAAGAGGGAACTGGAAAACCGCGTCCAGCAGGTACAGCGCCTGGAGAGCATCGGAAAGCTGGCCGGCGGGGTGGCTCATGATTTCAACAACCTGCTGATGGGTATTCAGGGAAACGTCTCCCTGATGCTGCTGGAGACCGATCCCCGCCACGACCATTACGAGAAGCTCAAGAGCATTGAGGCCACCGTCAAAACCGGTGCTGAACTGACCGGACAGCTGCTGGGTTTTGCACGGGGCGGCAAGTACATGACCCGCCCCGTGAACCTCAATGAAACGGTTCAGCGTACCCTCAAGCTGTTCGGGCGCACCCGAAAGGAAGTCAAAATTGTTGAAAAGTACCAGGAAGACCTCTGGACGGTGGTCGCCGACCGGGGCCAGATCGAACAGGTCCTGCTGAACATTCTGATCAATGCCTGGCAGGCCATGCCCGGGGGCGGCTACATTTACATCGAGACCGGCAACACCATGCTGAAGCAGTCACTCCTCAACACCTTCGAGATCACCCCGGGCCGCTTCGTGAGGGTGACCATATCGGACACGGGTGTGGGCATGGACCAATCCGTGCAGGAGAAGATTTTCGAACCGTTTTTTACCACCA
>JAMOVG010000340.1 GCA_027061725.1 Desulfobacteraceae bacterium
CATGCTGTACTGGATCGATGGCTACAGCGACCTGACCGGTGTGGCCTGGGTCAACGACACGGCTCCGGACGCCATGCCGCCCACCGTCGCCGAAATCACGTTCGACCCGGCCGAAGGCTACCAGGCTACTCTGGGCGATTTCGACCTGGGATTCTGGTACACCGATGAGGGAAACGACTGGGCTCCCGATTCCTATGAGCACCACAGCGAAGTCAGAATCTACAATGCGGACTACAGCGAGATCCTGTGGTCTGCCGCAAACATCGTCGGGAGCGATGTGCATCAAAGCTTTGCGCCCGGCGTCACCGGTGACGGAGCCCTTCACCTGCAGTGGATAAATCCCTACTACGTCGCCATCGACAACGTGACGTACGGGGTTTCGTCGACCGAACCGCCGCCGAACTCCGTGCCCGAACCGGCCACGATCCTGCTGCTGCTCTCGGGAATCGGGGCGCTCGGGATAGGGGTCCGGAAGCAATAAAGACGCAAGCCATCCTGCTGACCACCACAAGGGGGGCGGAGCAGACCATTCTTCCCCCTTTTTCCCCACCGGCACAGGGACACCCCTCCGGGTCCGGCTGGTAGACGGCCTACTGCGCGTCGATGAGGTATCCCGAAAAAGTGGCGCGGAAGCCCAGCGATCCGTCGTGGTCCTGGGTCAGGACCATCACGGCTACGCCGGATTCCGGCTCGGCATAGAGCCGCACGGGCCGGCTCAGGATCTGCCAGCTGATGTCCGGGTGTCGCTCCAGAAATCCCAGCGGGTGCCATACGCCCAGGCCACCGACACGCGTGAAGATCTCGGCAAAGATGCGCTGGGGCGTGGTGGCGTCGCCGGTCGACACCGCCACGTGCTGGATCACCAGGCGCTTTCCGGCAGGCACAGTGTACAGATCGATGCTCAGCTGCGGGTTCAGGGGCACCGTCCCGGCCGTGGCCATGGCGTGAACGGGCTCCTTCGCCAGGGGCGTCCGCATGGTGGAACAGGCCGCCAGCATCAGCATCGACAGGAGCAGGATCGCCGAACGCAATGGCATGATGTGTGCCCTCCTGATTTCCGGTCTTTCGATGGTTTTTCCCATTCAGATAGCGGATGCGCGCCAGCCTGTCAAAACTTTTCCCCCGGCGCGCATCCCGGCAATCGCAAGCCACAATTGCCGGGATGCGCGCCGTCAACCTTGACGGTAGGCGTACACCCGGGCGAAGGCCTTTGTCTGACGAAAAGGTGGATGCCGGCCGAAAAATGGGGTATAGAGACGACGCGGCATCGAGTTCAAGACCAAGAACGGCCGCCGGTACTACTGCAACGCACCTCTGGTGGTAGGCATGTACGAGTTCCAGATCGGGCGGCTTTCACCGGAGTTCGTGAAGCACTTCAACACCTACTTCTCCGACCGCAATTTCGGCATCGGGATGCTCAGCACCCGGCTGCCGCAGATGCGCACCATACCGGTGGCCAAAAGCATCCGCCCCCAACACCACGTCGGCACCTTCGACAAGGTGCGGACCCTTCTGCGGCGGGCCGAGGCGCCCTTCGCCATCCTGGAATGCATCTGCAGAAAAAAAAGGCCATCGAGGGCAGGTCCTGCCGGGTGACGGCGCGCCGCGAAACCTGCCTGTCGCTGGGTAGTGTGGCCGAAATGGTCCTGATCATCGGCGCAGGCCGCAAGATCTCCCGTGACGAGGCCGTCTCCATCATCGATCAGAACCAAAAGGAGGGGCTGGTGCTGCAGCCGGCCAATACCGAAAACCCCGAATTCATCTGTTCCTGTTGCGGCTGCTGCTGCGGCATGCTGTCCATGCACCGCCAGATCCCCCGACCGCTGGACTACTGGGCCGCCAATTTCCAGGCAGCCGTGGACGCTGCGGCCTGCACGGCCTGCGGTGTGTGCGCAAAGCGCTGCCAGGTGGGCGCCGTGGCCGTTTCTGAAAAAAAAGGACACGCCGCGGTTGACCTGGACCGCTGCCTGGGCTGCGGCTTGTGCGTCCCCACCTGCCCGGCCAAGGCCATCACGCTGGTCAAAAAACCCGTGGAAACCCGGCCGCCGGAAAACCGCGAGCAGCTCCTCGACATCATCAAGGCCCACCGCAAACCCCGGCTGGACAAACTGCGGGTGAAGGGCAAGATCGTCATCGACGCCATCCGCACCGGGCAGACGCACCTGCTGAAACCATAGAAGCAGAGGATGGCTTCGTTTCCACTGGCGGCAGGAGTTTTTCCTTGAAAGGGGCCTCTTTTTTCCATAGAGTCAGAGCGGATCGCTTCACCGGCACTACCCCCCAAACACCGCTAATTGCGTAGAAAGGAGAGGCCATGAGGAAAAAGACAACAATTGCAGCGATCATCGCACTTTCGGTCCTTTTTGCCCTGCTGTGCTCGTCGGCGATGGCCGCCGATCTGGCCAAGAAACAGGTTTTGAACATCGCCTTCGATGCCGGCGATGCGAAAAACCTGGATCCTCACCGCGCCACGACCACGGTGGACCGCTCGACGGTCGACCCGATCTTCAACGGCCTGGTGCGCTATCCCCCCGGAAACCAGGTAAAAGTGGAGCCCGACCTGGCGAAATCGTGGGAAACTTCCGCCGACGGCAAAACCTGGACCTTTCATCTGCGCAAGGGCGTTTACTTCCACCCCTTCCCCAAACAGCCCAATGGCTATGAGCTGACCTCCGAAGATGTGGTGTACTCCCTGCAGCGGGCGGCCAACCCGGATCACTCCTCCTATGCCGGCGAATACACGGGCATCACCGTCAAGGCCATCGATCCCTATACCGTGCAGATCAGCATCGACAAGCCGGTCTCTCCCACGCTTTTCCTCGCCAAATTCGCCAATTACGCCGGTGGTTTCATCGTGTCCAAGAAAGCCCTTGAGGCCATGGGCAACGACTGGTTCAAGACGCATCCCATCGGCACAGGACCGTTCATGTTCGGGTCCTACGAACCCCGTCAGCAGACCGTGCTCAAGGCCAACCCGAAATATTTCCGCGGCAAGCCCATTCTGGAGAAAGTGGTTATCAAGTACATGCCCAACGTGGCCTCCCGGGAATTCGGCCTCAGAACCGGAGAACTGCACATCATCGAGGGCCTGAACGAAGCCAAATGGGTAGAAAAAATTCGCACTTTTCCGGACGTTTCCGTGAAAACCTTCGGCCCCTGCGAGGTGCAGATGCTGTTTTTCAACATGGCCAACGACATCTTCAAAGACCTGAAGGTGCGAAAAGCGGTCAGCTATGCCATCAACCGTTCCGAGGTGGCTGATTTCATGGGCAAGAGCCTGGCCGTCCCCATCTACTCCGCCGCCCTTGCGCCTCCCGCGCCCGGCGCACTCACCAAGAAAGAGGCCGAGGCCGCCGGCGTAGTGTATGAAAACAACGTGGAAAAAGCCAAAGCGCTGCTCAAGGAGGCCGGCAAACCCAACCTGAAATTCGAGGCCATCATCAGCGAGCTGGCCACCAGTTACCGCAAGCCCATGGTGGCCCTTCAGGCCCAGATGAAAAAGGCCGGCATCGACATGAAGCTCAAGGTAGTGGATCATTCTTCCTTCCACAGCCTGATCCGCAAGGATGCCAGTCCCGTGGTTTACTACGCCTGCTGGCGCCCCAACTGCGACGTTTTCCTGACCCGTTTCTACTACTCCGCGTCCGAAGTGGTGAAAGGCAAGAAGCCGGACACCGGGTTTTCACACTACGGGGCCGTGGACGCCAACGGCGACGGGAAAATCGATTCCATCGACGGCCTGATCGAGAAAGCACGCTACGAGCTCGACGCCGCCAAGCAGTCCAAACTCTGGAAAGCGGCCCAGATTCAGCTTCTGAAAAACGTGGCCGTAGTGCCCATCATCCGGCTCAAATACGCCTTTCCCATGAAGTCCTACGTCGACATTGGACACCCCCTGGATTTCAGCTGGGAGACCTACTCGCCCCAGATCACCGAAAAGACACGTATCCTGGCCCACTGACAACCTGACCCGGCGCGGTGTTCCGCGGAGCACCGCGCCCATTTCGCAACAAGAGCTTGCCACGCCATGTTCAAATATGCAGTACGGCGCATCCTCCAGAGCATCCCCATTCTGCTGATCGTCCTGACGCTGGTTTTTCTGGTGGTGCGGGTGCTTCCGGGAGACCCGGCCGTGGCCGCCCTCGGCGACTATGCCAGCCAGGAATCGGTTAACGCGCTGCGGGAAAAACTGGGCCTCAACCAGCCCATATGGATGCAGTACATCGATTTTTTCGGAAACCTGGTCACCGGGGATCTCGGAAAATCCGCCATTACCGGCTACCCGGTGGCCCGGCAGGTGCGCCGGGTGCTGCCCTTTACGCTGGAGCTGACTTTTTTCGCCATTGTGCTGGGGTACATCCTGGGCATCCCGCTGGGCATCTCGGCCGCCGTCCATCGGAATACTTTTATCGACTATTTCAACCGCATTTTTTCCCTGCTCGGACTTTCCGTGCCCGCCTTTTATTTGGGCATCCTGCTCATACTGGTATTTGCCATCATATTTCCCCTCTTCCCGGTGGTCGGCGGGGGGGATTTCTGGGACCTGCGGGACAACTTCCGCCACCTCGTCCTGCCGGGCCTGGCGCTGGGGCTGCTCATGATGGCCTATGTAACCCGCATGACGCGTTCCTCGATCCTGGACGTGCTGCGGGAGGATTACGTCCGCACGGCCCACGCCAAGGGACTTCTGGAGCGCATCGTTCTTTACAAGCATGTGCTGCGCAACGCGCTGATTCCCATCGTGGCGCTGGGCGGACTTTACGCGGTGGTGCTGATCGGCTCTTCGGTCATGGTGGAGATCGTGTTTTCCCGCCCCGGGCTGGGCAAACTGATGGTGGGCGCCATCAAACAGCGGGATTACACCACGCTGCAGTCGGTAATGGTTATTTACGCGGTCATGGTGGTGATCATCAACCTGGTCACGGACCTGATTTACAGTTTCATCGACCCGCGCATTAAATACAATTAAACTAAACCGCTGCACGGTTTCCGCGCCGCGGTCGATCCTTCGGCTTTTTTACAAAGATAAAGAAGAATTCATGGTACAGTCACAAGAGCAGGCCATGGACGGGACGGAAGTATTCGTGGGAATTTCCCAGCGCCGTCGCATGTGGACCGCTTTCCTCCGCAACAGGACCGCCTCCGTCGGCGGAGTTCTGGCGGTATTCATCGTACTGGTGGCTATTTTCGCCCCGCTGCTGTCTCCTTACGACCCCCTGGCCCAGGACGCCTCGGCGCGGCTGGCGGGAAGTTCTGCAGCCCACTGGCTGGGAACCGACGACTTCGGGCGCGATGTGCTCTCCCGGATCATCTGGGGCAGCCGTGTGTCCCTGATCATCGGTTTTTTCTCGGTAGTGGCCGGTCTGCTGATAGGCACCGGCATGGGTATGGTAGCCGGATATTACGGCGGCAAAACCGAAACCTTGATCATGCGCGCCGTCGACGTGCTCATGTGCTTCCCGGACCTGATTCTGGCCATCGCGGTCACGGCCGTGCTGGGGTCCAACCTGGTCAACCTGATTATCACCATCGCCATCGTGATGACACCGCGGTTCGCCAGGCTTTCCCACGGACAACTGCTCAAGATGAAAGAGAGCGAGTACGTCATCGCCGCCCAGGCCATCGGCGCCAGGGTGCCGCGGGTGCTGGTGCGCCACATTTTTCCCAATATTTTCGGTGAACTCCTGGTGGCGGGGACCCTGTGGGTAGGGGTCGCCATCCGCCTGGAAGCCAACCTGGCGTTCATCGGGTTAGGGGTACAGCCGCCCACACCCACCTGGGGAAATATGATAC
Source organism: Desulfobacteraceae bacterium (assembly GCA_027061725.1). Lineage (GTDB taxonomy): Bacteria > Desulfobacterota > Desulfobacteria > Desulfobacterales > JALSRD01 > JALSRD01. The sequence goes on from JAMOVG010000340.1 coordinate 5,794, forward strand.
GCCAGGGCGTGGATGTGCTCATCAATGCCCCCGGCATTTCCATTTACTCCGGCTTGAGTATCCTGATCACCATCCTGGCATTCAACACCCTGGGTGACGGTATTCGCGACATGATCGACCCGCGTCTGCGCGGAGAGTAGCTCCGGAACCGGAGGAAAAGGACAAAAGCGCCATTGGACACACCGCTGCTGCACATTAAGAGCCTGAAAACGTACTTTTACACCCAGGAGGGCATCGCCCGGGCGGTGGACGGGATGGACATGCGCATCCGCCCCGGCAAAACGCTTGGCGTCATCGGAGAATCCGGCTGCGGCAAAAGCGTGTCGGCGCTTTCCGTCATGCGGCTGATCCCGCAACCCCCGGGCAGAATCATTGACGGTGAAATCTGGTTCAAGGGGGAAAATCTACTGGAAAAGGCGCCCGACGAAATGCGGCAGATACGGGGCGACCAGATCTCCATGATCTTCCAGGAACCCATGACTTCACTGAACCCGGTCTTTACCATCGGCAACCAGATCGGTGAATCCGTCATTCAGCACCAGAAGCTGGACAAGTCCGCGGCCCGGGAAAAGGCCATCGAGAGCCTGCGGCGCGTCGGGATTCCCTCACCCGAAAAGCGCATCGACGAGTATCCTCACCAGATGAGCGGCGGTATGCGCCAGCGGGCCATGATCGCCATGGCTCTGGCCTGCGAGCCGGACCTGCTCATCGCCGACGAACCCACCACGGCGCTGGATGTCACCATCCAGGCGCAGATCCTGGAATTGATCCGGCGCATCAAAGACGAATTCGGCATGTCGGTGATGATGATCACCCACGATCTGGGGGTGGTGGCCGAAGTTGCCGATGACGTTGTGGTGGCCTACGCCGGCAAGGTGGTCGAGTACGCCGACGTGGTGACGATTTTCAAGGCGCCCCTGCATCCCTACACGCAGGCGCTCTACGACTCCATACCGCGCCTGACGGACACCCACAAGCGACGCCTGGAAGTCATCCACGGCACCGTGCCCAACCCGCTGCACTTTCCATCCGGCTGCCGTTTTCATCCCCGCTGCAAGTACGCCCGGGATGTCTGCCGGACACAGGAACCGCCGCTGGAAAACGTAGCACAGGGACACCAGGTGCGGTGCTTCAAGTTCAGTGCGGAAACCAAACAGCTGTTTTCTTAGGACCGGGGCGCATGGTCGATCACAACAAAACACTTTTGCAGGTTGACGATCTCAGGAAATACTTCCCCATCCGCGGCGGCATCCTGTCCAAAGTTGTCGGGCAGGTAAAAGCCGTGGACGGCATCCGTTTTTCCCTGAAACCCGGCGAAATACTCGGGCTTGTGGGCGAATCCGGCTGCGGCAAGACCACCGCCGGACGGGTTGCCTTGGGCCTGCTGTCCCCCACCGCGGGACGTGTTCTCTTCGAAGGACGGGACATCTTCGCCCTGGGCAAGGAGGCGCTGCGCAAGACCCGCCGGCACATGCAAATCATTTTCCAGGACCCCTACGCGTCCCTGAATCCCCGCATGAAAATCGAAAGCATCGTGGGGGAACCGCTTTACATCCATTTCGGAATGAAAGCGCAAAAACGACGCGAACGCGTTGCGGAGCTACTGGAAACCGTAGGTCTGAGCGCCGGACACATGCAGCGATACCCGCACGAATTCAGCGGGGGACAGCGTCAACGCATCGGTATCGCCCGGGCATTGTCGCTCAATCCCAAGCTCATTGTCTGCGACGAGGCCGTTTCCGCGCTGGATGTTTCCATCCAGGCCCAGGTTATCAATCTGCTTGAAGACCTTCAGGCCAAATTCGGCTTCGCCTATCTGTTCATCGCCCACGACCTGAGCGTCATCAAGCACATATCCAGCCGTGTAGCCGTCATGTACCTCGGCAAAATCGTCGAAACGGCGGACACCGAGCAACTGTACAGCCATCCCCTGCACCCCTATACCAAGGCGCTGCTCTCGGCTGTCCCCATTCCGGACCCGACGCTGAAACGCAAACGCATCGTGCTGGAAGGCGATGTCCCCAGTCCCCTGAATCCCCCCTCGGGCTGCCACTTCCGAACACGCTGCCGCTTCGCCCGGCCCGTCTGCGCCGAAGCCGAACCCCCGCTGATCGATATCCGGGCGGGGCACGCCGCCGCGTGCCATTTCGTCTCTCCGGGCCAGGAGAACGGCCCCGGATAATCCGGTGCGCATTGACAATCCACTCCGCCGCCGGACAAACTCCATTATTGAAAATTCTGAGGGAATACGGAAAAGAGGGCGGGGAGAGGAAGTGGCCTCAGGCGGCGTGGCCGTCTTTTTCGGCGGACAGGGGCTTTTCCGTCAGAGGAATGAAGTCGGCCACGCCCAGGAATTCGGCCAGGCGCCGCTGGGCCTCGATGAAGCCGCAGCGCTCGCGCAGCATGATCAGGTCGAAGATGTCCCAGCCGCGGGCACACTCGCCCAGGCAGTGGAAACGCACCTCGTCGCCGCCGTCCACGTAGACCCGGAAGCTGTTCCGGGCGTCGGCGTGGAAGGGGCAGGCCGAGCGGAAGCGCATCTTGCCGATGGGCTGGAACTCGACGTTCAGAAGACGGCCGGCGTAGTTCAGGATGGCCTCCAGGTAGGCCACGGATTTGAGGTCTCTGTATGTCGGCATGCCAGCGGTTTTCCCCTGCGATGACGGTTGGTTTCGGAAATGCCCGGGTGCAGCGCCCGCGATGCTCCCGGGCGCCCCGGTATGTCCTGATTATCGACGCTCAGGGACCAAAGCTTGAGTTCAAAAAGCCCCCCGGGGATGCGCCGCGCGGTCGGGCGCAGGCGGCCGGCGGAGGATTTCCAAGAGCCACCGTCGCCGGGGAATCGCGGCACGGAACCGCGGTAAAATATTCCAAAAAAAATAAATAGCTTGCTTTCGGCCGAAAAGGTGTTAGCATAGGAACCATCAACACGGCTTCGCCGACAAGCGGCGGAGCGGTTTTTTTCTGAAGGAAGGCCTCATTTACAATGCAGCATCCTCCAGTTGAAAATTTTGAAATTTCACAGGAAAGGAGGATGTCATCATGGCCAACGGAACAGTCAAGTGGTTCAACGACCAGAAGGGGTTCGGCTTTATCGAACAGGAAGACGGCCCCGACGTTTTTGTCCACCACACCGCCATCAACGCCAGCGGCTTCAGAAGCCTGAGCGAGGGCGACGCGGTTTCCTTTGACATCGAGGATGGGACCAAGGGTCCCTCTGCCGCCAATGTCACGGTAAGCTGATTTCAGTACGGGGGGCATGTCTCCGGTATGCCGGGATGTGCCCCTTTTTATTTCAACGAGAGTGAATTCCGGAAAAGACGGAACCAGCACGACCCCGCCTTCTGCACCATCCTTCGGACACCTCACTCGCTGCCGGGTATCTTTCTCTGTCCTTGAACCACCATCGGCCGCCCCCACGGGAGGCGCCGACGGCGCCCCGCGGCCTGCGCCGCCGGGTGAAGCCTGGCGAAAGGTATTTTGCATGAACATCTACATTGGAAACCTGTCGTACGGAACCACCGAAGAGACACTGAAAACGCTGTTCGCCGAGTTCGGCGAAATCGCCAGCGTCAAGGTCATCAAGGACCGCTTTTCCGGCCGTCCACGAGGATTCGGGTTCGTCGAGATGCCCAGCAACTCCGAGGCTGACCAGGCCATCAAGGCGCTCAACGGCAACCGCATCGACGGCAACAACATCAAGGTCAGACCCGCCGACTCGGGCGGGAAAAAACGCAAAAAGCGGCCCTTTCGCAGAAGGGGCTACTGACAAAAGGAAAACATTATTTTGAACTTCGACACATTTTCGTTTCACCCCCGCGTGGCGGCCGGTATCGCCGCCGCCGGGTACACCGCCCCCACCCCCATCCAGGCCCAGGCCATCCCCGACGTCATGCGGGGTCGTGACGTCATGGGCCTGGCCCAGACGGGCACCGGCAAAACGGCGGCCTTCGCGCTGCCCATCCTGCACCGCCTGACCACTGAGCCACGCGGGGGCGTGCGCGCCCTGGTGGTGGCCCCCACCCGGGAACTGGCCGAACAGATCCGCCAGGACTTCACGCGCCTGGGCGCCCGCACCGGGCTGCGCAGCGTCTCGGTCTACGGCGGCGTGGGCATCACCCCACAGGTAACGTCCCTGCGGCGCGCCGACATCGTGGTGGCCTGTCCGGGCCGGCTGCTGGACCACCTCAACCGCGGCACCGTGGATCTCTCGCGGGTCGAGGTGCTGGTGCTCGACGAGGCCGACCAGATGTTCGACATGGGCTTCCTGCCGGATATCCGCCGCATCCTGAAGCACCTGCCCCAAAGGGGCCGCCAGACCCTGCTGTTCTCGGCCACCATGCCGCCCCAGATCCGGCGCCTGGCCGGCGACATCCTGGACCGGGGCCACCTGCGGGTGCAGGCCGGCCAGGACGCCCCCGCCGAGACCGTCAGTCACGCCTTCTACCCGGTGGCCAAGCATCTGAAAACCGCGCTGCTGCTCCGGCTGCTGGACGACACGTGCACCGACAACGTGCTGGTCTTCACGCGCACCAAGCACCGCGCACGCCAGCTGGGCGGCAAACTGGCCAAGGCCGGCTTCTCCTCGACTTCCCTGCAGGGCAACCTTTCGCAGTCGCGCCGCCGCGAGGCCATGGAGGGCTTCAAGTCCGGAAAATATCAGGTGCTGGTGGCCACCGACATCGCCGCCCGCGGCATCGACGTCTCCAACGTCTCGCACGTCATCAACTACGATATCCCCGGTACGCCCGAGGCCTACATCCACCGCATCGGCCGCACCGGGCGGGCCAAGCGCAGCGGGCAGGCCTTCACCCTGATCACCGACGAGGACCGTCAGATGGTGCGCGCCATCCACGGCGCCATCGGCGCCACCGTGGAGCAGCGTACGATAGAAAACTTTGACTACCGGGCGGCGCCCCCCAGGACCGGCGCCGGCCCTTCGCGCAGGCCGCGCGGCCCGCGCAAGCCCGGACGCAGCCCGGCCCCCGGGCGCGGCCGCCGCGGCGGCCGGCGTTCATCCGAAGGCGTCTTTGCCTGGCTTTCCCCCCAGAAGGCCTAGCGGCAAACGCCTCTTTGAGACAGGCGCATTTCGACAACCCCAACGCGGGAGGTGACGCATTGGCAAGATCCCACTATTCGTTCAACAAGCGCCAGAAGGAACTGGCCAAAAAGAAAAAGCAGGAAGAAAAGCGCCAGCGCAGGCTGGCCAAGCGCAACGCCGCGGCGGAGGAAAAGGCCGCCGAGCAGCCGCCGGAGGAAGAAAAAGAAAAGGACGCGGCCGCGGAAAGCTGAGCCTCGACCGATTTCCATAGGGGCAACCCCAGCCCCCCTATTTTGAACCGAAACTCGTGCCTGGTGCCTGTTTCCCGGTTTGGGCAGGGGGGATTCCCGACGGCAAAGGGCGGTTGTCCCGGCGCTCCCGCCCTAAAGGCTTGACAGCTCGCCCCCAAATGGTCTTACTTGACGGGACTGCCTGGCCAACCACCGTGCGCTGGAGCCCCCGGCGCAGGAAACCCGGGACCCGTTGAAAAGGGGGTTTTGCGAAATGACGCCACCGCTGGCGCGCCGCCGTTTCCGTTTCCAGCGCTTCGGCCGCACCAACCACCTGCGCATCGATTCCTGGCAGGACCTGGAGGCGGTGCTGGAGCTCGACGAGGCGCTGTGGGTAGCCACCACGGCCCCCACGGCCACCATCAACTGTGACCCGGTGTTCCTGGACATGATGGACGCCGACCGGGACGGCCGCCTGCGGGCCGACGAGGTCAAGGCCGCCATCCGCTTCCTGTTCGAGAACCTGTCCGACCGCAGCGGCATTGCGCCCGGCAACACACGCCTAGAGCTGGGAGCCGTCAACGGGGAATCCGAAACCGGGGCCCGCATCCGCACCTCGGCCGGGAAGATCCTGCGGCGCAGCGGCAGCACGGCTGACGCCATCACCCTGGAAGAGGTGCGCGCCATCAAGACCGAGGTCCAGCAGGGCGGCCTGGACGAGGCCGGCATTGTGCTGCCCGAGGCTGCCGGCGACAAGCGCATGCGCCGCTTCATCGAGGACATCATCGCCACGGTGGGCGGCCGCCCCCACCCGGCCGGCGCGGAAGGCATCGACCGCGAGTGCCTGGCGCAATTCCTTGAGGAGTGTCGGCAGTACCTGGACTGGCTGCGGCTGGCCGACCCCCCGGCAGGCGAGACGGTTTCCGAGATCCTGCCCCTGGGCGAAGCCACCCACGAGGCCTACGAGCTGTTCCTGCGGCTGGAAAAAAAGATCACCCAGTACTTCCTGCTGTGTAACATCCAGCGCATCAACCCCGACTTCCTGTCCCACGCCCTGTCGCCCGGGACAGACACCCGCAGCACCAACCTGCTGGACATTTCGACGGCCGAGTCCTTCCTGGCCGACGCACCGCTGGCCTGGCCCGACAGCGAGGGGGTGCTCGACCTCTCGGGCGTCATCAACCGATACTACAGCCGGGACCTGGAGCGATTCACCGCGCAGGTGCTGCAGCCGCTGCTGGGCCGTGAGGTGCGCCGCCTGGATCAGACCGCGTGGCGGTCCGTGTGCGAACGCCTGCGGCCCTACCGTGAGTGGATGGCGTCCAAACCCGAGGTTTCGGTGGACGGCATCGCGGACAGCGACATCGCACAATACGTAACGGATCCCTTCTTCGCCGACGCGGCCGCGGCGCTCATCGAGGAAAGCCACCGCACGGCCTTCGTGTTGGACAACATCCGCGAACTGGAGCGCCTGATCCTTTACCAGGCCCACATTCTGCCCTTCGTCAACAGCTTCGTCAGTTTCCCCCAGCTCTATGACCCCGACAGCCGCGCCCTGTTCGAAATGGGCACCCTGGTGATGGACGGGCGCCACTTCACCCTGGCGGTCCAGGTGCTCGACCGCAAGCGCCACGTGGAGTCCAGCACCGCCAGCGGCATCTTCGTGATGTACGCCGAGGTCTACGGCGAGAACCAGGAGAAGCTCTACGAGGTGGCCGTGCCCGTCACTTCAGGCAGCCGCGGCAACATTCGCGCCAACAAGTGGGGCATCTTCAACGATATCCACGGTAATGAGTGGCACGCCCAGGTAGTACAGGTGATCGAAAACCCCATCAGCCTGTCCGAGGCCGTGGCACACCCCTTCGTGCGCGTGGCACGTTCGATCATGTCGCGGTTGGAGAAGGTTTCGGCGGAGACCGAACAGCATCTAGGGTTGGGCGTGCTCAAGGACGCGGGCAGGAAGGACGGCAGCATTCGCCAGCGGGGCGGCGACATCTCGCCGGCCGGTCTGCTGGCCGGCGGGGGCGTGGCCCTGGCGGCCATGGGCTCGTCGGTGGCCTTCATCACCCGTACGGCCGCCCAGCTGAGCCCCGGCATTATGCTGGGGGCACTGCTGGCCGTGGTGCTGGCCATGGTGGTGCCGGCGGCCATATCGGCCTTTTACAAGCTGTCCAGCCGCGACCTTTCCGCCATCCTGGAGGGTTCCGGCTGGGGCGTCAACGCGCGCATGAAACTCTCCCGCCGGCAGGCGCACACTTTCACCTACCGCCCCGGCCGCCCGGCCGGGCGTTCCTGACCCCCGCGGCGCAGCCGCGCGATCTCGAACAGCGGCAGCCGCAGCCGGCCCACGCCTGGCGCCAGGCGCCGCTGGCGCACCGCAAAGCCGCTGCGACGCAGGAAAGCGATCACGTCGCGCGCGGCGTGGTAGTGATCCCCGGGCTTGGTCTTGCCGATGATCCGGCGGCCTAGTTCGTAGAGACGGTTCTCGGTGGGCAGCGAGACCACCAGGTGCCCGCCGGGCGCCAGGTGCCGCCGGATGAAGCTCACCGGCAACGCCAGGTCGCGGAAGTGCTCCAACACGTCCAGAGCTGTGATGACGTCGTAGGTGCGGCCCAGCCGGCAGTCGGTTATGTCGGCCTCGACGATGCGCACGTTGCGAAGGCCGTAAGCCTGCACGATGCGCCGCGCGTCGGCGGGGTCCAGGTCGATGACGTCCACCGCCTCAAAACACCCGCACAGGGCCTTCAGAAAAACGCCGCTGCCCCCGCCGAAATCCAGTACTTTCTCCTGCCGTCCATGGTGCCGCTCCAGCAGGTCGAAGGCGTCGATCAGGCGCGACCAAAAGATGGCGCGCGCCGGCCATAAGGGGTGGGTATAAATGTTGCGCTCGTTGGCGACGTCGGTGAGGGCCACGAGTTCGCCGTAAGGGATGACCACCGCCGAGGCCAGGTGCCGGCGGCGGCGCAGCGCGCCGCACAGGTCCGCCAGGCACAGCCCGGCCGCCATGCACAGGAAGGGCAGGGCGTAGAAGTGGTAGCGCGGCATGGGCACCGGCGCGTGCACCAGGATGTAGAACAGGCCGAAGGTCAGGGCCACCAGCAGCATGGGCCAGTTCCTGCGCAGCAGCCAGCCCAGCGTGCGGCAGGCGGCGGCCGCGTAAACCGCGCCGGCCAGCAGCAGGAGGGGCACCAGCAGGGCCAGGGGCAGCAGGTTTCCCCGGAAATAGTGGCGCGCCGCCGCAGCCAGCCCCTCGCGGTTGAGCACGTCCAGGGTGCCGCGCCCGCCTGTGGTGACACCCAGCAGCTCCAGCAGCGTGGGGGCGTCGGGGATCAGCACGGCCGGGCGCAGATAGAGGTACAGAGCCGTGAGGGGATACTTTCTGACAGCCTCGGTGAAGTACTGCTTCATGCGCGCAATGCGCGCCTGCGGTTCAGCATAGCGCCGCGGGTGGCGGGCGAACTCCTCTCCCAGCTGCTGCAGCATCTGCCGGCGCAAGTCCCCGCCGTCTTTCTTCTCTGCCACCGAGATGACCGCCGAGGCCAGGTTGACGGCCGAAAAGCCGATGTTGGAACTCAGCCGGAAACCGGCTCCCACGGCGCTGTTGCGCGCCATCCAGGGCGTCACCAGGGCGCAGAATAAGGCCAGCGCCCCGAGCGTGCGCAGTACTCTTTTGACCCGGCTGCCGCGCCCCACCACAAAAGCGGACACCGCCAAGGGCGCGGCCAGCAGCAGGCCCACGGGCTTGGTCAGGGCGGCCAGCCCCAGCAGCAGAAAGCAGACGATCAGGTTCTGGGTGTGCCGCGTCACATAGTACTTCATGAAAAAGTAGAGCTGCAGGGCGGTAAAAAAGGCGAAGAGCGTGTCGGCCAGGATCAGCGGCGCCTGGGCGATGGCGGTGACGCTCAGGGCCAGCAGCAGTGCCGCCGTTACGGCCGCGCCGAAGCCGCCCGCCAGGCGCGTGGTCTTGTAGACCGCCAGGCAAGTGAAGGTGCTGACCAGGCACGAGACCACGACCACCAGGGCGATGCTGCCGTTGCCGGCCCCCAGCAGCAGCGCCAGGAAAAACGGGTAGCCCGGCGGGCGCGCCGTGGCCGGCAGGGGGTTGTCCACGTCGCGGTGGTAGCGGAAGTTCACCGCCAGGGCGCGCGCCGGGCCCGTGTAGCTGGGCGTGTCGGGCCGCATGAAGCGCCGCGTGTCGCTGGCGAGCAGTCCCGGCAGGCTGACGCCCAGCCGCAGCACCAGGGCCAGCAGCAGCACCGCCAGTATGACCTTTCGGCGGCGACAGCGGGCGGTGAAATGTTCGCGCATGCCGGGCAGCCGCTCCTCCAGCTCGGCGCGCAGCGCGCCCATGGCCGCGAAGCGCCACCTGAGCACCGTCAGGAAGGCCAGCAACCCGTCGCGGGAGCGGATCTTCTTGCCCTCCCGGGCGCGGCGCGGGGTGTAGCGTACGGCCACCTCGCGGATTTCGAAGCCCAGGCGGATGAGCTTGGCGGTGATTTCGGGCTCCCAGTCGAAGCCGTCCCCCTCAAAGGGCAGGGCGCGGATCAGCGGCCCATCGAAGCACTTGTAGCAGGTGGGCTCGTCGGTCAGTACCGTGCCGAAGAGGAGGTTGACCCAGGCCGTCAGCAGGACGCCGCCCACAAAAAAGGCCGGCGAAGATACAGCCCGCAGGGCGTTGGGCGACAGGGCCCGCGACCCGTAGACTACCCTGCACTCGCCCGCCACGATGGGGGCCGCGCACTTCCCGTAGTCCCGCGGATCGTACTCCAGGTCGGCGTCCTGGATGATGACCACGTCGCCCGTGGAGTGCCGCAGGCCCTCGCGCACGGCCGAACCCTTGCCGCCGTTGGCCTTGACGATCAGCCGGGCACTGCGTTCGGGCGTATCCGGGTTGGCTGCCAGCCAGCGCTCCACGATCACCCGCGAACCGTCGGTGGATCCGTCGTCGACCACGATGATCTCGCGCCGCAGGGTCAGGGGGCAGTCCCGCACGCGGTCGAGCAGCGCCGCGATGGTGGCCTCCTCATTGTAGAGCGGGATGATGACGGAGAGCGTCTTCTGCTCCAAAGCGTTCAGGCGGCCGTCCATCTCTTCAGCGCCCCGCCGCCGTGCCGGTGTCGTCTTTCTGTTCCGGCTCGAGGTACTGCTCGGCATAGCGCTGCGGGATGCCGGCGTCCAGGAAAAGCCGGAAAAGCGGCCCGTCGATATGTCCCTCGGCCTGCATCCTGCGCATGATGGTGACGGCCTCGGACAGGGTCTTGCCCTTCTTGTAGGGGCGGTCTGAGGCCGTGAGAGCCTCGAAGATGTCGGCGATGGCCATGATGCACGCCGCCACCGACAGGTTCTCGCGGCTCAGCCCACGCGGGTACCCGCTGCCGTCCACGTTCTCGTGGTGGGTGCCAGCGTACTCGGGAATGCGCGCCATGTCCTCGGGGTAGGGCAGCTGCTCGAGCATGCGGATGCTCATGATGACGTGCTCGTTGATCTTGAAACGCTCTTCGGCGGTCAGCGTGCCCTGCTCGACGCACAGGTTGTAGATCTCGCCGCGGTTGTATAGGTAGCGCGGCACCTCCAGCCGGAACCCCTCTCGGCGGTATCCATCGGCGTCGAAGCCGACGCGCGCCACCAGGTGCTCGGGGCGGTCGGCCAGCAGCGGCTCGACGGCCGGCAGGGGCGCCGATTCGGCGGGCCGGCGCTGCAGCTCGTGCTGCGAGAGCCCCAGGCGGTCATCGAAGTGGCGCAGCCAGGTGCGGCGGGCGATGGTGCGGATGCGCCGCCGCTTTTCTTCGCTCATGTACTCCCCGCCCAGGTTGCAGCGTGCCACGAAGGCGTAGTCGTCGCTAAGCCGCTGCTGCTCGCGGGCTTTCCATGCCTCTACCGCAGCGCGCTCCTCTCCTTTCAGCAGCCGGCGGCACCCCTCGATTTCCACGTCCCGCCAGAGCACCTCGAAGCGCGTGCGAATCTCGTGGATACGGTTGCAGATGGTCTCCAGCCGTGTGGCCTTGTCGACCACGTGCTCGGGGGTCGTGATCTTGCCGCAGTCGTGCAGCCAAGCGCCCATCTCAAACTCGTGCCAGTCCTCCTCGGTCTCCAGGCGAAAGGACCCGAAGCCCGCCCGGCCGCTCTCCCCGGCCGCCCGGGCCAGCATCATGGCGATGACCGGCACCCGCTTGCAGTGTCCGCCGGTATAGGGCGACTTGGCGTCGATGGCATCGGCGATCAGCTTGAAAAAGCTGTCCATCAGCTTTTTCTGGGCGCGCTGGTAGGCGTGGATGCTCTCGGCCATGGACACCAGCGAATCGGAGAGTTCGGCCAGCTCGATGATGTTGGTCTTGACCGGGCGCACCTGGTCGAAGCGCCGCCGGCGGATCTTCTCGTTCTCGCGCATCAGCGCCCGCACGGGTCTGCTGATGCGCGTCGTGGCATAGAGCGTCAATGGGATACCCGGAACCAGCACCAGCAGGGCCACGCCAAGGGCGTAGAGGATCTTTTCCAGGTAAGGCCGGAGCATCACCTCGGCGTCGACGCTGAAGCCCAGACGCGTGTCGGCGCCCAACTCCCTGGACAGGCCGGTGGTCATGGCGAACACCGTGCGCCCGCCTTCCTCGAGGCTGAACATCCGGTTCTGGGGGGCCGCTTTCAGGGCGTTGACCAGGGGCTCGGGGGGCTGCCGGCCCTCGGCCAGGGAGGAGGCGATGACGGCGCCTTCCCGGCCAAACATATAGACCTGGCTGGTGGGTGCGAACTGCAGGCCGCGCAGCATGGCGTTGATATTCGACAGGGTGAAATCGACGGCCAGCACCGCCCGGCCGCCGGCGATGGCCCTGGAGAACGTGATGCCCATGCGACGCAGATTGCTGAAGAGGTAGGGGTCGCTGCGGGTAGTGCCCCGGGCCTGCACGGCCTGGGCGTACCAGGGGCGCTCGTCGGCCCGGTAGCGGAAGGGTCCCAGGCGTGCAGCAAGCACCGCGAAGCCGGCATCCAGAAAATCGAAACGGCGGATGCGTCCGCCGACGCCGTCCATGATACGGATCACCAGCCAGCGGGTGCCGGCCGGCGCCTCGAACACCCGGGAGAGGTCGGCGGCGCTGTGCATATTGACCACTTCAAAAAGGTCGCCGTCAGCACAGCCCACATAGATGGCGTAGATGTCCCTGGACACCATGTTGTGCACCAGACGGGCAACGGTCTCCATGGGCAGGTCGCGGCCCACCGCGTCTGCCAGGCCCGGATAAAGCGCCATGGCGTGGAGCAGGTCCCGGACCCGCTGATCGCTGCCGTGGATATGCATCGTTATCTTCTCGGCCGCCTGACGAAAGCTCTGGCGGGTGGCCTCCAGCGCCATTTGGCGGCTGAAATAATACTGCAGCCCCAGCAGGGCCCCGATCACCAGGCCCATGACGACGAAAAAACTGGTCAGGATATCGGTGCGTATACGTGTACGCCGTGACACGGCGACCCTCCCGGTAAGGTAGCGGATGCATCAGAGATTCTTCTGACTGTAATGGCCGGCCGCAAAAATTGCAATATACCAGTTGACTCGCCGTTTCTGTGGCAACATTTTCCTAGTTGTAGGAAGTTTTCTATCGAGGGCCCATCGGCCACGCCGTAATTTCAGTTAGATAGGAAGTACGCAAGGCCGGCACAGAACTTGCTGGAGCGTATATCGAGTCGCCACACCGGAAAAGAGGAGGTGATCGCTGCGGGGATCCGGATGAACATTCCTGTCAAATATCCGCCCGTGCCCTGTGACCGGCAACGCCCGGAAGGCGCGGCCGCCGCGAACCGGCCCGGGGAGCTGCTCCCCGACAGCGCCGTACGGCCGGCCGCCAGGGCGGACCTGCCCCATCGTCCCGCCGGCGGAGACAGTCCGCCACCCCAAGGGAGCCGGCCCCTGTGCCGGCTCCCCTCCCCCGTTTCCTCCAAGGGGTCGCTGATCGATATCTTCGCCTGAGCTGTGGCGGGCGCACTTGCTTCCCCGCCGCCTGCGGTGGGGTTCCGGTCACCCGCGCGGGCCGGGTTTTCCAGGGAAATTCGACTCCCGTGATCTAAGGAGGTTCCCGTGTCGGCCCAAAAAAGGGCCACGGAAAATGGGAGGGCGCCATGCGGTGCGGGCGGGTCGGCGGCAGCTTCGACGGCTGCAGCCGACCCGTGCACCGCATGGCGGCGCCGGCGGGCGATACGGTGGTTCAGCACCTATTGGACATAGGTGTACTTCAGGTAGTAGTTCTCAGCTGCCCTGGGGCGGTAATCCTTCACCTTCGTGCTGACAGCCTCGAAGGTGACCGGTTCGTAGAGGTAGATGAAAGGCGGGTTCTTCTGCATGTAGCGCTGCAGCTTGACGTAGAGCGCCGCCCGGGCGTTGTCATCCACGGTGACCCCGATCTTGTCCAGCAGGCGGTCGATTTCGGGGTCCGACCAGGCGGAATAACTGGCCTTCATGCCCCCCAGCGCGCCTCTCAGCCGGGGAAGCGCCTCTCCTGCACGCTCCGACCAGCTGTCGCCGAACAGCGGCGGAAGCTCCTTCTTGGCTTCCAGGTCCCAGTACTTGCCGGACTCCATGATGGACAGGTTGGTGTTGATGCCCACGTCTCGGAGGTACCCCTGTATGGCCTCGCACACCTGCTCGAAATTGGTGTAGGCGCCGGCCGGGCAGGCGAAGTCGATATCGAAGCCCTTGGCGTAACCGGCCTCTTTGAGCAGTGCCTTGGCCTTGTCCGGGTGATACCCGAAGGGCTTGATATCCTTGTCGTAGCCGAGGTTCCCGGGCGTCACGAGCCCGGTCGCCGGACGCCCGTTGCCGTTGAACAGCGCGTCGAGGATGGCCTGAACATCCACGGCGTAGTTCATGGCACGGCGCACCTTGGCGCTCTCCGTTGGCAGCCCCTTGCCAGAGGTGAGGTTGTTGAAGGCGACGTAGTAGACACGGTCCACGTTGTAGCTGAAAGGCTTTACACTGGAAGCGCCCTTGAGGCTGGCGGCCTCCTCGGCGCTGAGCCGGCCGACGATGTCGACCTCACCGGTCTTGATAGCAGCAACCCGGGTGGAAGACTCCGGAATAGGCCGGAAAATGAGGGTCTTGACCTTGGGATAGCCCTTTTCCCAGTAGTTGGGATTGGCCACCAGCACCAGGCGGTCTCCTTTTTTCCACTCCTTGAACATGAAAGGGCCGGTGCCGACGGGGTGGGCCAGGAAGGCGTTTTCGCCCACTTTCTGGTGATATTGCGGAGGAATCATACCCCAGTCGTTGCCGATGTAGCGCAGCAACAGCGGGTTGGGTTTGTCACCAGTGGAAGCCTTGACAGTGTAGTCGTCAATTTTCTCCATGGATTTGACGATATTAAAGCGGTCGCGCCACTTCATCCCCTTCTTCTTGCCGCGTTTCCAGGAGTAAATGACCGCATCGGCATTGAAGGGTTCGCCGTTGTGGAAGGTGATATCTTTCCTCAGCTTGAAGGTATACTCGGTGCCGTCCTTGGAGATGGTCCAGCTCTCCGCCAGGGCCGGCACGATTTTGCCACTGTCATCGGTCCAGACCAGCGAGTCGAACAACTGGTTGGCCACGTTGGTGGCATTGCGCTCATCGGCGACGGCCGGCTCGATAGCGTTGGGCATGGTGGACAGGGCCACCCGCAGGGTGCCCTGGGGAGCGGCCAGGCCTGTATTGACCGACAGGCTGACCGAAAATGCGACAACCAGAACGAACATCAGATGTTTCATCACAGATCCTCTCCTTCCTTTCTACGGGTGTTTTCCCGAAAGCAGGCGCTCCGGCGCCCGCGTTTCGGCGATCTTTTTTCCGTTATGCTGTTTCCGTCAGGCCTTGTAAAGAATTTTTCCACGCCGGACACTTGGCTGACCACGGCTCATGAGGGGCGGCGCAAGGCTCACTGGCTCCTGTAGACCGGGAATTGCACGCAGATTTCCAGCACTTGCCGCGATACGTGATGCAGTGCTTCGGGGCTGTCCGCCCTCGATATAGCGGCGTCTATCAAGTCGGCGATGCGCACCATCTCGGATGGCCCCATGCCCCTGGCCGACAGGGCGCCGGTGCCCAGCCGGATCCCGCTGGGCTTCCCCGAACCTGCCGCATCCCGTGGAATGAAATTCCGGTTGGTGATGATCCCAACCGACTCCAGCGTCTGTTCGGCCGTGTTTCCGTCCAACCCCCTGGAGGCCAGGTCGACAATCACCTGATGGGTCTGCGTCCCGCCCGTGACAATGCGATAGTTCTTCCGCTCGAAGGCGGCCGCCAGCTGAACGGCGTTTTCCAGCGTGCTGCGCTGGACGTTCACGAAATCCGGCTGTCCGGCCTGCCGGAAAATGAATGCCTTGGCGGCAATGGCGTTGACCGCGCTGGTCCCTTGGCAGCCCGGAAAGACGGCCGTATCGAGCCGGCGGCCGTATTTTCCCCGGCTTAGGATGACACCACCACGGCCGCCCATCATGGTTTTATAGACCGTAAAGGTCACAAAGTCACAGTGGGGCACCGGGCTGGGGATGACGCGGGCGGCCACCAGGCCGGCGATGTGCGCCATGTCTGCCAGCAGATAGGCAGAGACCTCTCCGGCGATGCGCGCCATTTCCCGGTAGTCGATCAGGCGGGGGTATGAACTGGCCCCGACGACGATCATCTTGGGTTTGAATCGCTGCGCCAGGGATCTGACTTCCCCGTAATCGATATGCTCCGTTTCAGGGTCCAGGCCGTAATGCCTGAAATCGAAGCACTTGCTGGTGATCGAGGCGCGGTGCCCGTGGGAGAGATGGCCGCCGTGGGGCAGGCTCATGGCCAGGATGCGATCTCCCGCCTCCAGCACGGAAAAATAGACCGCCAGGTTGGCCGAGGTGCCACTGTGGGGCTGCACGTTGACGTACCCGGCGCCGAAGAGCGCCTTTGCCCTTTCGACGGCCAGGCGCTCGACCGCGTCGGCACAGCTGCATCCCGCATGGAAACGCCTGCCCGGGTATCCCTCGATAGTCTTGATGTTGAAAATCGACCCCATGATCTCCATGATCGAACGCGGGGGGTAATTCTCGGCAGCAATGAGGTTGAGCGTGTTTTCGATTCGCTCTTCTTCCCTGTCCACCAGTGCGGCGATTTCGGGGTCGTCTTTCCGCAAATATTTCATGGAGTTGATCCTCATACAGTTTTCCACTACGGGACGCGTGGCACGGCAGGGGCTCCGGCGGTGGGCCCGCCCTTGCGCAAGCCGGAATGAAACAACCCGGTCCCCGCCGCAGGCTCGCGTTCACCGCCGCCCCCAGCGCCTTGCGTGGATGCGACACAAAACCGCCGGCCGAAGAAATGCCGGCGCGACTCAAGTGGCCATGCAACAGCCGAACATTCCAGCAAGATGAGTGCCGGTCGCCAGGATGCTCGCTGCGGCGGCACACCCACCGTCCAACATGTCCCCAACGAACGGTTTTATCAAGGGTTTATTTAAAATGCGCTCCGCCCCCAAAAGAGGCTCGCAATGATGGGCAGCCGAGATCTATTATTTTTAATAAACACAGACTGGCCGACACCCCTGTTTTCCGGCGAAACGCTTTGCAAATCACAATATTATCAATATATTATCATTTATTAAAATTATACCGGTGCGATTTATCAGAACCGATAAGCTGCCGTTGCCAGGTCACCCCCAGGAAAGAGAAGAGCCGTAGTCCGGACCAGCAACGGAAGGCTTTCTGGCGATTCATCCGGCTCGAACGAAAAGGCGGCATGCGCGGGAAAATTACAGTCGATTCAATCGGTGGCCCAGCACGTGGTAAGCGCTATCGCCGCGGCCATGGGTGTCGACGTAGCGATGATCGACGACGACTGCCGGCTGGTGGCCACCAGCAAGACGTTCCTCGAGAAAAGGGGGACCGTCATCAACCGCTCCTTCATCCGCAGCGTCATCACGCGCGACGTTTTCGTCCTGCCGAACTGCTGGAATTCCTGCGGGAGATGGCCAACCTCACCTGTAACGAGATTCGCCTGCGCGAAACCCTGAAGAAAGAAAGGGTCACCCGGCAGCACCTGGAAACCACCATCCGTTTCGCAGACAACGGGATCGTGGCCATTGACCGGCGGGGCCGCATCATCGAGCTGAACAACCGCGCCGCCGAAATCCTTGGGCTACGCCGGCAAAGCGCCATGGGAACACGGCTGCAGCGGATCATTTGCCACCAGGTAGTGCGCGACCTGGTGGAAAGCGGAACAGGCGTCAAGCGCCAGGAGGTCGTCGGTGCCGGGCCCAAACCGCTGCATCCGGTGCTCTCCGGCAACCCGGTGGCGATCGACGGCAAAACCGTCGGCGCCGTCATCAGCGTGCGCGACATGCGGGAACTCCAGCAGGACATCTACGAGTTTTCCGAAAAACAGATCGATTACACCTTCGACGACATTCACGGCAACAGCGCCGCCTTCGACACCGTCAAGCGGTACACGCAAAAAATCGCACGTACCGACTCAACGGTCCTGATTCAGGGTGAAAGCGGGACCGGCAAAGAGCTCTTCGCACGCGCCATTCACGGCCATAGCCCCCGGGCCCGGCACCCTTTCGTCCCTATCAACTGCGCGGCCATCCCGGAATCCCTGCTGGAGAGCGAACTGTTCGGCTACGACGAAGGCGCGTTTTCAGGGGCCCGCAAGGGAGGCAAACCCGGCAAGTTTGAGATGGCCGGCGGAGGGACCATTTTCCTGGACGAAATCGGCGACATGCCGCTGCACATCCAGGCCAAGCTCCTGCGCGTGCTGCAGGAAAAGACCATCGAAAGAATCGGGGGAGTCAAGCCCATCCCGGTCAACATCCGGATCATCGCGGCCACCAACCAGGACCTTCACAGCATGGTAAAGAAGGCGCGCTTCAGGGAGGACCTGCTGTTTCGGCTCAACGTGATGCCGCTCTACATCCCGCCGCTGCGCAAGCGCCAGGATGACATCCTGACCCTGGCACGGTACTTCCTGAAAAAATACTGCCGCAAATACCGGCGGGACGTCGAAGGTATCACCGACGAGGCCCGCCAGCGCCTCGTGTCCTATCACTGGCCGGGCAATGCCAGGGAACTGGAAAACGCCATCGAGTATGCAGTCAACGTGGAAACGGGCCGTTCGATCCGCAGTGCAAGCCTTCCGGCGGCCGTTTCCAGGGCGCGGCCGGGCGCCCTGAAGCCCCTGGCCGCCAAGGTCCGAAGCTACGAACGCATGCTCATCATCGAGGCCCTCGAAACCTACGGGTACTTGCTGGAGGGCAAGAAAAGGGCGGCCCGGGAACTGGGCATCAGCCTGCCCACCCTGTACCGCAAACTGGGAGCGGGCTGCAGCGCCGCTCCATAACACCGCCCGGCCGCACGCAGGGCCCCGTGCTTGACTTATCCCGCGGGATGCGTGCATAAAGCGTATAGGTGCCGTGCCTGCGGCAGGAACCGCAACACGCAGCTGCGATCGCTGAAACCGATCCCGGAACACGCCGGGAGCATTGGGGCGCGCCGTGCCGGGAGACATTCCGGGACGGGCGTGGGAGCGCAATCCGCATGAGCATAATTACGGCTGACGAAGCCTTCCTGGGAAAAATCGACGTCCACGACCGGCTGCGGTTCGAGACCAAGTTCGACTATCCCTTCGTGGAGGGCGAGAAGCAGAGCCGCTACGTGGTGGAGGCCTACTTCTTCATCCCAGCCTCGCTGCAGCTCAACGCCCACTCCTACCCCATCGACGATTTCTACGGGGACATCAAGGGCTATGTGCGCTTCAAGACGCCGCGCATGACGCTGGAGCAACTGCTCTCGGATGCCAACACGCTGTCCCCGCTGAAGCGCATCGGCGATTACGTTCAGGACCTGGTGGTGCACGGCCGGGACCGTCGGGAAGCCATCATCTACGAGAGCAAAATGCTGGTGGCCATCCTGCGCGCCGCGCTTCGCGATGTAACCCTGCTGATCCGCAAGCTGGCCGGCGCCGGCCACCGCTCCGGCCCGCAGGACGCCCGCACCGTGCTGCACCGCGCCCTGGAACACACCCGGGAGGTGATCGGCACCTTCCGCGGCCACCTGCAGCGGGCGCTGTCGCCCGTCTCCTCCGACGAATTTCGCCAGTCGCTGAACTTCATCGACGAGTACCTCAGCCTGACGGTGGAATCCTTCGCGGTGCTGGCCTGCGACGAACTGGAGCGCATCCCCGACAGCACGACGAGCTGCGACGAACTGCTGGCGCTCATCGTGCAGGAGCGCCGGCACCGGGAAAAACGCGGCTATCCATCGCTCCCCGAACCGGAAACGGACAACGAGCAGTTCATCTACCGGCTGAGCATGCTGAAAAAATACGTCTCCAGTATCCTCTTCCTGGAGATCGCCCGCAGTTCGGCGCGCAAGAAGTACGAAACCACCCTCTTCGCCATCGGCGCCGGTCTGGCCATGCTGTTCTCTACCCTGGTGGTCTTCTTCGCCCAGTCACACCTGGTGCGTTTCAGCTGGGCGCTGGTGGTGGTCTTTGTGTGCAGCTACATGATCAAGGACCGCATGAAGGAGTATCTGCGGCACACCTTCGATCGCTTCATCTCCAACCACTTCTGCGATTTCGAAACCAACATCTACGACCCCAACCGCAACGGCCACAAGCTGGGCAGCAGCCGACAGCGGGCCCTATATCTGCCGGCTGAAGAGGCGCCGGCGGACGTGATGCGGCTGCGCAACCGCGGGCGCACGGAACTGCTGGTGGAGCGCGAGTTCGAAGAGCAGATCATCCGCTACCAGAAGCAAATCGTACTGCTTCCCCAGGAGCTCGAGGAGATCCACGTGCGCGTGCGGGCCGTCACCGACATCATCCGCTTCAACGTGCGCCATTTCCTGGGCAACATGGACGAACCGGTCAAAGAGGTGCGCATCCTGGACCCCGAGACGCACCGTCCGCGGGTCATGCCGGCCTCCAAGGTGTACCACCTGAACGTCATCTTCCGCTTCCGCATGGCGCGCGACGACCATTACACCCTCAAGAAGCTGCGTGTCATCCTCGACCGCAACGGCATCAAGCGGGTCGAAGCCTTCGACGAGGCCACTGCCCCCTGACCGCGGCGCAACGCATTTACGCATTCAGAATGCGGCGCACTTCGCGGCTCAGGGCTTCCACATCGAAGGGTTTCTGAATAAATCCGGCACACCCCCGCGCCATGATGGTTTCGGCCTGCCCGGACAGGCTGTAGCCGCTTGAGAGCAGAATCCGCACGTTCGGGTTGAGGGTCCTGAGCCGCTCGAAAACTTCGCGGCCGCCCATTCCCGGCATGATCATATCCAGCACCACCAGGTCAATGCGGGCTGCCCTGCGGCGGTACAGGTCGACAGCCTCCTCGCCGCTCGCGGCGGTCAGGACAGTGTAGCCCAGTTTTCTCAGCAGCGGGCCGTTGGACTCCAGGATCATCTCCTCGTCGTCCACCAGCAGGATCGTTTCCGTCCCTCCGGCGATCTTTTCGGCCCCGGCCGGGGGGGGGTGCTGCACGACGGCCTCGTCGACGGCCGGCAGGAAAACGGAGAAGGAGGTGCCCTTGCCCGGCCAGCTGCGAAAGTCGATGGCGCCGCCGTGGTTTTTGATCACCCCGTAGCTCGACGCCAGCCCCAGGCCGGTTCCCCTGCCCATCTCCTTGGTGGTAAAAAACGGTTCGAAAATCTTCTCCTGCACGGATTGGTCCATGCCCACACCCGTGTCCGATATGGTCACCCTCACGAAGCGGCCCGGGGTGATCTCGAAGGTGTTGAGGAGTGACTGCTCCAGCATGGTGTTGCCGGTCTCGATGTAAATGTA